>NZ_JAJALF010000014.1:0-120073 GCF_020514995.1 Leisingera sp. McT4-56 | reverse complement strand
CGCGCCCTGCGCGAGTTCAACAGCCACATCGCCGCCGTCGCCTATCCGGTGCTCTACCGCAACGGACAGCTGCTGGAGACACGGCTGATCGAGGAGATGCCCGAAGGGGACGAGGACGCCCTGGAGGGAACCGGCCGCTGACCGCACCCGGGTCAAATTCCTTGACCAAGGAATATGCCAAAACTTTTGCGGAAAAGTTTTGGCCGGCGCGGTTCAGAGCAGGACGCCTCCAGCCATGTCGGGAAGATCCTCTTTGGCCGCGGATTCCAGGTAATTCCTGACGGTCGGATCGATCCGCGTGCTGCGCACCGGGTAGACGCCGCAGGCGGCAATCGCCTCGCGCGCCGACACCCGCTCATCCAGCCGTTTCCAGATCGCCCGTGCCGCATAAGGGCGCGGGAACGGGCGCCAGGCCACGCCCATGGTCATGCCGCGCAGGTATTTCAGCTGCTGCCGGTGCGCCGAGAACAGGATGGTCTGCGCCACGCTGCCCTCGTGGGCGCGCTCATGCTCAGTGATGAACAGCCGGTTGCCGCGCTGGGTCACCATGCCTTCGTAGCGCGAGATTTGCCGGATGCTCTGCGCTGGATCATGGGCGATTTCCAGGTTGCGCGACAGGATAAACCCGTCCTTCTCGATGAAACGGGTCAGCGAGCAGAAGATCCCCTCGCCCCAGGAGGGTGTCCGGAAATAGGCATGGTAAAAGCCCAGATAGCGCTTCAGATTGCGCTGCTGGCCGCGGAAGGGCTCCAGAAAACTGTCGCTGGGTCCCGGCGGCGTGGAGCGGGCGGCGTCGCTGAGCTGGGCCTCGAATTCCGCCTGGGGGGCAAACAGCCGCGCCTCGGGAATCTCGAAATAGCGGGCAATGCGTCGCAGGTTATGGGCTGCGGGCAGGCTGGAGCCGTTGAGGTAGCGATTGAACTGCTGCCGGTTGATTCCGACCTCGCGGCAGATTTGCGCAATGCTGCCATGTTCTGCGCAGAGCGAACGCAGGTTTTCAGAAAAATTTTCCGGCATGGCCGATTTCCTTTCGCGAACTGACGCGGGGATGATGCATACCGCGCCGGTTCGCGCATGTTTGCACAGTTCCTCAATCCGCGAAACAGGCGTTTTCTGTAACCAAGCCGTCTGGACTTGGGGAAACCGAAACCTGCTGAAAGGCCCGCCAAGGGCCGCGCCGCGAGGCGCAAGCAGACCGGAGGAGCACAGGCGGAGCTGATCTGATCCAAGGGAGGACACCATGAAGATCGAATGGACCAAGACGGCGCTGGGACGCCGCGGATTTCTGAAGGGCGCCACGGCGCTGGGGGCGGCGGCGGCGCTGCCCATGGGCCTGGGCAACCGCGCCATGGCGGCGGAAGACGGCACCCTGCGGGTGCGCTCCTACGGCGACATGCAAAGCATCGACCCGGCCTTCTCCAAGGGCGTGATCGACGAGGAAATCCATGCCTCGATCTACAACAAGCTGATCCAGTACAAGCCGGGCCGCGAATGGGACTGGCAGATGGACGCCGCTGCGATGATCGAGCAGGGCGACGACACCCACATCAAATTCGCGCTGCGCGACGACATCGGGTTTACCAATGGCTTTGGGGCAATGACTGCCGAAGACGTGAAATTCAGCTTTGAACGGATCGTGGACGAGGCCACCGACAGCCCCAACAAGCCCGACATGGGGCCGCTGAGCCACGTGGAAGTGACCGGCGAACGGGAAGGCACCATCGTGCTGAAAGAGCCCTTTGCGCCGCTGTGGTCCATCGCGCTGCCCTATATCACCGGCAACATCGTGTCGAAAAAGGCCTGGGAGGCCGCAGGCGGCAAAGCAACCACCGATCCGCTGGCGGAATCCGGCCCCTACCTGCGCGACAGCTGGTCGCCGAAGGAAAAGACCGTGCTCAAGCGCAACCCGGACTGGAAGGGCGAAGCGCCGGCATGGGACACCATTGAGATCCTGCCGATCGACGATGAAAACACCGCTGAAATCGCCTTTGAAGCAGGCGAGCTGGATTTCACCCGCGTCTCGCTCGGCTCTGTCGAGCGTTACCGCGCCGGTGTGCCGAACGGCGGCACACTGCTGGAGTACCCGTCGCTGTATTATGCATGGCTCGGCATGAACCTGGACCACCCCAAGCTGCAGAACAAGAAACTGCGCCAGGCGATCCAGCACGCGATTGACGTGCCTTCGGTCCTGGAAGCTGCCTATTTCGGTGCCGTCGAGCCCTCGACCGGCATCATCGCGCCGGGCCTGGCGGGCCACCGCCCGCAATCGCTGGTGCCGCCGCAGGCGGATTTTGCCAAGGCCGCGGAGCTCTTGGCGGAATCCGGTGAGACCAACGTCACGCTGAAGCTCGACACGCTAAACAAGACCACCTTCACCACCGCGGCGCAGGTGATCCAGGCGACGCTGGCGCAGATCGGTATCACGGTTGAGGTCAACGTGCTGGAATCCGGTGCCTTCTGGGCCAGCGCCGACAACGAGGACCTGCAGCTGGTGCTGAACCGCTACTCGATGACCCCGGACCCGTACTACGCGACCTCCTGGTTCACCACCGATCAGGTCGGCCACTGGAACTGGGAGCAATTCAGCAATGAGGAGTTCGACAAGATCCACGCCGAGGCCTCGCAGCTGACCGACCTGGCCAAACGGGACGAAATGTACCGGCGGGCGCAGGATCTGATGGAGGAAAGCGGCGCCTACCGGTTCCTGACCCATGAGGCGACGCCGGTGATCCACTCGGCAGGTGTTGTGCCGGCGCTGCGGCCCGACGGGCTGGCGCTGTTGCGCTACTTCGGCAAGGCCTGATCCTCCCCTCAGGCCCGGTCCTCCCCCCGGGCCTGACCTGGCACGGCTGCAGTATGCGGCGCAGCCGTGCCGTTTTCATCCGCACCGCGAGACCAAGGGAGCCATGCGGCCATGTTACTTTATGCAACCCGGCGGTTCGGGCTGGCACTGCTGATCCTGATCGTGGCGGTCACCGTCATGTTCCTGATGATCCGCGCGGTGCCCGGCGATCCGGTCCAGATCATGCTGGGCCCGCGCGCCACGCCAGAGCTGCAGGCGCGGCTGACGGCGGAACTGGCGCTGGACCAACCGATCTGGAAACAGCTGCTGATCTTCTACGGCAACCTGGTGCAGGGCGATCTGGGAATCGACGTGTTCTCGGGCCGGTCGGTAACCGCGATTGTCTTTGAGCAGCTGCCGCACACGCTGGCGCTGATCTTTGCCTCGATCATCTGGTCGGCACTGCTGGGCATTGGGCTGGGTGCCTATGCCGCGGCGCACCCCAACACACTGATCGACCGGGTTGCTGCCGCGCTTTCTGTCAGCTTTGTCGCCGCGCCCGCCTTTGTTGTTGCGCTGCTGTCGCTGCTGATCTTTGCGGTGAACCTGCAGTGGTTCCCGGCCATCGGCGCAGGCGAGGGTTTCTGGGGCCGTCTTGACCACCTGGTGCTGCCCGCCTTTGCCATCGGCCTCAGCTGGGTCGGCTATATCGCCCGGCTGGTGCGCGCCTCGATGCTGGAGGTGATGGGCGAGAGCCATATCCGCACCGCCCGCGCCTTTGGCATTCATGAACGCCGGGTGGTGATGGTCTATGCGCTGCGCATCGCCATCCTGCCGGTGGTCACGGTGATCGGCGTCGGCATGGGGTTCCTTTTGTCCTCCGCCGTCTTTGCCGAGATCGTCTTTGCCCGCCCCGGCCTGGGCAAGCTGGTGATCGACTCGATCACCACCCGCAACTACCCGATCGTGATGGGATCGGTGCTGATCTCGACCGGCCTGTTTGTGGTCTCCACCGCGCTGGCTGATCTGATCAACGCCTGGCTCGATCCCCGTGCCCGCACGGCAGCATAAGGAGGGCGTGAGATATGGCAAAATCCCGTTCCGAACTGGGCCAGATCGTCACCGGCGTCGCCCGCGACCCGCTGGGGCTGATGGGGCTGATCATCGTCGGCACCATCGTGTTCTGCGCAATCTTCGCCTATTGGATCGTGCCCTTCGATCCGGTTGGCATGAACATCAAGGACCGGCTGCAGGGACCCTCTTGGACCCATCTTCTGGGCACCGACCAGTTGGGCCGCGATACGTTTTCCCGCGTGATTGCGGGCGGCCAGGTGGCGCTGCAGGTTGCCCTGCCGGCTGTCTTTGGCGCCATGGCCATTGGCCTGACGCTGGGCATGATCGCAGGTTATGGGCCGAAATGGCTCGACAACCTGCTGATGCTCCTCTTTGACACCATCCGCTCCTTCCCGACCGTGATGTTTGCGCTGGCCGTGGTGGCGCTGGTGGGGCCGAGCCTGCAGACCGTTGTGTTTGTGGTCATGGCGACCTCGATCCCGACCTATGGCCGAGTGGCGCGGACCCAGACACTGACCTTGCGCAATTCCGAGTTCATCCTGGCCGAACGCTCCATGGGCGCCAGCATGAAGCGCATTCTGGGCGTGCACATGCTGCCCAATATCGTCGGCGTGCTGGCGGTGCTGGCGGCGATGGATATCCCAACTGTGATCGCGCTGGAGGCGGGGCTGTCCTTCCTCGGCCTCGGGGTGAAACCGCCGACACCCAGCTGGGGCGCACTGCTGAAGGACGGTTATTCGCTGATCCGCCAGACCCCCTGGCTGGTGGTGGGCGGCGGACTGCCGATCATCCTGGCAACCCTTGGCTTCACCTTCCTGGGCGAGTCCCTGCGCGATGTGGTTGACCCGAAACTGAGGAAACAGCGATGACTGATACGCTTCTGGAAATCGACCGCCTCAGTGTCGACTATGAGACCGCCCGCGGTGACCTGAAGGCCCTGCGCGATATCTCCTTTGACGTCCGCAAGGGCGAGATTGTCGGCATCGTCGGTGAAAGCGGCTGCGGCAAGTCCACCCTGATCTCCTCGATCCTGCGGCTGACCGCGCCAAACACACGGTTCCGCCAGGGCGAGGTGCGGTTCAAGGGCCAGGATCTGCTGCAGCTGCCGGAGCGCAAGATGCGCGATCTGCGCGGCGCTGACATCTCCATCGTGTTCCAGGACCCGATGCAGACCCACAACCCGGTCTTGTCGATCGGCCAGCAGATGTTGGATATCCAGCACCGCTCCAAGGCGTCCAAGGCCGAAAAACGCGCCCGCGCAGCGCAGATGCTCGGCGCGGTGGGCATCCCTGACCCTGAGGCGCGGCTGGACCAGTTCCCGCACGAATTCTCCGGCGGCATGCGCCAGCGCATCGCCATCGCCATGGCGCTGATGTCGGAACCGGACCTGCTGATCGCGGATGAGCCGACCACGGCGCTGGATGCCACGCTGGAGGTGCAGATCATCGAGCGCCTGCAGGAGCTGCAGCAGCAGTTCAACTGCGCCATCCTGTTCATTTCGCACCATCTGGGCGTCATTGCCGAACTCTGCGACCGGGTGGTGGTGATGTATGCGGGCGCCGTGGTCGAAAGCGGCGAGGTGCGCGAGATTTTCCACGATCCCAAGCACCCCTACACCCGCCGCCTGATCGACTGCGACCCGGGCCACATCAAGGAGCGCGCCCGCGTGCTGCCAACGATCCCCGGCGAGGTGCCGGACCTGGCCAACCTGCCCGGCGGCTGCATCTTCCGCGACCGCTGCGACCAGGCGATGCCGCGCTGCGAGGCTGAGGTGCCGCCGCTGACACAGCTGAAAGACGGCCATCACGCCGCCTGCTGGCTGAACCACAAGGAGGCCGCAGAATGAGCCTGCTGGATGTCAAAAACCTGAAAACCAGCTATGGCCCGGTCAATGTGCTGGCCGGTGTCAGCTTCACCGTGGAGCCGGGCGAGACCTATGCCCTGGTGGGCGAGAGCGGCTCTGGCAAGACCACGGTGATCCGCGCAATCGCCGGTCTTGCCCCGGCGCAGGAGGGGTCGGTCAAATTCGACGGCCGCGAGATCCGCGGCGCCTCGGAACGGGAGTTGCGCCCCTTGCGCAAGGACATCGCGATGATGTTCCAGGATCCGGTCGGCAGCCTGTCGCCGCGCCTGACGATCCGCAGCCTGATCACCGAACCCTACCGCATCCAGGGCATGAAAGACCGCGATCTGGACGCCGAAGCCAAACGCCTTCTGGAGATGGTGAACCTGCCTGCGCATTTCGCCGACCGCTATCCCTATCAGCTGTCCGGCGGGCAGGCACGGCGGGTGGGCGTGGCCCGGGCACTGGCGCTGGAGCCCAAGCTGATCCTGGCGGATGAACCCACTGCGGGGCTGGACGTGTCGGTGCAGGGGGAGCTTCTGAACCTGATGAACGACCTGCGCGAACGGCTGGGGCTGGCGATGGTGATTATCACCCACAACCTGAACGTCGTGCGCCACGTGGCCGACCGGATGGGCATCATGTACCTGGGCCGGCTGGTCGAGGAAGGCACCACCGAGGCCATCTTCAAGGAGCCGCGCCATCCCTACACCCGGTGCCTGTTGTCGGCGAACCCGGAACCCGACCCCGATGCCCGGCTGGAGCGCATCGCGCTGAAAGGCGAGCCGCCCAGCCTGCTGCGCCGACCCAAGGGCTGCGAGTTCCGCGAACGCTGTCCCTTCGCGCAGGAGGTCTGCAGTCAAACCCCGCAATGGGAGGTCGAAAACGGCCACGGGTTGCGCTGCCTTGCGCCCTTGAGCTGACGGCTCTCCGCCCGAAACCCCTCAACACCTGAAAGACCATGACCAGCACATTGTACTTCAACGGCGCTGTCCTGACGATGGACGCGGCCAATTCCTGCGCCCAGGCGGTGCTGACCGAAGGCGAGATCATCCGCGCTGTTGGCCCTGAGGCGGACCTGCGCGCGCAGATGCCTGCGGGCACCGATGAAGTGGATTTGAGGGGCCAGACCCTGATCCCCGCCTTCATCGACCCGCACGGGCATTTCCCCGATCCCGGCTTCATCCGGCTGTTCCGGGTCAACCTGGCCTCTGCCCCCAGCGGCGACTGCCCGGATATCCCCACCGCGCTGGACCGGCTGCGGGCCAAGGCAGCCGAAACCCCTGCCGGGGAATGGGTGATGGGGGTGCTGTTTGACAATACCGCCATTGCCGAGGGCCGAATGCCGACACGCGCCGAGCTGGACAGTGTCTCAACTGAGCATCCCGTCTGGGTCATTCATGCCTCCGGCCACAACGGCGCGGCCAATTCGCTGGCGCTGGAGCGCCGCGGTGTCAACCGCGACACGCCCGATCCCTTGGGCGGCCGCTTTGGCCGCGACCCTGATACAGGCGCGCTGACCGGGCTGATCGAAGGCCTGTCAGCGATGGGGGAGATGGGCGATACCGATTTTCTGATTGACCGCGACCGCTTCTGGGCCGGGTTCAACAGCTGCCGCGACGAGTACCTGGCGCATGGCGTCACCTACGCCCAGAACGCCTGGGCCACGCGGGATATGCTGGAGCATTTCGCCTCGCTGCCCGCTGATCAGGACCCCGGATATGACCTGATGCTGCTGCCGATCGGGAAACTGGAACCAGCGCTGAGCAAAGGCCCCGATGCGCTGGACTGGCCCGGCAACCCGCATTTCACCCTTGGGCCGCGCAAGCTGTTCACCGACGGGGCGTTCCAATTGCAGACCGCCTTGCTCAGCGCGCCGTACCACAAGCCGGTGGATCCGGCGCACCCCTGCGGAATGTCTTATGCGGATACCGCCGAACACCGCCGCGAAGTGAAGAAGCTGCATGATCTGGGCTTCCAGATCCACTGCCATTGCAACGGCGATGCCGGGGCTCAGATGTTCATCGACGCGGTGGCGGCGGCGCTGCAAGACAATCCGCGCGCCGATCACCGCCACACCATCATCCACGGGCAAGCCTTGCGTGACGACCAATTGCAGCAGATGGCAAAGCTCGGCATGACCGTCAGCTTCTTCCCGGCGCATGTGCATTTCTGGGGCGACCGCCATTACGACACCTTCCTGGGGCCTGAGCGGGCAGAACGGATTTCCCCTTGCGCGTCGGCAGAGCGGTTTGGCGTGCGCTACACTATCCATAATGATGCCTCGGTAACGCCGACGCGGCCCATCCACCTGGCCCATTGCGCGGTGAACCGGCTGACCGCCAGCGGGCGGCGGCTGGGCGAGGCGCAGCGGATCAGCGTTCTGTCAGCTCTGCGCGCCCAGACAATCGACGCCGCCTGGCAGGTGTTTCAGGAAGGCACCCGCGGCTCCATCGAACCGGGCAAGCTGGCGGATTTCGCAATACTGAACCGCAATCCGCTGGAGGACCCGGACGCCATCGAAACCACCAAAGTCGCCCGCACCATCCGCCGCGGGCAGACTGTCTGGGGGCAGGAACAGGCATGATGCAGGCCAAACCGCGGATCGCCATTGCGGGCTTTCAGCATGAAACCAATTGCTTCGGCACCACCAAGGCCGGGCTGGCAGAGTTCGAGATGGCGGATTCCTGGCCAGCCATGCTGCGTGGCGACGCGGTAATCGCCGAGACCCGCGGCATGAACCTGCCCATCGCAGGCTTTGCCAGCGCGGCAGAGGAGGCGGGTATGGAACTGGCCCCGATCCTGTGGTGCGCGGCGGAACCCTCGGCGCATGTGACCGATCACGCCTTTGACACCATTTGCGGCATGATCCTGGACGGGCTGCGTGCCGCCGGGCCGCTCGATGGCATCTTCCTCGACCTGCACGGCGCGATGGTGAGTGAAAGCCACCCCGACGGCGAGGGCGAAATCCTGCGGCGGCTGCGCGCCTGGGCTGGGCCGGAACTGCCCATCGCGGTCAGCCTCGACCTGCACGCCAATATTTCGCCTGCCACCGTGGAGCTGGCGGACTACATCGCGATCTACCGCACCTACCCGCACCTCGACATGGGTGAAACCGGCGCCCGCTGTGTCCCGGTCCTGCAGCACCTGCTGGCGGGTGGCACGCTGCACAAGGCGTTCCGGCAGATGGATTATCTGATCCCGCTGCATGCGCAGTACACCAGCGCTGCACCGGGGCGGGAGCTGTATGCCGTGCTGCCGCCGCTGGAGCAGGCAGGCGTGCTGGCGGACATCGCGCTGGGATTCACCGCGGCGGATTTCCCGGACACACGACCCTCCTGCGTGGCTTATGCCCGGACTGCCGGGGCCGCTGCGCAGGCCGCGGACCATATTGCCGGCCTGTTCGCCAGGCTGGAGCGGCAGTCCAGCCACCCGATGCTGACGCCGGAGCAAGCGGCGGAACTCGCCTGCCAGCCGCACAGGGGCAAACCGGTGGTGCTGGCGGATGTGCAGGACAATCCGGGCGCAGGCGGCACATCCGACACCACCGGCCTGCTGGCCGCGCTGGCCCGGGCCGGGGCGCAGCGCGTGCTGATGGGGCTGTTTCATGACCCCGCGGCCGCCGCGGCTGCACATGAGGCGGGGCAGGGCGGCAAATTCCGCACAGCACTTGGCGGACGCTCAGGCGCGGCAGGCGACCAGCCCTTTGACGCGGAATTTCAGGTTCTCGCGCTTGGCGACGGCCGCTGCCGCTATACCGGAGAGATGTACGGCGGCGGGGTGGCCGCGCTTGGCCCGACGGCGGCGCTGCGGCTGCTGGGGACCGGGGCGGACATCACGCTGGTGGTGACCAGCCTTCGCAACCAGTGCCTGGATCTGGCGCATTTCACCCATATCGGGCTGGAGCCTGCAGAATACCGCACCGTCTGCGTCAAAAGCACCGCCCATTTCCGCGCCGATTTCGAGCCGCTCGCCAGCGCCGTCCACCCGGTTGCCGCACCGGGAGTATTCCCCTGCGATCTGCGCACGGTGCCCTACAGAAACCTGCACCCGGAGGTCCGGACCGCTCCAAAGTGAAACCTGGCGCGGCCCGGATCACAGTATATCGAGCGAAACCTTGACCCGGTCCATCACCACCGAGGAGGTGAACCGGCTGACATTGGATTCATCAAAGAAGTATTCCTGCGTGAAGGTCTCGTATTCCTTGATGTCCTTGACGATGACCACCAGGATAAAATCCGCCTCGCCGGTGGTGTAATAGCACTGCTGGACCTGCGGCGCCTGCCGCATCTTGCGCTTGAAGGCATCCAGGTGCATCCGGCTTTCGCGCTCCAGCACCACCTGCACGATCACCGTCATCTCGCGGCCCAGCTTAGCGGGCGACAGGACGGCGATTTCCTTCGCGATCACGCCGGTATCGCGCAGCTTCTTCAGCCGCTTCTGCACCGCAGGCGCCGACAGGCCAACCTCCTGGCTGATCGCCTCGGCGGTCAGTTGCGCATTCGACTGGATCAGCCGCAGGATGTCGTGGTCTTTTTTGTCCATGGCTGATTTTTGGTCCGGTTTGGCGGGAATGACAACGTGAAAACCCGCCGCAGGCGCCGCCAGGCAGCCGCCGCGGCTTGCTTTTGCGGAAACTTCACTGATGTGAAGTCACCGAATGTGAACACGGCCCAGCCTGCCGGTTTGCGTCAGCCCCGGCGCCCGCGAACCAGGATCCATTGGGCAGAATAGCCTTAGCGTAAAGGGCTTGCTGCCAAGAAACCGCCGCCCCGAGGCACGATTCAAATTTGCGGCATCATTTCCGCGGAAATTCCGGAAAACTTCATTTGCGGGCCGTTCACGGTACACACTTTCTTCAGGACTTTCCGGGTTAAGTCTCCTCAAGGCCCCGGTCTGCCCGGGCGCCAAAGACCGCAGGAGACCCTGGCCAATGCCCCGACTGACGAAACTGCCGCTGAAACTGAAACTGCCGCTGATCATGGTGGCGCTGACGGGTGTCTTCCTGGTCACCGTGTCGGTGCTGGTCTATTCCATGGCAGAGCGCAGCATCCGGGAAAACGCCTTTGCCGCCCAGGAGATCGAGGCCAAGTCCGGCGCCCAGGCGCTGGCGTTCCTGATCAAGGCCGCGCGCTCGGATGTGTCCAGCCTGGCAGGCCAGCCCGCGGTTTTCCGCGCGATCAGCAATTTCGAACGGGTGATCGGCATGGTCGAGGAAGAGGACCCCATCGCCTATCTGAAACAGACCTATGCCGCTGGCAACCCCAACCCCGCAGACCAGCGGGAGGAGCTGACGGATGCGGGCGACGGCTCCTATTACAACCAGTCGCATGTCACCTACCACCCGACCTTCCTGCAAAGCCTGCGCTTGAACGGCTATCAGGACCTTTACCTGATCACCCCCAAGGGGCAGGTGGTCTACTCGGTCAAGAAGCAGGGGGATTTTTTGACCGGCATAGAAGAATCCCCGGGCAGCGGCCTTGCGCAGGTGTTCCAGACGGCGCTGGAGGCTGAGGCAGGCAGCGTCGCGGTGGCGGACTTTGCCGCCTACAGCCACAGCGCGGATGCTGCCGCCTTCATGGCCGCGCCGGTGTTCGCCAAGAATGGCAAAATCGCCGGGGTGATTGCCATCCAGCTGGGCAGTGCGGGCATCATCAAGGCGCTGACCAGCAACCTGTCGGGCGGCACCCACCAGAACATCTATGTGGTCAGCAGCGACGGGCTGGCCCGCAGCCCGTCCTCTGTCGGCGGGCTGTTCCCGGTGCTGCAGCAGATGCCTAACACGCCGCAGATCCAGGCTGCCAAGGCGCGTGAAGCAGGCCAGTTTGCGGGGGTTGCCTCCTCGCTGGGGGAACGCGCCATTGCCCAGGTGATGCCGCTGGACCTGCCGGGTTTCGACTGGTCGCTGGTGCTGGAAACCGATGAGCACACCGCCTTTGCCGTGGTGGAGCGCATCCGCATGATCGCGGCCGCGATGATCGGCGCCGCGCTCCTGGCGGCGGTTGGCGTCTCCTGGCTGGCGGCGCGCAGCGTGACCCGCCCGATCCACGCCCTGCGCGAGGCCACCAATGCGCTGGCCGACGCCGATTACGACACCGGAATCCAAGGCCTCGCCCGCGGCGATGAGCTGGGCGACCTGGCGCGCAGCCTCGACACGTTCCGCGGCAAGCTGAAAGAGGCGGATGAGGCCGCCGCCCGCGAGGTGGAGGCCGCCCGCCACACCGCCGCCGTGGTCGAAAGCATGAGCGCGGCCCTGTCGGAACTGCAGCGCGGCAACCTGGCCTGCGATATCCAGGCACCGTTCGACGGCCACTACGAAACCCTACGGGAGAACTTCAACCGCAGCCTGGAGCGGCTGCGCGGCTCCATGGCTGAGGTGGTCGGCGCCGCCGGAAACGTCGGCCGCTTCTCCGAGGAGCAGCGCGGCGCCGCCACCGAGATGGCGCACCGCACCGAAAGCCAGGCCGCCACGCTGGAGGAAACCGCAGGTGCCATCCGCGAGCTGACCGGCGGCATCCGCGACACCGCCGACCGCGCAGGCCGGATGGACGAAACCATGCGCGGCGCCCGCAGCGAGGCGGAGCAGAGCACCGACGTCGTGACTTCCGCCGTGGAGGCCATGGACCAGATCCAGCAGGCCTCGGCGGAGATTTCCAAGATCATCAACATGATCGACGACATCGCCTTCCAGACCAACCTCTTGGCGCTGAACGCAGGCGTCGAGGCCGCCCGCGCAGGCCCCGCCGGCGCAGGCTTCGCCGTGGTTGCCTCCGAGGTGCGGGCGCTGGCGCAGCGCGCGTCCAACGCCGCCGGCCAGATCAAGGGGCTGACCTCCGCCAGCGAGGAGCATGTCGCCAACGGCGTGGCCATGGTGGGCCGCGCAGGCGATGCGCTGACCAGCATCATCGAGCAGGTTTCGGCGGTGTCCGGGCTGGTGACGGAAATTGCCGACGGCGTGCGCGCGCAGTCGCGCGGGCTGGAAAAGATCGACGGCGCCATGCATCAGCTGGACAGCATGACCCAGCAGAACGCCGCCATGTCGGAAGAGGCTGCCGCCGCCAGCCAGCTGCTGCAGAACGAATCGCAAAGCCTGACCGACATCGTCGGCCGCTTCGATCTGGGCGGCGCCGGAGCTGCTCCGGTTCACGGGTTCCAAGGCGAACCGCACCGCCTGACCGCCTGAAGACGCATTCCCCCGGCGCCTGCCGGGGGAAACCGCTCAGCAGAACCCGGCGTTAATTTTACATAAGTCTGATTACAGGCCGCATTCCTTTTTCCTGATCCGCTGCGTACTCTTTCGGAATGCCGCAAGATTGGGGCGGGTCTTTCATCGCCGCAGAATACGCCTGCGGCCACGCTCTGCTCTCGCTCTATGAAATTGGTTTATTGTCCGCTGGACAGCGCACCTGAATCTTCGCTCTGCGGTGCGCTGGCGGCTGTCCTCAAAGAGACAAAGATGCCCGCGGGGCCGTCAACCAAGATCAATGGCAGCAACTAAATAATTGCAAATGCATATTGTTGGACTGGCAGCGGGGTGCCCAAAGGGCAGCGCTGCTCGCACATGAAAACTAGAATCCGCACCCTGGAAGCCGCGGAAACCTAACCAAGCGCACATCTTTTAAAGAATTTTCGAGCCTGTTCGCCTGCTACGCGGCCCAGTCCGGGCACCCGCTGCTAGCCGCAAACAATGCATCCACAACCAAGGCCACGCTGCGGCCCCGGGAATTAAACCTCTTGGAAATTTGCAAATACATGTATATTCCTCGTGGAAGTGCTTCACCAAAAGCACGAAGCGGCGTTCAGACCGCGCGCAACAGGAGAGAGAACATGACTGCAGCCAATGCACTGGACGGACTGGGCGCGATGATCCTGTCGGGAGAAGTCGAAGTGGTGGACTGCTCCGGCACCTTGGGGCCCGAGACGCCGATCCTGCGCCTGCCGGAGGATTTCGCCAAAAACACGCCCAGGGTCGAGATCCACAAGATCAGCGAATATGACGAGGACGGCCCGTTCTTTGCCTGGAACTGGATGGTCTTGGGTGAGCACTCGGGCACCCATTTCGACGCCCCGCACCACTGGATCACCGGCAAGGATCACAGCGACGGCTACACCGATACGCTGGACGTGCAGCGCCTGGTGGCGCCGGTCAATGTGATCGATTGCTCCAAGGAGAGCAGCGAAAACCCCGATTTCCTGCTGACCGCCGGCCACATCAAGGCCTGGGAGGCGGAACACGGCGACATCGACGCCGGCGAATGGGTGGTGATGCGCACCGACTGGGACAAGCGCGCGCATGACGAGGACGCCTTTCTGAACGCGGATGAAACCGGCCCGCACAGCCCCGGGCCGACGCCGGATGCGGTGGAATATCTGCTGTCGAAGAACATCGCCGGCTGGGGCAGCCAGTGCATCGGCACCGACGCAGGCCAGGCCGGCGCGATGGAGCCGCCCTACCCGGCCCACAACCGGCTGCACCGAGACAACTGTTTCGGCCTTGCCTCGCTTGCCAATCTGGACAAGCTGCCGCCCAAGGGCGCGCTGCTGATTGCCGCGCCGCTCAAAATCAAGCGCGGCACCGGCAGCCCGATCCGGGCCCTGGCCCTGGTACCGCGGACCTGAGGCTGGCAGAAAGGACAGATGCATGACGGCAGACAAAACCGCAGCCCCGCACACACCTGCAGAAGAGAACAAACCCTTGCCGCGGCTGGGGGAAATCGGGCTGGAAAACTTCCCGCCCTACCTGATGAACCGCATCATGGGCCGCTACAACGCCGCGCTGCGCGCGGAAATGGCCGCGCATGGGCTGACCACCGCCAAGATGCGGACGCTGGCGGTTCTCTCGGTGCTGGACGGGCTGCTGATCCGCGACCTGTCCGTCTATGCTGTGGTGGAGCAATCCACCCTCAGCCGCGCGCTTGACGCACTGGAACGCGACGGGCTGATCGAGCGAAAAACCGATCCCGACGACAGCCGCGCCACCCGCATCTTCATGACCCGGCAAGGCCGGGAAACCCACGAGGAGCTGTGGCCGCATGTGGCGTCCGCCAGCGCGCAGATGTTCGACGGCATCAGCCCGGACGAACAGCGCTCCTTTACCGCCACGCTGCAGAAGATCCTGCGCAACGTGCGTGTGAACCCGTTCTGACCCCGGAAACATTGCTCCGGCACATCCAAGGAGGCGCCGATGGCCGAAAGATCATTCAAGGCTGAGGTCGAGCATCTGCGGAAGGGTGCGGGCAGCACCTTCACCGGCGAGGGCATTCTGGCCATCACCAAGGCGCTTCTGGAAAACGGTGTCGGCTACGTCGGCGGCTATCAGGGGGCGCCGATCTCGCATCTGATGGATGTGCTGGCCGATGCCGAGGACCTGCTGGGTGAACTCGGCGTGCGGTTCGAGGCCAATGCCTCCGAAGCGGCTGCCGCAGCGATGCTGGCCGCCTCGGTCCATTATCCGATCCGCGGCGCGGTCACCTTCAAGGGCTCTGTCGGGGTCAACGTCGCCTCCGACGCGCTTGCCAACCTGGCCTCCTCCGGCGTCAATGGCGGCGCCATCATCATCGTCGGCGAAGATTACGGCGAAGGCTCCTCGATCATGCAGGAGCGGTCCTATGCCTTTGCGATGAAATCGCAATTCTGGCTGCTCGACCCGCGCCCGAACCTGCCCTCCATCGTCAAGTCGGTTGGCGACAGCTTTGCGCTGTCGGAGGCCTCGAACACGCCGGTGATGCTGATGGTGCGGATCCGCTCCTGCCATGTGACAGGCAGCTTCGCGTGCCGCGACAACCAGCGCCCGCCGCTGACCGTGCGCCAGGCGCTGGCGAACCCGCAGCGCGATTTCAGCCGCGTGGTGCTGCCGCCGATGTCCTATCAGCACGAGTGTGACAAGATCGAAAACCGCTGGCCCGCGGCGGAGAAGTTTATCCAGGAGCAGGGGCTGAACGAACGCTTCGGCCCGCCGGAGGGCAAGGCCGGGCTGATCTGCCTGGGCGGCATGTACAACAGCGTAATCCGCGCCCTGCAGCGGCTGGGCCTCGCCGATGTCAGCGGCAACACCGATGTGCCGCTTTATGTGATGAACGTGGCCTACCCGCTGGTGCAAAGCGATCTCCTGGATTTCTGCGAGGGCAAGGAGGCGGTGCTGATGATCGAGGAGGGCCAGCCCGAGTTCATCGAGCAGCAGCTTGGCGCCATGCTGTTCAAGGCGGGCAGCCGCACCAGGCTGGAGGGCAAGGGCATCTTTCCCAAGGCCGGCGAATACACCGGCCAGGTGATGCTGGACGGGCTGGACGGCTTCTTCCGCAAATACGCCGCCCACCTGCTGCCCGGCCAGGTGCGGGCGCCGAATGTGCCGCGCCCCGAAATCCCCGACCTCAGCCAGACCGTGCCGATCCGCCCGCCGGGGTTCTGCACCGGCTGCCCGGAGCGGCCGATCTTTGCCTCGATGAAGCTGGTCGAGCAGGAACTGGGCAAGCATCAGATATCCGCCGATATCGGCTGCCACCTGTTTGCCGCGCTGCCGCCGTTTGAAATCGGCGGGCAGACGATGGGCTACGGGCTGGGTCCTGCCTCGAACGCGGCCTTCGACGGCGGCGGCGACAAGCGCGCGATCTCGATCATCGGCGACGGCGGCTTTTGGCACAACGGGCTCAGCAGCTCGATCGGCAACATGGTGTTCAACAAATCCGACAGCGTCGCGATCATCGTCGATAACTACTATTCGGCGGCGACCGGCGGACAGGACATCCCGTCGAGCCGGGCAAAGAACGCCACCAAATCCACCAACAACACGATCACCAAGGCGCTGGAAGGCGCCGGCGTCAAATGGATCCGGCACATCGACCGCACCTATGACGTCCCCAGGATGCGCGCGGCCATCCGCGAGGCGCTGACCACCGGTTACGGCGGCCCCAAGGTGATCGTCGCCTCCTCGGAATGCATGCTGAACCGGCAGCGCCGCGAAAAGCCGCTGCGCAGCCAAGCGGTGAAGGACGGGGCGCGGGTGGAAATCCCCCGCTTCGGCGTCGATGAGGACGTCTGCACCGGCGATCACGCCTGCATCCGGCTGTCGGGCTGCCCCTCCCTGTCGCTAAAGAAGCTGGATGATCCGCTGCGCGACGACCCGGTGGCCCATATCGACCAGTCCTGCGTCGGCTGCGGCAACTGCGGCGAGGTCGCGGATGCCGCGATCCTCTGCCCCTCCTTCTTTGAGGCCCGCGTGGTGCATAACCCGGGCGGGTTTGAACGCTGGGCGGCCGGTGTCCGCCGCCGCCTGATTTCCTGGCTGCAGGCCCGCCGCGCGGCGCGGCGCCTCAGTTTTACCGGCGCAGCACCCAAGGAGACTGCCTGATGTCCATCGAACTTCCGGTCACCGCGGGGGGCAAACTCCTCGTCCAGGACAGCGTAATCAAGCTCGCCATTCTCGCTGTGGGCGGCCAGGGCGGCGGGGTGCTGACCAACTGGATCGAGTCCCTAGCCCGCAGCCAGGGCTACAGCGCCCAGGCCACATCGGTGGCCGGCGTGGCGCAGCGCACCGGCGCCACCATCTATTATGTCGAAATGGCGCCAGGCGATGTGCCGCATCCGGTGTTCTCGCTGGCGCCGGCCCAGGGCGACGTGGACATCATGATCGCCGCCGAGATGATGGAAGCGGGCCGCGCCATCATGCGCGGCTTCGTGACCCCGGACCGCACCACGCTGATCGCCTCGACCCACCGGGCGCTGGCAGTTTCTGAGAAGATGGTGCCCGGGGATGGCATGGCGGACGCGGAGGAGGTGCGCGCCGCCGCGGAGACCGCAGCGAAAAAGCTAGTGATGGCGGATATGGAAAGCGCTGCGCTGCAGTCGGGGTCAGTGATCTCCGCCTCGCTGTTCGGTGCCCTGGCAGGCTCAGGCGCCCTGCCCTTCCCGCGCGCGGCGTTTGAGGACGCGGTCCGCGCAGGCGGCAAGGGGGTCGAAGCCAGTCTGCGGGCCTTTGCCGCCGGGTTCGAGCTGGCAGAGCATGGCGAACGGCCGCAGCCCGCCCCCGCCGAAGAAGCACCGGCAGAGCCTGCCGGCCCGGACAAGGCTTTGCGCGCTTGGGGCGATCTGATGGAACGGGTGTCCAAGTTCCCGGCCAGGGTCCAGGACATGGCTGTGCCGGGGCTGCGCAGGGTGGTGGACTTTCAGGACACGGCCTACGGGGCCGAATATCTGGACCGGTTGCAGAACGTGCTGGACCGCGACAGCGCCGACAAGGGGTATGAGCTGTCCCGCGAGGCGGCGAAATACATTGCCGTTGCAATGGCCTATGATGACGTGATCCGGGTGGCCGATCTCAAGACCCGCAGCAGCCGCCTTGGCCGCATAGAGCTGCAGATGGGGTCGCAGGGCAAATTGATGACGCTCACCGACTACCTGCATCCCCGCGCCGAGGAGATCGCGGGCCTGCTCCCCGCCCGCCTGGGCGCGCGGGTGGAAAACAGCCCGAAATGGATGGCCCGCCTCGACCGGCTGTTCAGCAACGGCCGCCGCATCCGGACGGACAGTTTGCGCGGGTTTGTGCTGCTCTTTGTTCTCGGCGGTTTGCGCAGCTGGCGCCGCCGCAGCCTGCGCCACGCGCAAGAGCAGGCGCATCTGGACGCATGGCTAGCCGCAGCACTCGGCTACCTGCCGCAGAGCTATGGCATGGCGGTTGAGGTGATCCGCTGCCGCCGCCTGATCAAGGGCTATTCGGACACGCACGCCCGCGGCCTTTCCAAATTCGACAAGGTGATGCAGGGCGCCCGTATGGTGGCAGCCCGCGAAGACGGCCCGCAATGGGTGGCCCGCCTGCGCGAGGCCGCTCTCAAGGACGAAAAGGGAGAGATGCTGGACGGCGCGCTCAAGACCATCCAGAGCTTCACCGCCTGACCGGCCCAGCCGCCCCGCTGAACCTGTTTCCGCGGCAAGCTGCGGCGTCCGTTATCAGCCCTGCGCAAGCTGCACCGGGCAGCGCTGAGACGTGCGCGCAACAGGCTCAGGCAAGCGTCTGGCCCGCCCTCCGCAAGCCGTCCGATGGTGGGGAAAACCCGAATCACCCGGCCTGCCAGCCGCTCAAAACAGCAGCGCTTGAAACTTTTTTATGCGTTTGCATATAAACTTACTTGAAGCCTAAAACTTCGTGCTTGAAGGTAAACCGACCTGAACCTAGGCTTTTTCTCAGGTGTCCGGAAAAACAAGGGACTGCAAACCACCCGGTCCGGACGCCGCCACACATCCAGGGAGAACGACATGACCATTCGCACGATTGCCGCCGCCGCCCTTCTGGGGGCCGCCACGCTCGCCGCCGCTTCAGCCCAGGCCGGGGAGGTCACGCTGAAGGCGGTGACCGCCTTTGCCACCGGGACAACTTTTTCCCGCGATTTCGAGGCTTTCGTTGACTGGGTGAACGAAAACGGCGTAGGCGTCGTGCAGATCGACCTGCTCGGCGGGCCTGAAGCTGTGCCGCCCTTTGAACTGGGCAATGCGGTGCAGGCGGGGATCGTGGACATCGCCAACAACACCACTGCCTACTATCCGAACCTGCTGCCCGCAGGCGATGCGCTGCACCTGGCGCAGAACACCATTCAGGACCAGCGCGCCAATGGCTGCTACGAGTTGATCGACCAGGTCCACCAGGACCAGATGGGTGTCAAATACCTCGCCCGCGTCGGCGATCACATGAATTATCATCTATATCTGACGAAGCCGCTGGAGGGGCCGGATCTGAGTGGCCTGACCATCCGCACCACACCGGTCTACCGCGCCATGTTCGAAAAACTGGGCGCCACGCTGGTGCGCACGGCGCCGGGCGAAGTCTATACCGCGCTGGAGCGCGGCGCGATCGACGGCTACGGCTGGCCCAGCCAGGGGGTGCTGGACCTCGGCTGGCACGAGCAAACCGCCTACCGCGTTGACCCGGGCTTCTATCAGGTCGACGTGAACTTCCTGGTAAACCTCGACAGCTGGAACGGGCTCAGCGGCGACCAGCGCGCCCTGCTGGAGAAAGGCGCCGCCTGGATCGAGGCCCAGAACGCCGAAAACATCGCCCGCAACCAGGCCGAGGCCAAAGCCCAGGCCGAGGCCGGGATCAAGACCATCACACTGGACGGCGAGAACGGCAAACTGTGGAGCGCCACCGCGCAAACCGAAGGCTGGGGCGAAGTGATGAAGACAGACCCGCAGCTTGGCGAAAAGCTGCAGGCCTGCCTGCTGAAGTGATGGAACCGGGGCGGCCCGGCGCCGCCCCGCATTTCTGCCCATGAACCGTTTTGACCGCAGTTTCGGCGCACTGCTCACCGGCCTGGCCGTGCTCAGCGCAGCCATCCTCGCCGCCATTACCCTGGTGATCCCGCTCAATGTTCTGATGCGCAACCTCGGCCTGCCGGTGATCTACGGCGCGCTCGACGCCATTGAATACGGGCTGTTGGCGGCGGCCTTCCTCGGCGCCCCCTGGGTGCTGCGCCTGAATGCCCATGTGCAGGTGGACCTGATCACCCAGGGGCTGCCGCCGCGCGCCCGCCGCCGGGTTGCCCTGGCGGCCTGCCTTTTGGGCGCCGCCACCTGCGCTGCCCTCGGATGGGCCGGCGCGCAGGCGCTGATGCAATCCCTTGCCCGCGGATCCATGGTGCGCACCGCCTTCACCTTCCCGGAATGGTGGACCCTTACCGTGCTGCCGCTGTCGATGGCGCTGTGCACGTTTGAATTTCTGCTCAGGATTTTCCGCCCCGCCGCGGATGATGCGCCGCTCACCGGCCTTTGAAAGGACCGCCCATGGACTGGATTCTCACCCTTTCGCTGATGCTCGGCGGCCTGGCGGCGCTGCTGCTGATCGGCCTGCCGGTGGCCTTTGCCTTCATCACCATCACCATGATCGGCGCCTATGAGGTGCTGGGCGGCGACCGCGGCCTGCTGCAGCTGGCACGCAACGCAACCCAGTCGGTGGCCAATTTCCAGATGGCGCCGATCCCCCTGTTCATCCTGATGGGGGAAATCCTGTTCCAGACCGGCATCGCCCACCGCGCCATCGACGCGATCGAGCGGGTGGTCACGCGGGTGCCCGGGCGGCTTTCGGTGGTCACCGTGTTCGGCGGCACCATCTTTGCCGCCTTGTCCGGATCGACCATCGCCAATACCGCCATGCTGGGATCCACCTTGATGCCCGGGATGCTGCAGCGGGGTTATCACCCAACCATGGCGATGGGGCCGATCATGGCTTCGGGCGCCATCGCCATGCTGATCCCGCCGTCAGCGCTGGCGGTGCTGGTCGGCAGTCTTGCCGGGATTTCCATTGCAGGCCTGCTGGTGGCAGGCGTCATGCCCGCGCTGCTGCTGGCGGCGGCCTTTGTGATCTATATCGTGGCCCGCAGCCTGCTTGACCCCAAGGCCGCGCCGCCCGACGATCTGCCGCAAATGACCGTGGGGGAACGCTGGCGCCCCTTCTTGATCTATGTGGCGCCGCTGTCGGTGCTGTTCGCGGTGGTGATCGGCAGCCTGTTGCTGGGCTTTGCCACCCCAACCGAATCCGCGGCGCTCGGCTGCCTGGCCGCGCTTGGCACCGGAGCGGCCTACCGTTCACTGTCACTGGACAAGATCGGCAAGGCGCTGATGGAAACCGTGAAGCTGTCGGTGATGATCCTGTTCATCATGGCCGCCAGCCAGACCTTTGCCCAGGTGCTGTCCTTCAGCGGCGCCACCAACGGGCTGATCAAGGCGATCAACGCGGTGGACCCGACCCCCACCATGGTGCTGGCCGGCATGATCGTGATCCTGCTGCTGCTCGGCTGCTTCGTCGATCAGGTCTCGATGCTGATGGTAACGGTGCCGGTGTTTGTGCCGCTGGCGGCACAGATGGGGATCAACGAGCTGGTGCTGGGCGTGGTCTATCTGCTGACCATGGAGATCGGCCTGCTGACCCCGCCCTTCGGGCTTTTGCTCTTTGTGATGCGCGGGGTCGCCCCCGAGGGCATCGGGATGAAGCACATCTATGCAGCGGTCACCCCTTTCCTGCTGATCAAGCTGGCGGTGCTGGTGCTGGTTGTCTGGCAGCCCGCCGTGGGCACCTGGCTGCCGGGGCTGATGGCGAAATGAGCGTCCGCCCGCAGGCCGGGACGCTTGTCATGCCAGCAGGCAGGCATTGTGCCGGCCTGCGGCTTAAGTCAGCTCATCATCGCCGCAGCGCCAGATCATGCATCTCCCGCCAGGCTTGGCAGGCTGCAGCCGCGACCTAGACCCCAAGGAACCGGTCCGCGACTTCCGCAGGCAACTCTGCAATCCGGCCCTCCCAGGCATTGCTGCCCTTGTTCAGGATCACCGCGCGGTCGGCGATGGCCGAAAGCTCCTTCAGCGATTTGTCGACCACCAGGATCGACAGCCCCGCCTCGCGTTTCAGCCGGGCAATCGCTGCCCAGATTTCCTGCCGCACCACCGGCGCCAGCCCCTCGGTCGCCTCGTCCAGAATGAGCAGCCGCGGGTTGGTCATCAGAGCGCGGCCGATGGTCAGCATCTGCTGCTCGCCGCCCGACAGCGACCCGGCGGCCTGCGTCCGGCGCTCTTCCAGCCGGGGGAACAGTTCTGCCACCTTGGCCATGTCCCAAGGGCCGGGGCGGGCCGCGGCGATCAGGTTTTCCTCTACCGTCAGCGGCGCAAAGCAGCGCCGCCCCTCGGGCACCAGACCGACCCCCAGCCGCGCGATCTTGTGCGACGGCAGCTGGCGCAGGTCGTGGCCGTCGAACCGCAACTCCCCCTTGGAGGCCGCCAGCATCCCGCAGATCGTCTTGATGGTGGTGGATTTGCCCATGCCGTTGCGGCCCATCAGCGCCACCACCTCGCCCTCGCCGATCTCCAGGCTGACGCCGAACAGCGCTTGCGCCGGTCCGTACGACGCCTCAACCCCTTGCAATGACAGCAGGCTCATGCGGCGTCCTCCTCTCCCAGATAGGCGCGGCGCACCTCGGCGTTGGCGCGGATGTCATCCGCGGTGCCGGTGGCAATGATCTGGCCGTAGACCAGCACGCTGATCCGGTCCGCCAGGGCAAAGACCGCGTCCATGTCGTGTTCCACCAGCAGGATCGGCGCCTCTTGCCGAAGCCCGTCGAGGAAACCGGTCAGCGCCTTGGACCCGGCAGTGCCAAGCCCCGCCATCGGCTCATCCATCAGGAACAGCTTCGGCTTCAGCGTCAGCGCCACCGCCACCTCCAGCTGGCGGCGCTGGCCGTGCGACAGATCCGCGGTGCGGCGGTTTGCGTCCTGTGTCAGGCCGACCCGCTCCAATGCGGTGCGGGCGGTCTCCAGCAACTCCGCGTCCTTCATCACGTTGCGGAAAAAATGGAACGGGCGGCCCCGCCCGCCAAGCGCCCCCAGCACCGCGTTCTGCAGCACCGTGTATTCCATCGCCAGCGCAGAAATCTGGAACGTCCGCCCCAGCCCCATCCGGGCCCGTGCCACCGTGTCCAGCGCGGTCACATCCTGCCCCAGCAGCTCCACCGTGCCGCTGTCCGGCACCAGGTTGCCTGCAATCTGCTTGATCAGGGTGGACTTGCCCGCGCCATTGGGACCGATCAGCGCGTGGATTTCACCGGACCGCAGGTCCAGCGAGACGTCGCGGCTTGCCTGCAATGCGCCAAAGCTCTTGTTCAGGGCTTGTGTTTTCAGGACCACATCAGCCATGCGCCTTCTCCCGTCCTGCAATGGCCCCGATCAGCCCGCCGCGGGCAAACAGCACGATGAGCAGCAGCAGCACGCCAAGGAAGATCTGCCAGTAATCGCTGATGCCGCCCAGAAGATGCTCCAGCAGGATATAAAGCGCGGCACCCGCCACGGGCCCGTAAAGCCGCCCCACCCCGCCGAGGATCACAAAGATCATGATCTCGCCGCTGGTGTGCCAGCTAAGCATGGTCGGGCTGACGAACCGGTTCAGATCGGCAAACAGGGCCCCCGCCAGCCCGGTGATGGCACCGGAAATCACAAAGGCCGTCAGCCGCAGGGTAAATGGCGTAAGACCTACCGCCTGCACCCGGTCCTCATTCTGCCGCGCCGCCGCCAGTGCCAGCCCGAAGGGTGAGCGCGCCAGCCGCGCCGCGAAAACCAGCGCCAGGCAGAGGATGACATAGGCAATGGCAAAGAATTGGATCGGATCCAGCGTGTTGAGGCCGGGGAATTCATTCCGCACCCAGATCGACAGCCCGTCCTCGCCGCCATAAGCGCTCCAGCTGATCGCGAAGTAATACAGCATCTGCCCGAACGCCAAGGTGATCATGATGAAATAGACGCCGGAAGTGCGTAAGCTCAGCGCGCCGATTACCAGCGCCGCAAGCGCGCTGAAAACAACTGCCACCAGCCAGATCAGCGGCATCTGGTTGCTGCCCTCAAACAGGAACGGCCATTCGAACAGCGGCTCATAGTTCTGGGCGTGGGCGGCCAGGATGCCCATGGCATAGCCGCCGATCCCAAAAAACGCCGCATGGCCCAGGCTGATCAGCCCGCCAAGGCCGAGGGCGATGTTCAGCCCCACCCCGGCCAGCGCCAGGATCGCCGCCTTGGTCGCCAGCGTGATGATAAAAGGCTCGTCCAGGCTCCAGGCCGCCAGCGGCACGATCAGCAGCGCCGCAATCATCGCCCAGTTGAGAAGGCTTTCACGGGTCAGCATCATGCGCTCCCTCCATACAGGCCAGAGGGGCGCACCAAGAGGATTGCCGCCATCAGAATGTAGATCAGCATCGAGGCCAGCGACGCCCCGGCAGAGGCCGCGCTGGCCGGGTCCATGAAAACTGCAAACAGCTGCGGCAGGAACACACCGCCCAGCGTGTCGGTCATCCCCACCAGAAGCGCACCCGCCAAGGCGCCCTTGATGGAACCGATGCCGCCAATGACAATCACCACAAAGGCCAGGATCAGCACCGGCTCGCCCATGCCGACCTGCACCGACTGGATCGCGCCGACCAGCGCGCCGGCCAGCCCGGCCAGCGCCGCGCCAAGGGCAAAGACCAGCGTGTAGAGCTTGGAAATATCAACGCCAAGCGCGGCAATCATCTCGCGGTCGGCTTCGCCCGCGCGGATCTGGATGCCGATGCGGGTGCGGGCAATCAGCAGGAACAGCCCGGCGGCGATTGCCAATCCGATCAGGATGATGGTCAGCCGGTACAGCGGGTATTCGATGCCGCCCGGCAGGCTCACCGGCCCCGACAGATAAGACGGCACATCCAGAAACAGCGGGAAGGAGCCGAACAGCCAGCGGGTGCCTTCGGAAAAAATCAGGATCAGCGCAAAGGTCGCCAGCACCTGGTCCAGGTGGTCGCGCCGGTAGAGGCGCCGGATCACCACCAGCTCCATCAGCGCGCCCGCGGCGGCAGCGGCGGCCAGGCTTGCGATCAGCGCCAGCAGGAACGATCCGGTCCAGCCCGCCACTGCGGCAGCTGCAAAGGCGCCCACCATATAGAGCGAGCCGTGGGCCAAGTTGATCAGCCCCATCACCCCGAACACCAGCGTCAGGCCAGCCGCCATCAGGAACAGCATGATGCCAAGCTGCAGCCCGTTCAGGATCTGCTCCAGAACTAGAATATACGTCATTTGATTTTCCGAAGGGGAAGTCTTGCCGTGTGCGGGGGCGCCTCAGACGCCCCCGCCCGAGTCAGGTCTTACATCTTGCACTCGCCCGCATAGGCGTCGGCGTGATCGCTCAGCCCGGTGGCGATGATTTTGTTGGTGAAGACGTCGCCTTCCTTGATCACTTCACGGACATAGATGTCCTGGATCGGGTGGTGGTTGTCACCGAATTTGAAATCGCCGCGGACCGATGCGAACTCTGCCGCTTTCAGCGCCGCGCGGAAGGCATCCGCGTCCGAAGCCTCAGACTTGTCCAGCGCGCTCAGGATCAGGTTGGCGGTGTCGAACCCCTGGCTTGCATACAGCGACGGCAGGCGGCCGTATTTCTCCTGGAAAGAGGCGACAAAGGCTGCGTTGGCCTCATTGTCGATGTCCTTGTTCCACTGCGAGGTGTTCTTCACCCCCAGCGCGGCGTCGCCCACCGCCTGCAGGATGCCCTGGTCAAACGAGAACGCAGGACCAACCACCGGCAGGTCCACGCCGCTGCCCGCATATTGCTTGAGGAAGGAAATCCCCATGCCGCCGGGCAGGAAGAAATAGACCGAGTCGGCACCCGAGGCGCGGATCTGCGCGATTTCGGCGGCATAGTCGGTCTGACCCAGCTTGGTGTAGATCTCACCGGCAAGCTCGCCGCCGTACATCCGCTTGTAGCCAGTCAGCGCGTCCTTGCCCGCCGGGTAGTTCGGCGCCAGGATGAAGCTGTTCTTCAGCCCAGCCTCGTTGGCATAGGCGCCCGCGGCCTCATGCAGGTTGTCGTTCTGCCAGGCGACGTTGAAATAATTCGGATGGCAGCGCTTGCCGGCCAGGGCCGAGGGGCCGGCGTTCGGGGACAGGTAGAACACGCCCTGCGCGGTTGCCGCAGGCACCACCGCCATTGCCAGGTTCGACCAGATGATGCCGGTCAGGATGTCCACCTTCTCGGACTGGATCATCCGGTCGGCGATCTGCACCGCAACGTCCGGTTTGCGCTGATCGTCCTCGATCACCACCTCGACACCCTCGCGGCCGTCCTGTTCGATCGCCAGCATGAAGCCGTCGCGCACATCCACGCCCAGCCCCGCGCCGCCGCCGGACAGGGTGGTGATCATGCCGATCTTGGTGTCGGCCTGGGCCGCAGCCGCCAGCGCCGGAACCGCCGCTGCCATGGCGAGCATCCGAATGGTCTTCATTACGTCTTTCCTCCCAGAATAGGCCCCGGCCCGAAGCCGGGGTTCTTGATCAAATGCTTGCGACTTTAACGCCGCCCCGGCAGAAGCCAAGACCCGCCGCAGCCCGCATCTCCCCGGCTGATCTCGCGCCAGCCCTCAGGACAAGCCTACGCAGGCTTGAACATATATTTCAAGCATAAAATAAATAGGGCAATATTGTTGCCCCAATTGGGCCTGCGCCTTTCCAGCGGCGGCATGCAAGGATGCGAGGGGCCGGCCCCTCGCGCTCCCCGGAGTATTTGGGGAAAGATGAAACAGCGCCTTGACCCCCTGCCTGCGGCACCGGGTCAGCCCGGCCCGAAACAGCCCGCCATATGGCCGATCAGCGCCCTGATCCGCGCCGTCAGATGACGGCTGGACGGATAGACGGCATACAGCGTCGTGGGATCGGTTTCCTGTTTTTCGAAAAGCACTTGCAGCCTGCCGTCGCGCAGAAACGGCAGCGCGGTGTAATGCGGGCAGCGGGCGATGCCGAGGCCGCTGGCGGCCATATGCGCCACCGCCCGGGGCGAGTTGGCCCGGAAGCTGCCGCCGACGGATACCGTCCTCAGCGCACCGCCCTTGCCAAAGGCCCAGGCGTCCGGCTGCGGCGATGTCATCTGCAGCAGGCAGTTGTGGGTGGCCAGCGCCTCCGGCTCCGCCGGTTCGCCCTGTGCCGCCAGATAGCCTGGCGAGGCCACCACCACCAGCCGCATATCGCAGAGCTTGCGGGCGACCAGCGTCGAATCCTTCAAGGCGCCGAACCGGACCGCCAGATCAACCCCCTCCTCCAGCATCGGCAGGTGGCGGTCGGACAGCACCAGCTCCACCTCCACCTTGGGGTGCGCCTGCTGAAAGGGCTGCAGCGCCTCCACCAGTTCGCGGCTGCCGAAACCGGTGGGCGCAGTGATGCGGATGGGGCCAGCCAGCTCCTGCTGGCGCAGCTGCACCACGTCCTCCAGCTCGTCGAACTGGTCCAAGAGCGGCAGGCAGCGCTCCAGATAGGCGCGGCCGGTATCGGTCAGCGTCACCTTGCGGGTGGTGCGGTTCAAGAGCTGCGCGCCCAGCTGCTCCTCCAGCCGGGCGACATATTTGCTGGCCAGCTTAGTGCTGATCCCCAGCTGCCGGGCGCCGGAGGTAAAGGAGCTTTGCGCCGCCACGGCGGCAAAGGCGCGCATGCAGTCCAGCTTGTCCATCCCAGGGCCTCCGGCATCAGTTATGAACAAAATGTACATAATCATTCCATGAATTGGAATATTATCGCCATGTTCGGCACGGTGTATCTACCGGGTGTCTTCAGAAAACAGCGGCCCCTGCCGCAGCAAAGGACCCCAGACATGGCACATCAGATCCGCATCCACAGCTTCCCCCTCTCCGGCCACGCCCACCGGGTGGAGCTGTTCGCCAGCCTCACCGGCATCGCCCATGAGGTGGTGAACGTCGACCTCGCCGCCGGTGAGCACAAACAGCCGCCCTTCCTGGCGCTGAACCCCGCAGGCCAGGTGCCGGTGATAGAGGACGGCGAAGCAGTGATCAGCGATTCCAATGCCATCCTGGTTTACCTGGCCCGCAAATACGCGCCGTCCTGGCTGCCGTCCGACCCGGTTCTTGAGGCCGAGGTGCAGAAGTTTCTGACCCTGGCGGCCGGCGAGATCGCCTTCGGCCCGGCCGCGGCACGGCTGATCAACGTCTTCAACGCGCCGCTGGACGCAGAGTTTTGCGCCACCGTCGCGGCACGCGTGCTGGGCAAGATCGACGCCCACATGGAGGGCCGCCGTTTCCTGGTCGGCGACGCCCCCACCGTCGCCGACGTGGCCGCCTATTCCTACATCGCCCACGCGCCGGAGGGCGGCATCTCGCTGGAGCCTTACCCCAACGTCCGCGCCCTGCTGGCGAATATCGAAGCCTTGAAGGGCTTCAAGCCGATGCCCGCCACCAAGGTCGGCCTCGCAGCCTGATCCCGCAGGCGGCGGTCCACCGGGCCGCCGCCGCATCGCTCCAGCTAAAGGAGGCTCCAATGCCCCATGACCCAGAAGGCCCCTCGCCCTTCCACGCAGGCGAACAGGAAATGCAGCGCCGCGCGGGCAAGCGCGACATGGCAGAGACCCTGGGCCGCCGGATGATCCGCCCCTTCATGCCTGAGGAGCACCGGGAATTCTTCGCCCAGCTGCCGTTCCTGGCCGCTGGTGCCGTGGACGCGGACGGCTGGCCCTGGGCCAGCCTGCTCAGCGGCCCGCCCGGCTTTGCCGTCTCGCCCGACCCGGAGCACCTGCAGATAGCGCTGAACAGAACGCCCGGGGATCCGGTCCATGCCGCCATCCGCGAGGGCGCACCGCTGGGTCTCCTGGGGATCGAGCTGCACAGCCGCCGCCGCAACCGGCTGAACGGGCGGGTCGCTGCAGCAGGCCGCGATGGCTTCACCCTGCGGGTGGACCAGTCCTTTGGCAATTGCCCGCAGTATATCCAGGAGCGCGATCTGATCCCCGCCGATGACGTGCCCGCCGCGCCCCCGCAGACCTTTGCAGACCTGCCGCCGGAGCACAGCGCGCGGATCGCACAGGCCGATACCTTCTTTGTTGCCAGCCACATCCCCGCCGCCGCGGACCCGGAACGCGAAGGCGTCGATGTCTCCCACCGCGGCGGGCGGCCCGGCTTTGTCCGGGTGGCGGGTAAGACCCTCACCATCCCGGATTTTCGCGGCAACAACCACTTCAACACGCTGGGAAATTTCCTGCTGAACCCGCGCGCGGGCCTGGCCTTCCCGGACTTCGAAAGCGGCAGCCTTCTGCTGCTGACCGGCACGGTGGAGCTGCTGGAGGAGGACCACCCGGACCTGGCAGGCTTTGACGGCGCGCAGCGCGGCTGGCAGGTCAGCCTGCGCAAGGGCCTGTGGCTGGAATCCGCCCTGCCCTGGCGCACCGGCCCCGGCGCGTTTGCCCCGCAAACCCTGCGCACGGGCACCTGGGCAGAAGCCGAGGCCCGCGCCGCAGCACCCGGCTCGTAACGCAGCCCGCGGCAAGCTCTCGCAAATTTATCTGGACAAGACTGTCCAGGATCGCCGATGAATTGGACAGAAATGTCCAAAGCGAAGATTCGGGGCTGCTCCCCGAAAGTTCCGCAGCGGCAGACAGGGAGCAAAGCCATGAAGTCGCACTATCGTGCCGTTGTTATCGGGGGCGGCGTTGTCGGCGCCTCCGTCCTCTATCACCTGGCGAAATTCGGCTGGACCGATGTCTGCCTGATCGAACGCTCGGTGCTGACAGCAGGGTCCAGCTGGCACGCGGCAGGCGGCTTCCACGCACTGAACGCCGACCCCAACATCGCCTCGCTGCAGGCCTATACCATCGACCTCCTGTCCGAGATCGAACAGGAATCCGGCCAGTCCGTCGGCATGCATATGACCGGCGGCATGACGCTGGCGGGCACCCCGGACCGCTGGGAATGGCTGCAATCGGCCTACCGCACCTTCCAGTCGATCGGCATCGACGACTGCCGCCTGATCACCCCGCAGGAGGCAGGAGAGCTCTGCCCGATCATGTCCACCGAGGGCATCCTCGGCGGCATGTGGGCCGACCGCGAGGGTTATGTCGACACCACCGGCACCGTGCACGCCTATGCCGGAGCGGCAAAGAAACGCGGCGCCGAGGTGATCGAGCACAACCGGGTGTTAGAACTGCACCAGGTGGAGGGCGGCTGGCAGGTCGTGACCGAGAAGGGCACCATCCATGCCGAACATGTGGTCAATGCCGCGGGCCTCTGGGCCAAGCAGGTGGGCCGGATGGCAGGCGTAGAACTGCCGGTTTCGCCGCTCAACCACCACTACCTGATTTCTGACACCATCCCCGCGCTGGAACAGCTGGATTTCGAGGTGCCGATGACCGTGGACCTCGAAGGCTTCACCTACATGCGGCAGGACCAGAAGGGCATTCTGCTCGGCATCTACGAGATTGACCACCAGCACTGGATGATGGACGGCGCCCCCTGGGAATACGGGTTCGAGCTGCAGCAGGAAGACCCCGACCGGATTGAGCGCGAACTGACACTGGGGTTCGAACGCTACCCGGCACTGCAAACCACCGGCGTCAAGACCTGGGTCAACGGCGCCTTCACCTTTGCCCCGGACGGCAACCCGCTGGTCGGCCCGGTGCGCGGCAAGCCCGGCTACTGGTGCGCCTGCGGCGTGATGGCGGGTTTCCTGCAGGGCGGCGGCGTCGGCAAATCGCTGGCCGAATGGATGATCCACGGCGAGCCGGAGGCGGATGTCTTTGGCATGGATGTCGCGCGTTTCGGCGACTACGCCCAGAACAAGCGGTTCATCAAGGAAACCACCGGCCAATTCTACACCCGCCGCTTCGTGATGACCTACCCGAACGAGCAGCTGCCCGCAGGCCGTCCGCTGAAAAAGGCACCCGCCTATGACGGCATGACAGCCGCTGGCTGCCGCTGGGGCGCCAGTTACGGGCTGGAGATCCCGCTCTATTTCGCCCCGTCGGAAGACTTCACCGAAACCCCGACCCTGAAACGCTCCAACGCCTTTGAAATCGTCGCAGAGGAATGCAAGGCAGTGCGCGAGGCGGTGGGATTGCTGGATATCTCCGCCTTCTCACGGTTTGAGGTCACGGGCGCCGGCGCCGAGGCCTGGCTCGACCGTATCCTGGCCTCGAAACTGCCGAAACCGGGCCGCGCCAAGCTGGCGCCGATGCTGTCGCCTGAGGGCCGTCTCAAGGGCGACCTCACGGTCTTTAACTGGGGGGACGGCACCTGGTGGATCATGGGCAGCTACTATCTGCGCGAATGGCACATGCGCTGGTTCCAGGACCACATGGGCGAGGACGTCGGGGTGCGCGACGTGACCGATGCGATAACCGGCTTCAGCCTCTCCGGCCCGAACAGCCGCAAGGTGCTGGAAAAGCTGACGGACGGCCCCATCGCAGACCTGCCCTTCATGGGCTGCGGCACCTTCGACATCGGCATGCTGCGCCTCAAGGCGGGGCGCCTCTCGGTTGCGGGTGAGCTGGGCTTTGAACTCCATTGCTCAGCCGCCGAGCACATCACGCTGCGCGAAACCCTGCTGGAGGCCGGTGCGGACCTCGGCATCCGCGAGGTCGGCTTCAACGCGCTGCTGAGCCTGCGGCTGGAAAAAAGCTTTGGCATCTGGAGCGCTGAATTCACCCAAGGCTACACCGCAGCGCAAACCGGCATGGACCGCTGGATCGACTGGGACAAGGATTTCATCGGCCGCGCTGCCGCGCTCAAGGAACGCGGCGCGGGCGGCCCGGCGCAGGTTATTGCGACCTTGGAAGTGGACGCCGCGGACGCCGATGCCAGCGGTTACGAACCGGTCTGGCAGGGCGAAACCCGCGTCGGCTTTGTCACCTCCGGCGGCTATGGCCACACCACGGGCAAGTCGCTGGCGCTGGCAATGGTGGACCGTGCGGCAGCTGCGGAAGGCACGGAACTGACGGTTCATATTGTCGGGCAGGAGCGTGCCGCGCGGGTGATCGCAGCTTCCCCCTACGACCCATCCGGCAAAGCGATGAGAGGTTAAGGCCATGACCATCGAAAACGACAGCGCCGCCCGCGGACGCCGGCGGCGGGGGCGCGGGGGCGAAACCGCCCCGGCCCCGCAGCGCATCACAAACTACCGCCAGCTGAAAAACCCCTTCCCGCTGATGGAGGTCTTCCCGGCGCATCAGATCGCGGACATGCATGAAACCGCTCTGAAGATGCTTGAGGAACTGGGCATGAAGGTGCTGCTCCCCGAGGCACGCCGGCTCTTTGCCAAGGGCGGTGCGCGCGTCGATGAAGACAGCGAAATGGTCTATATCGGCCGTGACATGGTGGAGGCGGCGCTGGCCTCTGCCCCCCGCTCGATCACCTGCCGGGCGGGCAGCCGTGAGCGCGACATCACGCTGGAGCTGGGCAGCCTGGTGTTCCAGGCGGGTGCAGGCGCGCCAAATGCCACCGATCTGGAACGCGGCCGCCGCCCCGGCTCAGCCCGGGATTATTTGGAATATCTGCAGCTCACCCACCATTTTGACGTCTTCCACATGATCTCCCCCCAGGTGGAGCCGCAGGACGTCCCCATCCATCTGCGCCACTATTTCACCACCGAAGCGCAGATGACCCGGACCGACAAGTTCCCCTTCATCTTCTCGCGCGGCACGCCGCAGGTGATGGACTGCTTCGAGATGATCCGCGACTTCCGCGGGTTGTCTGACGCGGAATTCCGGTCTGAGCCGCGCTGCTACACCATCATCAACACCAACAGCCCGCGCACGCTGGACATTCCGATGGCGCAGGGGCTGATCGACTTTGCCCGCCACGGGCAGGTCTCGATCATCACGCCGTTCACCCTGATGGGGGCAATGGCGCCGATCACCGTCGCGGGCGCCATCACCCTCAGCCACGCGGAGGTGCTGGCCGCCCTCACTCTCACCCAGCTGGCCAATCCCGGCGCGCCAGTGTGCTACGGCACCTTCACCTCCAACGTGGACATGAAGTCCGGCGCACCAGCCTTCGGCACGCCCGCGCATTTCCAGGCTTCGCTGGCCGCAGGCCAGCTGGCGCGGCACCTCGGGCTGCCCTGGCGCTCTGCAGCAGGGTCTGCGTCAAATTGCAATGACGTGCAGGCGGCCAATGAAAACCAGATGGGCCTCTGGGGCTGCCTGATGGCCGGCGCCACCGTGATCATCCACTCGGCCGGCTGGCTGGAGGGCGGGCTTTCGGTCTCCTATGAGAAACTGATCACCGACGCCGAAGTGCTGAACATGATTGCCGAACTTTGCGCAGGCGCCCAGGCCGGCACGGACGAAATCGGCTATGCAACCGCGCTGACACAGGTGGAGCCGCAGGGGCATTTCTTTGCCGCCCCCCAGACCATGGACCGTTACAGCACGGAATTCTATGAGCCTGTGGTGCATGACTACGCCAATTTCGGCACTTGGACAGAACGCGGTGCATTGGACGCCAGCCAGCGTGCCACCCGGGTCTGGCAGGAGATCCTGGCCCGTGATAACCGGCCCGCAACGGATGAAACCCGCGCTGAAGCGCTTAGACGATTCATTGCCAAGCGCACCGCAGAAGGCGGCGCCCCGCCGGAGAGCTGACATGGCCAGACGCGCCGCCCCGGTGCTGCACCGGGACAACCCCGACAAGGAACCCCTCAGCGGCCATGTGAAGGTCACGCCGGAGGACTGGCTGAACGTGGCCCGCGACCTTCTGGTCAGCGAAGGGGTGGCCGGGGTCAAGGTGCTGGCGATCGGCGAACGGCTCGGTGTTTCGCGCTCCAGCTTCTACTGGTACTTCAAAAGCCGCAAACACCTGCTGGAGGCGCTGCTGGACGATTGGGAGGCGCGCAACACGGCGCCCATTCTTGACCATTGCAACCTGCCCGCCGCCAATATCTCTTGGGCGGTCTGCAACTTCTTCCGCTGCTTTGTCGACCCGGACCTGTTTGATGCCAGCCTTGATTTCGCGGTCCGCGAATGGTCGCGCCGCGACGGCAAGGTGCGCAACCGGATCGACGCGGCGGATGCGCAGCGGCTTGCGGCGGTGACGGCCATGTATGAGCGCCACGGCTACTCCGCCTATGAAGCAGAGGCCCGCGCCCGGATTCTCTATTTCATGCAGTGCGGCTACCACGCGCTGGAAGTGCGCGAGCCGATGCAGGCCCGCACCGCCCGGCTGGAGGGATACCTGCTGGGCTTCACCGGGGTTGAGCCGGACCCGGAGGCAGTGGCCGCCGCCCGCGCCTTTGCGCAAGGAAAGATGCCCCGCTGACAGCAAGCGCATTTCCGCGCCGACCGCATCCGCATCGGCTTGCGGCTCTTGCCTGACTGCGCCTCAGGCTGGACAACTTTCCCCGCCTTGCCGCAGTATCCCCGGCAGGGCCGCGCCGGGCGGAACCTTTGCGGGCTGCTGCACGTTGCCACTGGACAGCAGTCCGCCCGCGCCCGCGGCTCCCACGGTTGTGACCGCTCCGTGACTGCGAATCCCGCCGCAATGGCGCAGTCTTCAGGAGCAGAAGCCAGGCCCGCACGCGGCCCGGCCCCAAAGGAGCGAAGGAACCCATGTCCCAGCTATCCAGCACCGTCCTGGCGCTGCTCGAGATCCTGTCCTACACCTTCATCTTTGCCATCGGCGCGGGCCTGCTGCTGGTTGTTGCGCTCTACATCCGCGACAAGACCCAGACCGCCAGCACCCTGCGCCGCAACTACCCGGTGATCGCCCGCTTCCGCTATCTGTTCGAGCATCTGGGCGAATTCTTCCGGCAGTATTTCTTTGCGCTGGACCGCGAAGAGATGCCGTTCAACCGCGCCGAACGCTCCTGGGTCTACCGGGCGGCCAAGAATGCGGACTCCACCGTCGCCTTCGGCTCCACCCGCGATCTGCGCCCGGCCGGAACCGTCTATTTTGCCAACGCCCCGTTCCCGGAGCTGGAGCACGCCGTAACCCCGCCCGCCGCGGTCACCATCGGCCCCTATGCGCACCAGCCCTATACCACCTCATCTGCCTTCAACATCTCCGGCATGAGCTTCGGCGCCATCTCCGTTCCGGCTGTGCGGGCGCTGTCGCATGGCGCCAAGAAGGCCGGGATCTGGCTCAACACCGGCGAAGGCGGCCTGTCGCCCTACCACCTGGAAGGCGGCGCCGACATCGTGTTCCAGATCGGCACCGGCAAATTCGGCGTGCGCAAGCCGGAGGGCGGCTTTGACGAGGACAAGCTGCGCGCAGTGGCGGCGCATGAAACCGTGCGCATGTTCGAACTGAAGCTCAGCCAGGGCGCCAAGCCCGGCAAGGGCGGCATCCTGCCCGGCGCCAAGGTGACAGAGGAAATCGCCGCCATCCGCGGCCTGACGCCGGGCAAGGACGCGATCAGCCCCAACCGCCACCCGGAAGCCGCCACCGTGGGCGAGCTGCTCGATCTGATCGCCTATGTGCGCGGGGTGACGGGCAAGCCGGTGGGGTTCAAGGCGGTGCTCGGCGCCTATGGCTTCCTCGAGGGCCTGTGCCAGGAGATCCTGGTGCGCGGAGCAGAAAGCGCGCCGGATTTCATCACCATCGACAGCGCCGACGGCGGCACCGGCGCCGCCCCGATGAGCCTGATCGACAACATGGGAATGCCGCTGCGCGAAAGCCTGCCGCTGGCGGTGGATGTCCTCACCCGCTATGGCCTGCGCGACCGCATCAAGGTCTGCGCCAGCGGCAAGCTGATCAACCCGTCCGAGGTCGCCTGGGCGTTCTGTGCCGGGGCCGATTTCGTTGTCTCCGCCCGCGGCTTCATGTTCGCGCTCGGCTGCATCCAGGCGCTGCAGTGCAACAAGAACACCTGCCCCACCGGCATCACCACCCACGACCCCAAGCTGCAATTCGGCCTCGACCCCTTCAGCAAGGCCGACCGTGTCGCCGCTTATGCCAAGAACATGGTCAAGGAGATCACCACTATCGCGCACAGCTGCGGCGTGGCTGAGCCGCGGCTGCTGAAACGCTACCACGCGCGCATCGTGCTGGACACGGGGCGGTCGGTCTCGATGGCGGAGCTGTTCCCGGAACAGGCGGCCCAGCAGTACGCCGCGCAATGACCCCCGACCCGAACCTGACAGGAGCCCCCATGCCAGACTCTGCACGCCCCGCCAAAGCCTCCGATCTTCTTGTCGCCGCGCTGGAGGCCGAAGGCGTCGAATATGTCTTTGGCGTTCCGGGCGAGGAGAACCTCGATCTGCTGGAATCGCTGCGCACCTCGAACATCCAGCTGGTGCTGACCCGCCACGAACAGGGCGCCGGTTTCATGGCGGCGACCTATGGCCGCCTCACCGGTAAACCGGGCGTCTGCATGGCCACCCTCGGCCCCGGCGCCACTAACCTGGCGACACCCGCGGCCTATGCCCACCTGGGGGCGATGCCGCTGATCATGATCACCGGGCAAAAACCGATCAAGAAATCGAAACAGGGCCGGTTCCAGATCATCGACGTGGTCAACCTCTTTGATCCGGTCTGCAAGATGTCCCGCCAGATCGTGCACGGCAACACCATCCCCGCCCTGATCCGCGAGGCTTTCCGCGTGGCAGAGGAGGAACGCCCCGGCGCGGTGCTGCTGGAGCTGCCGGAGGACATTGCGGCAGAGGAGACCGATGCCGCTGTCATTCCTCCCCACCCGCGCCATTACGCGGTGCCGGACGAAACCGTGCTGGCGGAAGCCGCAGAGATGATCCGCGCCGCCAAAATGCCGCTGGTACTGGTCGGCGCCGGGGCCAACCGCCGCAAGGCGCGCTCGGCGCTGAGTGATTTCATCGAACAGGTCCGGATTCCCTTCTTCAACACCCAGATGGGCAAGGGCGTGATCGACGAAAGCTCCGGCCTGTTCCTGGGCACCGCGGCGCTGTCGGACGGCGATTACCTGCACTGCGCCATCGAACGCGCCGACCTGATCATCAACGTGGGCCACGACGTGGTGGAAAAACCGCCCTTCTTCATGACCGAGGGCGGCACCAAGGTGATCCATGTGAACTACAAGGCGGCGCAGGTCGACCAGGTCTATTTCCCGCAGGTGGAGGTGGTCGGCGATCTGGCCCAGACCATCATCCGGCTGGGGCAGATCCTCGGCGGGCCGCTGGACTTCGACCGCAGCTTTTTCGTGCGCATGAAGGCGGAGACCGACACGCACATCGCCGAGCGGGCAGATGATCCGCGCTTCCCTGTGATCCCGCAGCGGCTGGTCGCGGACACCCGCAAGGTGATGGATGACTGCGATATCATCGCGCTCGACAATGGCATCTACAAGCTCTGGTACGCCCGCAACTACAAGGCCTTTCACCCCAACACCGTGCTTCTGGACAACGCGCTGGCGACGATGGGCGCGGGCCTGCCCTCGGCGATGATGGCGGCGCAGCTGAACCCGGGCCGCCGGGTGATGGCGATCTGCGGCGACGGCGGCTTCATGATGAACAGCCAGGAACTGGAAACCGCGGTGCGGCTGGGCCTCAACCTGGTGGTCACGGTGCTGAACGACAGCGCTTACGGCATGATCCGCTGGAAACAGGCGCATGTCGGCTTTGCCGACTGGGGACTGGAGTTCAACAACCCGGATTTCGTGCAATACGCCGCCAGCTACGGCGCCACCGGCCACCGCATAACCCGCACTGAGGACCTGGCGCCAACGTTTGAAAAAGCCTTTGCCGCGGGCGGCGTGCATCTGGTCGACGTGCCGGTCGACTACAGCGAAAACCAGCGGGTGCTGATTGATGAGCTGGCCGCCAAGACCTGCCTGATCTGACCCCGCCGCAGGCTGCGGCCGGTGCACAGGGGGTGCACGGGGGGTGTACGTATGCTGTCCCGTGCCTACAGCAGGCCCATCGCAACCGCAGACTGCGGCGTGATCCCGAGATCATTGAACCCCGCCATCCCCTCGCCCGCGGTATTGTCCTGCCGCATCAGCGCAACCTGCGCCGGGGTGAGCGGCGGGCGCGGCAGCGGCGCCAGCAGCGCCGCCGCAATCCGCCACAGAACAAAGGGCACCGGCAGCAGCAGGCGGCGGCGGCCGCTGCGGGCCGCCAGCCGCTGCAGGATTTCGCGGTAGGTGAAGACGTCCGGCCCGCCCAGCTCGAACACCTTGCGCTGCGCGCGGGGGCCGTCCAGCACACGGGCCACCGCCTCAGCCACGTCGCAGGCCCAGACCGGCTGCAGGCGGGTGCGGCCGGTGCCGAACAGGGGGATCACCGGCAGATGCTCAACAATCTTCTGCAGATCCCCGAAAAAGGCGCCGTCACGGCTGAACATGACGCTGGGGCGCAGGATCACCGCATCAGGGCAGGCGCTGCGCACCGCCACCTCGCCTTCGGCACGGGCCCGCACATAGGCAGAGGGCGAATGCAGGCTGGCGCCGATCCCGGAGATATGCACCAGCCGCTGGCCGGGGGTCTGCTGCACCAGCCGGGCAATCCTGCGGGCGCCCGCCAGATGCACGTCCTGAAAGCTCTGCTGCCGGGTCTCGGTGTAGAACCCGATGCAGTTTATCACCCATCCGTTGCCGTTCAGGGCGCGGGCCATGACGCTCTGGTCCGCCAGGTCCAGCGCCACCTGCGCCACCCCCGGCTCCCACTCCGTTGGGGCTGCGGCCCCGGGCGTGCGGGTGCCGGCGCTGACGCTGCACCCAAGCCGCTGCAGCCGCCGCACCACCCGGCGGCCGAGAAATCCCGTGCCGCCCAGCACAATCACACGCCGGGAACTGTTCTGCATCTGGCCGCGCTCCCCTTCCGGGTCTGCGCCACCAGATAGCACGCCTTCCCCGCTGCGCCACTTGCAGCGGGACCGTCAGCGCCCTGCCGGTCAGCTTAGCCGGTCAGTCCAGCCGGAACCCGATCTTGAGCCCGACCTGGTAATGCGCAACCTTGCCGTCCTCGACATGGCCGCGGATCTCGCCGACCTCGAACCAGCCGATGTGCTCGATAGTCTTGGACGCCCGGGCAATCGCCCCGCTGATGGCATCCTCGATGCTGGACTGCGAGCTGCCCACCACATCCACCGTCTTGTAAACCGCGTCACTCATAACACACCTCCTCACACTGCGGGGTCTGTCACGTTAACCGCTTTGGACCAGGAAACCTACAGAATCCGTATCCTGGCCGCGCCGCACAGCAACACCGGCCTTTCAGGACAGCGGTCCCGCCGGCAGCCATGCGATGGGTCGAACTGGTTATTCGGGCAGATATTTCTCCGACCAGCTATCACCTGCCGCACCGCTTGCGGCCATTGCCGCGGCCTCCGCTTCGGAGTACCCGAGCCGTTCCAGGATGGCCCTGGTGTGCTGGCCGTATTTCGGCATTGGGCCCGGAATGGCAATCCGGCCTGCCTGCGGGCGCACGGCATTGGGGGCCACCAGATCGCACCACCGGCCCATCGGGTGCCGGTCATGGCGGATCACGCGGAAAGTGGCCTGGTTCAGGTCGATACCGCCCTGGCTTTCCAGCTGCAGCGCCGCATCGCGGGTTTCATGCAGCGACGACAGCGGCACCGCGGCAGCGGAGGTTCCGGCAAAAGCCGCCCGCCAGTGCGACAGCGGCTGGGCGGCGAAGCGTGCCTGCAAGGCATCGTGCAGCTGGTCCTCCGGCAGCTCTGCCAGGTCCGCCAGCTCCGGCACCCGCGCCAGCGCCGCACCGCGCTCGGTGGGGGCTGCAAAGAAGAACCAGCCGCCGGCGGCCTGATAGCAATGGTAGAACGGCCCCCATCCCAAGGCTTCGCGCCCCGAAGGTTCGTCAAAGGGCGCCCTGCCCTTAAAATCATACATGAACTGCGACTGGATCAAGTTGCCGGCCGCCGCAAGCGAGGCGCGCGCCACCCCGCCCTTGCCGGTGTCCTCCAGCCGCAGCAGCGCGCCGCCGAGCGCCACGCAGGCGCAGAAGCCGGTCAGCACGTCGATGGTTCCGAAATGCGCGTGCTCCTCGGGTGTTTCCATGCCGCCGCCAAAGCGCAGCATCACACCAGTCGCCGCCTGCGCCAGATCGTCATAGCCCAGGTGGCCGGATTTCGGCCCCCGCATCGGGCCGCCGAAGGCATCGAGCTGCACCAGGATCAGGCGCGGATTGATCTCTGCCAGCCGCTCCGGCGACAGCCCCAGCCGGTCGCGCTGCTGATCGGTGCCGTTCATGGTGATGACGTCAGCTTCGGCAATCAGCCGGGCCAGCGCCTCCTGCCCCTCGTCGCTGCGCAGGTTCAACAGGATGCTCTCCTTGCCGCGCTGCGCGTGGATGCCGAAGACAACCGTGTTCCAGGGGTCCACCGAGGGCTCCACCGGCTGCACCAGCGTCACCTTTGCACCGAAGCGCGCCAGGGTCGAGCCGATGGTCGGCCCGGCAATCACATTGGTCAGGTCCAAGACCTTGAGCCCGTCGAGCCAGCCCTTGCCCGCCCGCCCGCTGGCACCGCCGCGTTCCGGTTCCGCCAGCAGCGCCGCCAGATCCGCCTCCACCGCACTGGATTTCCGTACCGCGCCCGCGTCGCCGGACAGCCAGGCGACATTGCCCATCTGATGCATGATCCCGTGTTTGCTATCCTCCACTTGAAGGATCAGCCCGGACGCCAGCGCGTGCGGGTCGTGCAGCCACTCCGAGGTGAAACGCTGCGCGGTCGCGGGCGCCTTGGCGGCGCCGAACAAATCCTCCCACTCATGCGCTGGCTTGGTCAGAAAGGCGGCCTTCATTGCCGAGGACACCCGCTCCCGGTCGGAAGCCCCGACCGGGTAGTTGCGCATCGACCATTCGGCGGGCCAGTCTTTGGTGTCCAGATAGGCAGAGAAATCCGGCAGCCCGTCTGCCAGCTCCTTCAGCCCCAGTGTCTCCAGCACCCGCCGCGGATGGGTGGCGACAGAGCCGCTCACCACATAGAACCCGCGCCCATCGGCGCAGGTATAGGTGCGGTAGAAGGGATCGAGGAATTCGGACAGCTCCTCGAACCGCAGGTTCATCGGCAGTCCTTGCGCTTGGCGCCGGTCCAGCTCCACCTCGCGCGGGGACTTGTAGCGCTCCGGGTAATCCTCAATCTGCTCGCAGTTATAGACCAGCCCTTCCAGCAGCGCGGCGGCCAGCGGCACCTCGATATGATCGCCGCCGTTTTCGCGGCGGGCATTCAGCGCAAACAGCACCGACATGGCGCCAAAGCTGGCGCCATAGGCCGACGCCAGGGCCAGCGGCGAGAACGACGGGTTGATGCCCATCAGGCGGCGGTTCAGCCCCATGTCGGTGAACTGGCCGGTATAGGCGGCAATCACCGCCTCCCAGGCGGGCAGGCCTGCCAGTTCCGCGTCAGTGGAGGCAAAGCCGGGCAGCGACAGATAGACCAGCTGGGCGTTGGCAGCCCGCAGCACATCCGGCCCCAGGCCCAGGCGGTCCATCACCCCGGGGCGGAAGTTTTCGATCACCACATCGGCGCGTCTGGCAAGCGCGATGGCAGTGGCGCGGCCAGCTTCCGATTTCAGGTCCAGCTCCAGCGTCTGCTTGCCGCGTGACAGCATGTCAAAGGCCGGTCCGTCTAGGCCGGTGCCGCCGGGCCGGGTGATACGGATCACCTCTGCCCCCATGTCGGCCAGCATCATGCCGGTCAGCGGGCCGGCCAGATAGTGGCCGAAGTCGAGGACGCGGATGTGGGAAAGGGGGCGCTGCGGCATTGCGGGGGAACCTGTCTGTTGCAATCAAATCCTGGTTCGCCCCAGGTTATCTTTGCGCCGCGCAATATCCACTGGCCAAAAATGCATGGTCTCCCTAACATTTTTCTATGGAACGCTCGATACGCCCCACCGCCGGGTCGCTGAATTCCCTGCTGGTTCTGGAAGTGGCCGTGCGCCACGCCAGCCTGTCGCGCGCGGCCATTGAACTGGGGCTGAGCCAGCCTGCAGTCTCGCGCCATATCGCCACGCTGGAGGACCGGCTGCGGCAGCCATTGTTTGAGCGCAACAACAACCGGATCACCCCCACCGCCAATGCAACCCGGCTGGCGGATGCGGTGGCGCTGGGGCTGGGCCATGTGGACCAGGCCTGGAGCGAGGTCCTGGCAGCGCCGGAAACGGATGAGGTGACGCTCGCGTGCACCTTCGGCTTTGCCGACCAATGGCTGATGCCGCGGCATTCGGATCTGCGGGCCAGCCTGGGCGGCACAAGGGTCCGGGTGGTGACCACCGACCAGCTGGGGGATATCGACCTTTCGCGCCTGGATGCGGCGGTGGTCTGGGATCCATCGCGGATGCCCGAGCGCCCGTATTTCCCGCTGATCCCGGCGGAGACCTTTCCGGTTTGCACCCCTGGCTTTCTGGCAGATCACCCGGAGGCAGCTGACGGCCTTTCCGCTCTGCCGCCGGAGTCTTTCCTGCACTTCGACACCGGCAGCTCCGGTTTTCTGACCTGGCCGGGCTGGTTCGAGCAGGCCGGGCTGCCGCTGCCGCGCTTTGGCAAGGCGCCGGAATTTGATGCCTATCCGTTCCTTCTGCAGGCGGTTCTGGACGGCGAGGGCATAGCGCTCGGCTGGCTTGGACTGGTCGATCAGCTGCTGGAGAATGGCCGCCTGGTCCGTGCGGGCCCCAGCGTTTTCAGCCGCGAAACCGCCTATTATGTACAGCATCGGCCGGTCCTGGACGAAACCGGTGCGCTGGCGCGTCTGCTGGCCTGGTTCCAGGCCCAAGCGCCTCACCGCTGATGATACGCGGAACGAACAATGCCCATGCCAGGCGCTGCCGCGCCGGGGTGGCGGCGTCAATGGCTCCTGCCCCTAGGATCTGCCGCCTTTGCCCTGTGCGGCACGGTCCCACGGTTTTTCCTGCCCCCGCGCCTCGCGGATGGTCCTGCCGTAATGCCCGCTGAACGACCGCCCGAGTGAGGAAGCAGAGGAAAACCCGCACCGGAGGGCAATCTGCTCCAGGCTCAGATGGGTCTCTTCCGACAGGTAGCGGGCGTGCTGGAGCCGCAGCATCTTGTAGTATTTGCCCGGCGTCATGCCCAGTTCACGCTGGAACGCGCGGGCCAGCGTGCGTTCGGACAGCGACACCCGTTTGGCCAGCGCCGCCGTGCTCATCGGGGTTTCGATGGTTTCGGCCATCAGGTTCGCCGCCTTCAGGATCTTGGGCGAGCCCTTCTGCTCCAGCCGCGCGGCGCCGCGGTTCAGCTCCGACTGGCGCGACGGGTCGTAGACAAACATGGTCGAGGCGCCAAAGGCCGCGGCGGATCCGTAAAGATCCTGAATGAGGCTCAGCATCATGTCGAGCGCGGTGCTGGCGCCGCCGCAGGTGAGGAACGCGCCGGACCGGACAAACCGCGCTGTGGAAACCTCGACCTTGGGAAAGGTCTCGGCAAAGGCCTCCAGCTCCTGCCAGTGGATCGTCGCGGTATGGCCGTCCAGAACCCCTGCCGCGGCCAGCAGCCAGGCAGCAGTATCAAGTGCCAGCACCAGCTCTGCCCGACGCACTGCGCCGCGCAGCCGCGCCAGCAGCGCGGGCGTCACCTGCCCGCGCACATGATAACCTGCAACCAGCACCAGGGTGCGGTTGTCCCCGCCGTCGTCGAATGCCCCGTCAGGGGTGATCTGCAGGCCGCTGGAACTGGTGACCGGCGCGCCATCAAGGGTGCTGACCCGCCAGCCGGCAATCTCCTGGCCGGAGTTCATCCGCACGTCGCGCAGCGGCTCCATGGCGCTGGCCAGCACCATGTTGGAAAACCCGTCGAACAGCAGGAATTCGAATATCGGCGGCGGTTTTGACGGCATCTGTATAGTATTTGACCGAAACTGTATAAACGTTACGTCATTTCCTGCGCTAATCACGCTGCAAGTCAAGTCTCTTGACCCGATCCGAACCGACGCGCAGACGACCTCTAAGCCCGCTCTCTAGCCACTGAGACTTCCATGACCACCGCTCCCCTTCTCTGGCAGCCGGATCTTTCGGCGCGCCGCAAACCTCTGCTGTCCGACTTCCTGGCGCAGTCCGCGAAGGCTGCCGGAACCGCTCTGGACAGCTTCGCCGATTTGCACGTCTGGTCGGTTGCGCAGCCGCAGGAATTCTGGCCGCTGGCCTGGGATTTTTGCGGTCTGATGGGGGACAAGGGCACGGTGCCGTTGCTGTCGCATCAGGACCCGATGCAGGTCCGCTTCTTCCCTGAAGCGCGGCTGAACGTCGTGGAGACATTCCTGAAGAACGCGGATGGGCGCGAGGCGATTGTCTTCATCGGCGAAGACGGGCACCGCACGGCCTGGACCCGCGCCGGGCTGAAGCGCGAGGTGGAAATGCTTGCGGCCGCCCTGCGGGATGCCGGGATCGGGGCGGGCGATCATGTCGCGGGCTATGTGCCGAACATGCCGCAAACCGTGGCGGCGATGCTGGCCACGGCTTCGCTGGGCGCGGTCTGGTCCTCCTGCGCGCCGGAAAGCGGGCCGGATGTGGTGGTCGACCGCTTCGGCCAGATCGAACCCAAGCTGATGTTCGCCGCTGACGGCTATTTCTACAACGGCAAGACGTTTGAGACCCGCGCGGCGATTGCCGAAGTCGCCGCCCGCGTGCCGTCGATCCAGCAGATCGTGGTCTGGCCCTATGCGGGCGATGCCGCGGATTTGCCCGCGGGCATGACTGCCTATGAAGCTTTCAAGCAGGCGGACGCCCCGGTGCTGGACTGCCGTCCCATGGGCTTCCGCGATCCGCTCTATGTGATGTTTTCCTCCGGCACCACCGGCAAGCCGAAATGCATCGAGCATTCCGGCGGCGGGACCCTCCTGCGGATGCTGGTGGAGCAGCAGCTGCACTGCGATCTGCACCCGGGCGACCGGATGTTCTATTACACCACCTGCAACTGGATGATGTGGAACTGGCAGGTGGCGGCGCTGGCCTCCGAGGCCGTGATCGTGCTGTTTGACGGCAACCCGATGTATCCGGGCATGCGCCGGCTGTTCGATCTGGCCGAGGCGGAGAAGGTCACCCATTTCGGCATTTCCGCCAAATACATCGATGCCTCGCTGAAGCGCCGCAACCGGCCTGCGGACAGTCATGACCTGGCTTCGCTGCGGGTGGTTCTGTCCACCGGCTCGCCGCTGTCGCCCGAGGGCTTTGCCCATGTCTATGCGGACTGGAAGGCGGATGTGCAGCTGGCTTCGATCTGCGGCGGCACCGATATTCTGGGCTGTTTCATCGGCGGCTGCCCGGTGCTGCCGGTGTATCAGGGCGAGATCCAGGCGCCGATGCTGGGGCTGGATGTGGCGACCCTGAACGATCAGGGCGAACCGGTTGAGGGCACGGCGGGGGAGCTGGTCTGCCGCAATGCGCATCCGTCGATGCCGACCCGGTTCCTGAACGACCCCGGCGATGCCCGCTACCGCGCCAGCTATTTCGAGACCTATCCCAATATCTGGCGGCAGGGCGATTTCACCATCCGCACGGAACAGGGCGGCTATGTGGTGCTGGGCCGCTCGGACGCGACGCTGAACCCCGGCGGCGTGCGGATCGGCACGGCGGAAATCTACCGGCAGCTCGACAAGATAGACGAGGTCGCGGATGCGGTGGTGGTCGGCCAGAGCATCGACAACGACGTGCGGGTGGTGCTGTTTGTGGTTCCCGCCGAGGGCGCAGCGCTGGATGATGCGCTAACTACTCGGATCAAAACGGAAATCCGCAAAAATGCCTCGCCGCGCCACGTGCCCGCGAAAATCATCGCCGTCGCTGACATCCCGCGCACCAAATCCGGCAAGACCGCCGAGCTGGCGGTCCGCGATGTGGTGAACAAACACCCTGTCCGCAACCTCTCCGGCATCGCCAACCCGCAGGCGCTGGCGCTGTTTGCCGATCACCCCGAATTGCAAGTCTAACCCCAAAGGAGCGAGACCATGCCCCTGACCATGAACCGAGACGTCTTCATCACTGCCGCCGTGACCGGCTCCGGCGGCACCCAGGACAAATCCCCCCATGTGCCGCGCTCGCCCAAGCAGATCGCCGAGTCCGCGATCGCGGCGGCCAAGGCTGGCGCGGCGGTGGTCCACTGCCATGTGCGCGACCCGGAGACCGGTGCGCCGAGCCGTGATCTGGCGCTGTACCGCGAGCTTACCGACCGGATCCGCGATTCTGAGGTGGACGTGGTGCTGAACCTGACCGCGGGCATGGGCGGCGACATCGTGTTCGGCTCGACCGAAGCGCCGCTGCCGGTGAACGAGGCGGCAACCGACATGATTGGCGCCACCGAACGGATGGCCCATATCGCCGAATGCCTGCCGGAAATCTGCACCCTGGACTGCGGCACCATGAACTTTGCCGAGGCCGATTACGTCATGACCAACACCCCCGGCATGCTGCGGGCGATGGGCCAGATGATGACCGACCTGGGCGTGAAGCCGGAGATCGAGGCGTTCGATACCGGCCACCTGTGGTTTGCCAAGCAGCTGGTAAAAGAGGGAATTCTGGAGCCGAACGCGCTGGTGCAGCTGTGCATGGGGGTTCCGTGGGGCGCGCCGAACGACCTCAACACCTTTATGGCGATGGTCAACAATGTGCCGTCGGACTGGACCTGGTCGGCGTTCTCCCTGGGCCGCGATCAGATGCCCTATGCGGCGCAGTCGGTGCTGGCGGGCGGCAACGTGCGGGTGGGCCTCGAGGACAACCTGTTCCTGGACAAGGGCGTGCTGGCCACCAACGCGCAGCTGGTGGAACGCGCCGTCACCGTGATCGAAAACATGGGCGCCCGGATCATCGGCCCGGAGGCGGTCCGTGAAAAGCTGGGCCTGACCAAGCGCGCGCCGGTGGCGAAATAAGCCGAAATGCGGGGGTGACATGCGTGCACCCCCTGTACACCCCCTGTGCACCGGCGGGCGCACAGGGAGGGCGATCAGAGGATAGATCATGAAAACAGCAGCAATCATCGGCGGCGGGGTTATTGGCGGCGGCTGGGCCGCGCGGTTTCTTTTGAACGGCTGGAACGTGCGGGTGTTCGACCCGGACCCGGAAGCGGAACGCAAGATCGGCGAGGTGCTGGCCAACGCCCGCCGCTCGCTGCCATCGCTTTATGACAAGGCGCTGCCGGCCGAAGGCGAACTGACCTTCCATGCGGACATGGCGGAGGCGGTGGCGGATGCCGCCTGGATCCAGGAGAGCGTGCCGGAGCGGCTGGACCTGAAACACAAGATCCACGCGCAGATCCAGGCGCACGCGCCGGCAAGCGCGGTGATCGGCTCTTCGACATCCGGCTTCAAGCCGTCGGAGCTGAACGCAGCAGGAGCGCGTGCCGTGGTCGCGCATCCCTTCAACCCGGTCTACCTCTTGCCGCTGGTCGAGCTGGTGGGCGATGCGGACACCTGCGCGCAGGCCGCGGGCCTGCTGCGGTCTGTCGGCATGTACCCGCTGACCGTGCGCAAGGAGATCGACGCGCATATCGCCGACCGTCTGCTGGAAGCGGTCTGGCGCGAGGGCCTGTGGCTGATCAAGGACGGCATCTGCACCACTGAGGAGCTGGACGAGTCGATCCGCATGGGCTTTGGCCTGCGGTGGGCGCAGATGGGCCTGTTCGAGACCTACCGGATTGCCGGCGGCGAAGCGGGCATGAAGCATTTCATGGCGCAGTTCGGGCCGGCGCTGGAATGGCCCTGGACCAAGCTGATGGATGTGCCGGAGTTCACCGAGGAACTGGTGGACCTGATCGCGGGCCAGTCCGACGCGCAGTCCGGCCACATGCCGATCCGCGCGCTGGAGCGGCTGCGGGACGACAACCTGGTCGGCATGATGCGGGCGCTGAAGAAATCCGGCAGCGGTGCCGGCGGTGTCATCAACACCCATGAGGCAACGCTGCCCGTGCCGGACGCGGTGGAGCTGCCGGTCACCGTCAGCCGCCCGGTGCCGCAGAGCTGGACCGACTACAACGGCCACATGAACGAGGCGCATTACACCGAGGCCTCGGCGCAGGCGACCGACCGGTTCATGGAGATGATCGGCGCGGATGCAGACTACATCGCCGCGGGCGGCAGCTATTTCACCGTCGAGAACCATGTGCGCTTCCTGGATGAGCTGCACGAGGGCGACGCGCTGACTGTGACCACCCAGGTGCTGCAGGGCGAAGGCAAGAAGATGCACCTGTTTCACCGCCTGTTTGGCCCCGAGGGTAAGCTGGCGGCAACGGTGGAAACGCTGCTCTTGCACATGGACCTGAACGCGCGCGGCACCTCGCTGCCGTCGCCGGAGGTGGCGGACAAGCTGGCGTCCTATGCCGCCGCGCACGCGGGCCTGCCGCTGCCCGAAGGCGTCGGGCGCCACGTCGGCCAGCGCGGATGACTTGGAAACCCGGCGGCTCGCGCGCTGCCGGGTTTCTTTTGCGGGCCGGATCTCCTCCCCGATCCGGCCCGTTTTTTGAAGGTGTGCTGCTGCGGATGCAGCGGCAGGGGGAGGGCCAAGCCGGAGCGCGGCGGGGATGGCTTCACCCCGTCAGGGTGTTCCGATCAGTTTCCTGAGCACGGAGGGCTCCAGGAGCTGAATGACCATAAACCTATGGGAGGACCAAATGTCAGAAAGCAATTCCAACGGCCATCTGGTGGCGAAGTCCGGTTTCTTTACCGGTCTGCATCCGGGGATGGGCATGGCATCCAAGGCAATGATTGCCGCCTTCGTTATCTTCACCGTTCTGAACGTCGAGTTTGCAGGCGGTCTGTACAAGTCCATCCGCAGCTGGATCGAGGGCGGCCTCAGCTGGTACTACATCTCGGTTCTGGCCGGGATCATGTTCTTCTGCTTTTTTCTGATGTTCTCCAAGTTCGGCAGCCTGCGGCTGGGCGATGACGACGCGCGCCCCGAATTCAGCAACTTCAGCTGGTTTGCGATGCTGTTCTCCGCAGGCATCGGCATCGGCATCCTGTTCTTCGGCGTCGCGGAGCCGATCTTCTACTTCGACAACTCGGCGGTCTGGGGCTACCCGAACAACCCCCATGCAGAGCTGGCGGGCCATTCGGAAATGAACATGCAGCGCGCCATCGACGCGATGCGGGTGACCTATTTCCACTGGGGGTTCCACGGCTGGGCGCTCTATGTGATCGTCGGGCTGTGCCTGGCCTATTTCGGCTTCCGCAAGAAGCTGCCGCTGACCATGCGGTCGGCGCTCTATCCGCTGATCGGCGAGCGGATCTATGGCCCCTGGGGGCACTGCGTCGACCTGCTGGCGGTGTTCGGATCGGTGTTTGGCATCGCGACCTCGCTGGGGCTGGGCACCAGCCAGATGGCAACCGGCCTCAATGTGCTGTTCGGCATGGAGCCGACCCTGACGCTGAAGATCGCGCTGATCGTGATCGTGACCATCATTGCCACCGCCTCCACCGTATCGGGCGTGGGCAAGGGCATCCGTCTGATTTCCGAGTGGAACATCTGGCTGTCGATGTTCCTGCTGGCCGCCTTTGTGGTGATCGGGCCGGTCAAATGGCTGCTGGGCTTCTATGTGACCACGCTGGGCGATTACATCTGGAACTTCATCCCGATGGGTTTCTGGACCGCGAGCTCTGAGGAAAACATCGCCTGGCAGGGCGGCTGGACCATCTTCTACTGGGGCTGGTGGATCGCCTGGGCGCCGATGGTTGGCATGTTCATCGCCCGCATCTCGCGCGGGCGCACCATCCGCGAGTTCATGATCGGGGTGCTGTTCGTGCCGACCGCGATTGCGTTCTTCTGGCTGTGCATGTTCGGCGGCAACGCCATCTGGCAGGAACTGAACATGGCTGGCGGCCCGGGAGCCGACGGCGGCGCGGGGGTGATCCAGACCGTGCGCGACTGGGATCTGCCAGCGGCGCTTTACGGCACCATCGGCAACCTGGGTGCCACGTCCTGGCTGGGCGACCTCAGCTGGACCGCCTGGCCGCTGTCGGCGCTGGCGACGCTGCTGCTGTTCTCGTGGTTCGTGACCTCGGCGGACTCCGGCACGCTGGTGATTACCACCATGCTGTCGATGGGGGACGACAACCCGCCGAAGAAGTTCCGCATCATCTGGGGCGCAGGCATCGGCGCAACCGCAATCGTGCTGCTGATGGCGGGCGGGCTTGGCGCCTTGCAGACCGCGTCGATTGCGGCGGCCTTCCCGATTTCCTTTGTGATCATCGCGATGACCGTGGGGCTGTACAAATCGCTGAAGAGCGACCCCTCGGCTGCGCCGATCAGCGAAAGCGGCGCCGCACCGGATGGGACGCGGATCACACAGGATCTGCACGCCTGAGACGGGCAAGCACAGAACTGAGAAATGCGCCGGGCCCCTTTCGGGGCCCGGTACGCTGACGCTTCTGCTGTTGTGCCGCTCCTTCGGTGACGTGAGCGGCGGTGCCCTTTGCGCACTGCCTTGCAGTAAGCCGCGGGCCCTAGCGCATCACAAAGGGATCCGGGATCGGATCATCGCTGGTGCGCAGCCAGACCGCCTTGACCTTGGTGTAATCCAGCGCCGCCTGCAGCCCGCCCTCGCGCCCGTGGCCGGACAACCCGTGGCCACCGAACGGCGCAATCGGGCTGACGGCGCGGTAGGTGTTGACCCAGACGATACCGGCCCGGATGCCCCGGATCATCCGGTGCGCACGGGTGAGGTTCTGGGTGAAGACGCCCGAGGCCAGGCCGAAGGCGGTGTTGTTGGCGATCTCCAGGGCCTCTGCCTCGGTCTCGAAATCGACTACCGACAGGACCGGGCCGAAGAATTCGTTCGACAGGCAGGGCGCCTCCGGCGCACCGGAGCAATCCAGAACCGTGGGCGGGAAGAAGAACCCCTCCCCTTCCGGCACGGTGCCGCCGGTGACCAGCTTGGCACCGGCCGCAACCGAAGCTTCGATCAGCCGCAGCGCGTGGTCGCGCTGTTTCAGGGTGCAGAGCGGCCCGACCTCGGTTGCCATGTCATCCGGCGCGCCGATCACCACCGCTTCGGCTTTCTCCTTGAGCCGCTTGAGGAAGGCGTCCTTGATGCCCTTTTGGATCACCAGCCGCGATCCGGCGACGCAGCTTTGCCCGGTGGCGGCGAAGATGCCGGAGACCTGCGCGTTCACCGCGCTTTCCAGATCCGCGTCGTCGAACACGATGAAGGGCGACTTGCCGCCCAGTTCCAGCGAAGTGGAGGCGAGATTTTCCGCCGAGTTGCGCACTATATGGCGCGCGGTCTCCGGCCCGCCGGTGAAGGCCACATGGGCGACCGACGCGTGGCTGGTCAGCGCCGCACCCGCCTCCGGCCCGCCGGTGATCACGTTCAGCACGCCGGGCGGGAAGCCCGCCTGATCAAAGATCCGGGCAAATTCCAGCATCGGCGCCGGGCCTTCCTCGGAGGCCTTCAAGACCACCGTGCAGCCCGCCGCCAGCGCCGGGCCGATTTTGACAGCGGACAGGAACAGCTGCGAATTCCACGGCACGATGGCGGCCACCACCCCCACCGGCTCGCGCCGCAGCCAGACCTCCATGTCCGGCTTGTCGATCGGCAGATGCGCGCCTTCGATCTTGTCGGCCAGCCCTGCGTAATAGCGGTAGTATTCCGCCACATAGGCGATCTGGGCCGAGGTCTCGCGGATGATCTTGCCGGTGTCGCGGGTTTCAAGCTCCGCCAGCCGGGGTGCGTTCTCCGCAACCAGATCGGCCAGCCGCATCAGCAGCTTGCCGCGCTGGGTGGCACTCATCCCGGCCCATTCAGGGGAGAAGAATGCAGCCTCCGCGGCCCGAACCGCCCGGTCCACATCCACCGCCGAAGCGGCAGGCATCTGCGCCCAGGGTTTGCCGGTGGCCGGATCGAGGCTCTCGAAGGTCTCGCTCGCGTCCTCGAACGCTCCGCCAATGTACTGCTGGAAAGACTGCATTCTCAGGTTCCTTTACTGAAACGCCGGCATCACCTCGGTGATGAACCGCTCAAGCGAGGCTTTCTTGCGCTCGAAACTCATGCTGCTGTCGATCCAGAACGAGTATTCATCATACCCCAGCGCCTCGTATTTCTTCAGCCGCTCGATCACCGCCGCCGGTTCGCCGATCACCAGATCGCGCTCCATCGCCTCGGGGCTGTAGAACGGATGCTCGGCAATCTCCTCGTCGCTCAGCGGGTCAATCAACCCCTGGCTGACGTCGCGCTTGTTCATGAACCAGGCGCCGAAGTAGCAGTAGAAGCGATTGAGCTCCTCCGCCCCGCGTTTCACATCCTCGGCGCTGTCCGCGACATAGGTGTGCTGAAGCAGCATGATCTTGGGCCGCGGCACATCGGCGTGCTTGGCGCAGGCATCGTTGAACTTGCCCATCAGGTCGGTGATTTCCTCGTCCCCCTTCCACAATGGCGTCACCTGCACATTGCAGCCATTGGCCACGGCAAATTCATGGCTGTTCGGATCACGCGCCGCCACCCAGACCGGCGGGCCGTCCTGCTGCAGCGGCTTCGGCGAGGAAGTGGTTTTCGGGAAGGAGTGGAACTCCCCCTCCTGCGCGTAATCGCCCTGCCACAGGCCCTGCACCGCCGGGATCAGCTCCCGCATCCGCTGGCCCGCCTCCCAGGCGTCCATGCCGGGCATCATCCGCTCGTATTCAAACGAATAGGCGCCACGGGCGATGCCCAGGTCCAGGCGGCCATTGGTGATGATATCGGTCATCGCCGCCTCGCCCGCCAGCCGGATCGGATGCCAGAACGGCGCAATCACCGTCCCCGTGCCCAGCCGCACGTTCTTGGTGTGCCGCGCCACGTCGATCAGGTTCAGGAACGGGTTCGGCGAGATGGTGAAATTCATCCCGTGGTGTTCGCCGGTCCAGACCGCGTGCATACCGCCGTCATCGGCGATTTTGCACAGCTGGATGAACTCGTCATAAAGCTGCTTCTGGTCGTCGGCTTCCGAAATCCGCTCCATATGCGCAAAGAGGGAAAATTTCATGCGCCCTTGCTCCCTTTCGCCACGGGGCGGACCTGCCCGGTGGTCTGATTGCCATAATACACCCCGAAATTGCCCATCCGGCTTTCACTGGCGAACCGTTCCAGCATGGTGCAGACCGCCGCATCGGCGATGTCCATCAGCGTGGATTGGGTCAGGGCCGTGAAAACCCCCTTGGCCGGTGTGCCGCCGGCCGATTGGCACAGGAACGAGATGTGCTGATGTTCGCGCGCTTCGTCTTCAAAGACTGAATAGATGAACCCCGGCTCCGCCTCGACGCCGGTTTCCGCAATCAGGCGGGCCAGGGCGGCTGAGGCGCCCTCCTTGCCCACCCGGGTTTCCGGCAGCGTCAGCTTGCCCTGATCGTTGCCCATGAGCAGCACCTTGCCCTCGTGCTCGATCAATGCCGAGACGATCAGCTTGGCGCCCTGGCTGAGAGCCTCGGCCTCGGCAGCCGCCGTCACATAGGCGCCGCGGGCGTACCCCAGCCCCGGTGCGGGCGAGGTCTCGAACGCCTCCACCCGGCCGATCAGGATCAGGTGGTCGCCCGCCTCCACCCGGTTGTGCATGGAGCAGTCGAACCAGGCGGAAACGCCCGCGAACACCGGGCTGCCCTGCGGCCCTTTTTGCCAGTTCACAGCGGCAAAGCGGTCGTCCACGGGCCGGGCGAAAGTGTTGGAGACGTCCTTCTGATCCTCTGCCAGCACGTTGACGGCAAAGCCCTCGGTCTGCTCGAACGCGGCGTAGTTGCTGGAGGAATTGGCGATGCACACCAGCACCAGCGGCGGGTCCAGCGACACGGAGGTGAATGAGTTGGCGGTAAAGCCGATGGGGTTCCCGTCCGGATCGTGCGTTGTCACCACGGTGACGCCGGTCATGAAGGTGCCAAAGGCATTGCGTAAGGATCTCGGGTCGATATCGCTCATGACGTCGCTCCTTCGGTGTTCAGCCAGGCGCGCAGGGCGGCGTTGACCTCTGCGGGCGCAGTCAGGTTGACCATATGCCGGTGGCCTTCGATGACAACCGCCCTGCCTTGCTGCGCGGCGGTGGCCATCATCTGCGCCATTTCCGGCGTAGAGTTCGGATCGCCGTCGCCGGTCAACGCCAGCAGCGGGCAGCGGATGCCCGCAAAGCCGTCCGCATAGGTGCTGTCGCCGCGGGCAAAGGCGGTATAGGCGGCGGCGTAGCCCGCCAGGTTCACGCCCGACAGCCATTCACCCACCTGCGCCCGGGCCTGTTGGTCGGCGGGGCTGTCCCCGAACCAGCGCGCCAGCGGCGTTTCCAGGTCAAAGCTGCCCGCGCGGATTTCCGCGGCGCGCGCCTCAACTGCCTGCCGCGCCCCGGCAGAGCGGCGGAACACCCCGTTCAGCAGCGCCACGCGGGCCACGCTCTCAGGATGGCAGACCGCATAGCCGCCTGCAATCAGCGCGCCCATGGAATGGCCCGCCAGGCTGACCGGCCCCAGATCCAGCGCCTGCAGCACGGCATGCAGCCAAGCCACATAGTCCGGCAGCTCGGCGCCCTCCGGCAGCAGCGCGCTGCCGCCGTGGCCGGGCATGTCCAGCGCAATCACCTGATGGGCCAGGCTCAGCGCCTCAATCTGCGGCCCCCAGGCCGCCGATTGCATGCCAACCCCGTGGATCAGCACCACCGGATCGCCGCGCCCTGCCCGCTGGCAGGTGACGGCGCCGTAAGGCTCAGACAGCTGCAGGGTTGCTGACGTCATGACCCAGTTCCTTCAGGTCCTGATAGCGGTCGCCGATGCGGTGATGCGGCCGTCCGCCGATGGAGGCGCCAAGCGCGATCACGATCTCATCCGGGCCCGGCGCATCGGCCACCGACAGCTGGATGGTCAGGTAATGGCTGCGCCGCCCGCCGTCGTTCTTGTCCATCAGCGGGATCTGCAGGGGCGCGTTTGCCGGCCCGCGGGTGTTGGTGAAGGCGAGGTAGGACTTTGCCCCCACCGCCTCGCGGAAGTGGTTGCCGAAACGCAGCGTGTGGATGAGGGCAGAGGCATGCTCCACCTCGCCATTGACGCCGACGATGGCGGATTTGCCGTAGCCCTCCACCCGGTCGCCGCCGCCTGCGGCCTCCAGGATCATCGCGGTCAGCTTCTCGCCCAGCCCCGGCGCGCAGTCATGGATCGCCGGGCGCAGGTCCTCGACAAAGCCCTGCCCGGCCCAGGGGTTTTTGATCACCGCCACCGCGGCAATCATCTTGAGCGGGGTTTCCGCTGCCTTGCCGCCCTCGATCAGGGTCTCTTCGACATGCAGCAGCGTCTTGCGGATTTCGGCGGGCATGAGCGGGTCTTTCCTGTCTGATTCCAGTTGCCGTAATATGGTATACCATCATACAGTATGTCAATGCAGACTTGTTCCGCCCTGCCCCGGTTGCTATCGGAAGAAACATGACCAGCCCCATCATGAGCAAAATCAACCACCAGCCGCAGACCCTGCGCGACATCGTGCAGGAGCGGATGCGCGAGGCGATCATCTCCGGCCAGTTTGCCCCCGGCGAACGGCTGGTGGAGCGGCCCCTGTGCGATCAGCTCGGCGTCAGCCGCACCGTGGTGCGGGAAACGATCCGGTACTTGGAGGCGGAGGGGCTGGTGGAGATCCTGCCCGGCAAGGGGCCGATTGTGGCGCAGCTCACTTGGGCCGACGCGCGGCAGATCTACGACATCCGCCAGATGCTGGAGACCGCAGCCGCCACTGAATGCGCCCGCAACATCACGCCGCAGCTGGCAGAGCAGCTGAAGACGGCGCTGCAGAGCCTGCAAGAGGCCGTTGTGGCCGGCGTTCCCACTCCGATGCTGCGCGCCACGACGGAGTTTTACCGGATCATCTTCGACGGCGCCGGCCACAACGTCGCCTGGGAAATCGCCCAGCGTCTGAACGGCCGCATCAGCCGGCTGCGGGCGGTGACGCTGTCGACCGCAGAGCGCCAGAAGCCCGGCCCCGCCCATATGCAGGACATCTGCGAGGCGATTGTGTCAGGGGACGCAAAGGCTGCGCAGGCCGCCATCGAACAGCACCTGAGCGACGCCAAAGATACCGCAGAGCGCCTGTTGCAAGAAAAATAGCCGGTCTCCTCACAGGAAACCGGCTACCCAGGTTTGTTTGGCGGGCTGAATTATCAGCCCAGGATGCCGGGCAGGTTCAGCCCGTGTTCGCGCGCGCAGTCCTTGGCGATGTCATAGCCCGCGTCCGCGTGGCGCATCACGCCGGTCGCCGGGTCGTTCCACAGCACGCGGCCGATGCGGCGGTCGGCGTCCTCGGTGCCGTCGCAGCAGATCACCACACCGGAATGCTGCGAGAAGCCCATGCCAACGCCGCCGCCGTGGTGCAGCGACACCCAGGTGGCGCCGGAAGCGGTGTTCAGGAGCGCGTTCAGCAGCGGCCAGTCGGAAACCGCATCGGAACCGTCCATCATCGCCTCGGTCTCGCGGTTGGGCGAGGCCACCGAGCCCGAGTCCAGATGGTCGCGGCCAATCACCACCGGCGCCGAAAGCTCGCCGTTGCGCACCATCTCGTTGAAGGCGAGGCCGGCCTTGTGGCGGTCGCCGAGGCCGATCCAGCAGATCCGCGCGGGCAGGCCCTGGAAGGCGATGCGTTCCTGCGCCATGTCCAGCCAGCGGTGCAGGTGCTCATTCTCCGGGAACAGCTCCTTCATCTTGGCGTCGGTCTTGCGGATATCCTCCGGGTCGCCCGACAGCGCGCACCAGCGGAACGGGCCGATGCCCTTGCAGAACAGCGGGCGGATATAGGCGGGCACGAAGCCGGGGAAGTCAAAGGCGTTCTCCAGCCCCTCTTCCAGCGCCATCTGGCGGATGTTGTTGCCGTAATCGACGGTGGGGATGCCCATTGCATGGAAGTCGCACATCGCCTTCACCTGCACGCGCATGCTGGCGCGGGCGGCTTTTTCCACTGCTTTAGGCTCTGATACCCGGCGCTCCTTCCACTCGCCCATGGTCCAGCCCAGCGGCAGGTAGCCGTTGACCGGATCGTGGGCGGAGGTCTGGTCGGTCACGATATCGGGGCGGATGCCGCCTGCCTCAGCGCGCTTCACCAGTTCCGGGAAGATCTCAGCCGCGTTGCCCAGCAGGCCCACGGATTTCGCCTCGCCAGCAGCGGTCCAGCGCTCGATCATCTCCAGCGCTTCGTCCAGAGTTTCGGCCTTCTCGTCCAGGTATTTGGTGCGCAGGCGGAAGTCGATCGAGTCCGGGTTGCACTCCACCGCCAGGCAGCAGGCGCCGGCGAACACCGCCGCCAGCGGCTGAGCGCCGCCCATGCCGCCAAGACCGCCGGTCAGGATCCACTTGCCCTTGAGGTCGCCGCCGTAATGCTGGCGGCCGGCCTCAGCAAAGGTCTCATAGGTGCCCTGCACGATGCCCTGCGTGCCGATATAGATCCAGGAGCCGGCCGTCATCTGGCCGTACATCATCAGGCCCTTCTTATCGAGCTCGTTGAAGTGGTCCCAGTTGGCCCAATGCGGCACCAGGTTGGAGTTCGCGATCAGCACCCGCGGCGCGTCCTTGTGGGTCTGGAACACGCCGACCGGCTTGCCGGATTGCACCATCAGGGTCTGGTCCTCGTCGAGGTTCTTCAGGGTCTCGACGATCAGGTCGAAGTCCTTCCAGGTGCGCGCGGCGCGGCCGATGCCGCCGTACACCACCAGCTCATGCGGGTTTTCCGCAACGTCGGGGTGCAGGTTGTTCATCATCATCCGCATCGGCGCCTCGGTCATCCAGGACTTGGCGGTGATTTCCGGGCCGGTGGGCGGGAAGATGTCGCGGGTGTTCTTGCGGGGATCGCTCATGCCGAGGGCCTCCAGTTTTTGAGATCAGTCAGAATGTTGGTGAGATGGGCGCGCAGTTGTTCCGCGCGCTCCGGCAGATAGGTCCAGGGCGGGCTTTCCTGGCAGTAGGTCGCCTGCGCCAGTTCCATCTGGATCGCGTGGTAGCCTTCCGCAGGGCGCCCGTAATGGCGGGTGGTCCAGCCGCCCTTGAAGCGCCCGTTGAGGGTGGAGGTATAGCCCTCCGCCGCCTCGCAATGGGCCACGGTCAGCGCCTCGATCGACGCGTCGCAGGTTTCGCCCATGTTGGTGCCGACGTTGAAATCCGGCAGGCGGCCTTCGAACAGGAACGGAATGTCGCCGCGGATCGAATGGCAGTCATAGAGGATGGCAAAGCCGTGGATCGCCTTTACCCGCTGCAGCTCCGCCATCAGCGCCGCGTGATAGGGCGCATGATAAGCGTCGCGGCGGCGGGTGATTTCCGCCTCATCGGGTTCCTTGCCCTCCTGCCAGATCGGCAGCCCGTCAAAATCCGTGAGCGGCACCAAAGTAGTGGTGTTTTGCCCTGGATAGAGACTGATACCACCCGGATCGCGGTTCACGTCGATCACATAGCGGTGGATCGGCGTGCGGACGGTTGTGATGTCCCCTGCCAGCCCGGCATAGAGGTCGTGGATATGCCAGTCTGTGTCCGCCAGCGCCCGGCCCGTCTCATTGAGGCGGTCCCAGATTTCCGGCGGCACATCGGTGCCGGTGTGGGGCAGCCCCAGCACCAGCGGCGAGGCGCCTTGGGTCACTTCGATCATGCCGCCACCTTCACGCCTGCGGCATCCGCAACCCGGCCCGCGCGGACCATGGCGCTTGCAGCCTCGATGTCGGGCGCCAGATAGCGGTCCTCTGCCAGCGAGGGGATATCGGCGCGCAACATTGCCAGCACGTCCTGCAGGCGCGTTGAGGTTTGCAGCGGCGCACGCGCCTCCACCCCTTGCGCGGCACAGAGCATTTCAACGCCCAGGATCACCGACAGGTTGGCGTTCATCTTCGCCAGACGCAGCGCACCATGGGCGGCCATCGACACGTGGTCCTCCTGGTTGGCCGACGTGGGCGTCGAGTCGGTCACGCAGGGGTTGGCCAGATGCTTGTTCTCGCTCATTAGCGCGGCGGTGGTCACCTCGGCGATCATGAAGCCGGAGTTCAGACCCGGATCCGGCGTCAGGAACGGCGGCAGGTCGTGGCTCAGGGTCGGGTCCACCATCAGCGCCACCCGGCGCTGCGCGATGGCGCCGATTTCGGCCACCGCCAGCGCGATCTGGTCAGCGGCAAAGCCCACATATTCAGCGTGGAAGTTGCCGCCCGAAACGATCCGCCCCTCATTCACCAGCACCAGCGGGTTGTCGGTGACGGCGTTGGCCTCGATCTCCAGCGTCTTGGCGGCCATCCGCAGCACGTCCAGCGCCGCGCCCACCACCTGCGGCTGGCAGCGGATGCAGTACGGGTCCTGTACGCGCGTGTCGCCCTCGCGGTGGCTTTCGCGGATTTCCGATCCGTCCATGATGCCGCGCATTTCGCGGGCCACATCGATCTGCCCGGCATGACCGCGCAGGGAGTGGATGTCGGCCACCAGCGGCGCGGTGGAGCCCATGATGGCGTCGGTGGTGAGCGAGGCAATCGCCATCGACGCCTCAGCCATGCGCCAGGCGTCGAACAGCCCACCCAGCGCGCAGGCGGTCGAGAACTGAGTGCCGTTGATCAGCCCCAGGCCCTCCTTGGGACCCAACACAATAGGCTCTAACCCGGCTTTTTTCAGCGCTTCCGCGCTGGACATGCGGGTGCCTTCGAACGTGGCCTCCCCTGCCCCGATCATCGCCGCCGCCATATGCGCCAGCGGCGCCAGGTCGCCGGAGGCCCCAACGGAGCCCTGCGACGGGATCACCGGCACCACGCCGCGCTCCAGCATCTGTTCGATCTGCTCGATCACCAGCCAGCGCACGCCCGACGCGCCGCGGCCCATCGACAGGAGTTTCAGCGTCATCATCAGCCGGGTCTTGTCCTCCGGCAGCGCCTCCCCTACCCCGCAGCAATGGCTGAGGATCAGGTTGCGCTGCAGGGTGGCGGTGTCGGCCGGTGCGATCTTGGTTGAGGCCAGCTTGCCGAAACCGGTGTTGATGCCATAGACGGCTTCCTCACCCGCCGCGGCATCCGCCACCATCTGGGCCGCGGCCTCCACTGGTTCGCGGGCAGAGGCATCCAGCCTAGCCGGGGTCAGGTTGCGGTAGATATCTTCCAGCGTGGACAGCGTCACCGTGCCGGGGATCATCTCGATCATTGTTTGCCCTCATAGATACGGGTGTAAAGCGGGTTGAAGCCGATGCGGTAGGCCAGCTCGCCGGGCGCTTCCACGTCCCAGACCGCCAGATCGGCGCGCATACCGGCGGCAATCTGGCCGCGGTCCGTCAGCCCCAGCGCGCGGGCGGCGTGCTGTGTGACGCCTGCCAGCGCCTCCTCCGGGGTCATCCGGAACAGGGTGCAGCCCATGTTCATCGTCAAGAGCAGCGAGGTCAGCGGCGAGGAGCCGGGGTTGCAGTCGGTCGCCAGCGCCATCGGCACGCCGAGGGTGCGGAAGTGCTCGATCGGCGGCATTTGCGTTTCGCGGATGGTATAGAAGGCACCGGGCAGGATCACCGCAACAGAACCCGCGGCGGCCATCGCCCTGGCGTCGTCTTCGGTGGCGTATTCCACGTGGTCGACCGACAGCGCGCCGTACTGCGCCGCCAGCGCGGTGCCGCCCTGGTGGCTCAGCTGCTCGGCGTGCAGCTTCACCGGCAGGCCCAGCTCCTGCGCCGCCTTGAACACGCGTTCGATCTGGGCAGGCGCAAAGGCGATGTTTTCGCAGAAGCCGTCGACCGCATCCACCAGCCCCTCCGCATGGGCGGCGCGCAGGGCGGGGATGCAGACCTCGTCGATGTAGTCATCGTCGCGGCCCTTGTATTCGCCGGGGGTGGCATGGGCGCCGAGGAAGGTGGTTTTCACCGTGACCGGGCGCAGCTCGCCCAGGCGGCGGGCGGCGCGCAGCATGTTCAGCTCAGTTTTCAGGTCCAGCCCGTAGCCGGATTTCACTTCCACCACCGCTGTGCCCTCGGCAATCAACGCATCCAGACGCGGCAGCGCATCCTGCACCAGCTGCTCCAGAGACGCCTCGCGGGTGGCGGACACAGTGGAGACGATGCCGCCCCCTGCCCTGGCGACCTCCTCATAGGAGGCGCCGTTGAGGCGCATCTCGAACTCCATCGCCCGGTTGCCGCCAAAGACGATATGGGTGTGACAGTCGATCAGACCCGGTGTGACCAGCCGTCCGGCCAGATCGACGTGCTTCCAGGGAAAGTTGTCAGCTGACAATTCCTGCCGCGGCCCGGCCCAGACGATTTTTCCGTCCGAGACAGCAACCGCGCCGTCCTCAATCATCCCGTATGGCGTGTCCGTTCCGGCCATCGTGGCCAGCCGGGCGCCTGTCAGCACGTAGTTCCCTGTCACGGAATCCCCCCGAGTCGCGTTATTGCCGGTTTCGCAATAACCTACTCATTTAGAGGATTATGTCTAGTCATAAAATGATTAAACCGTACCCGGCCCCCGGCGATCCAGGATGGCGTCTTATTGCGGCAGCCGCGGGTGCAGATCGTCGATGATGATCGGATGCGCATGCGGGTGGCCGCCCTGCAGATGCGGGTGGTCCGGCGGCAGCTCCGGGTGGCTGTGCGCAACCGGGGCTGCGCTGTCCCGCGGCCACAAAAGCTGCGCGGCGGCCAGCCCGGCCGCGGCCAGCAGTGCCAGCGCCAGCATCGCGGCCCCTGCCCCCCAGGCCGCCATCAGCCAGGCCGACAGCGGATAGAAGACCAACCAGCAGGCATGCGACAGGGTGAACTGCGCGGCAAAGATCGCCGGCCGGTCCGCCGCATGGGCCGAGCGCGCCAACAGCCGCCCAGAGGGGGTCATCACCGCGGAGTAGCCGAGGCCGATCACGAACCAGGCGATTGCCAGCCGTGCAAACCCCAGCGGCTGCATCAGCGTGGACAGCGCCAGCAGCAGCAGCGCAGCACTCCCCAGGGCGCCGCCTGCCAGCATCACGCTGCGGTCCGGCAGACGCTCCAGCAGGCGCGGCAGCAGCATCGCCGACAGCATCGAGCCGCCACCGAAACAGGCCAGCGCCAGTGCCACTGTGCTTTCGCCCTGCCCCATGCCGCCGCGCACCAGCACCACCGTGTTGACCAGCACCATCGCGGCCATCGCCGAAACCACCCAGTTGAGCGCCAGCAGCCCGCGCAGCCGCGGTGTCCGCAGATAGTTGCGGATGCCGCGGGTGGTGCGCTGCCAGATGGGCCGGGGCGCCTTGGGTTCCGGCGACGGCAGGACAATGGACACGAGCAGCAAGGCGGAGGCGGCAAAACCCGCCGCAGTGCCCCAGAACAGTGTCGAGGAACTGACCAGAACCAGCAGCGCCGCTGCCAGCATCGGGCTGACCAGGCTTTCCAGCTCATAAGCCAGCCGCGACAGCGACAGCGCCTGGGTATAGTCCCTCTCCTGCGTCAGCACATCGGGGATCGTGGCCTGGAAGGCGGGTGTGAAACCGGCGGAGGCCGATTGCAGCAGGAAAATCAGCACATAGACCTGCCAGACCTCACTGACAAACGGCAGGCAGACGGCCACTGCCATCCGCACCATGTCCAGCGCGATCAGCATCCGGCGCCGGTCCACCTGCTCGGCCCAGGCGGCGGCGATCGGGGCCACGGTGACATAGGCCACCATCTTGATCGTCAGCGCGGTGCCCAGCACCAGCCCGGCGCGGTCGCCCGCCAGGTCAAAGGCCAGAAGCCCCAGCGCCACGGTGGCGAGGCCAGTGCCGCTGAGCGCCACGATCTGGGCCAGGAACAGATGGCGGTAGGTCCGGTTGCGCAGGATGGAAAGCATGGGGGCCGCGTCCTTTGACAAGGGGTATCGCCGCCACTGTGGCCGTCTGGCGGCGGCAAAGGCAATGGCCTGACGGACAGAAACGCAACGGCAAAGCATGTGATTGTCAGCTGACAATTTTGTTCTGCCAACCCAAAACGGCGCCGGATATGCGGTGGCTTCCGGCCCGGTCTGTTTGCCCTTGTTCGTCCCGCAGCGGGTCGCCAGGGTCCAGTTGACGGCTGTTGAGACCCGCATGTGGGGCTCAGTTGTCAGCTGACAATTTCAGAAACCGCGGCTCGTGTCTGCCGCCGAAACCTCGGACCGGCCCCGGCAATAACCAGCCCGGCCAGCCCGCGCCGGGTGAAAATTGTCAGCTGGCAATTTCCGCCCGGGGTCCTGTCTGCAGCAGCGCATTCAGCATCGGCGCGGTGGAGAACTGGCCTGCGCGCGCCTTTTGCGCCAGCCGCCTGAGGTAGGCGCCGGGGCTGCGGATGGTGGAAAGCTTCTCCAGCATGCACATCACCGCTGTTGCCGCGTCCTTGCGGCCCATGGCAGCGCGTGCGTCGCTCAGCACCGGCATCTCGATCCCCATCATCGGCGACAGGGTTTCGGCAATGCGGTCGGCGTCCTGCCAGCTGCGCAGCGCGCCGGGGTAATAGGTCTGCACCTCGGGGCAGGCGCGCAAAACGGTGGCCAGATCATTGGCATTCTCAGCCTTTCCGGGGTTCGCGTCTGAATTCTGCGGCTGAGGGCAGGGTGTTTCGGCCTGCGCCGCTTCAGAGTCAGAATCTTTTTTTACTGAATCCTGTATGTGCCGCTCATTCTGGCTGCCGGGGGCGCTCATTTCGCGTGTTTCCAGCGGGGAGACCTGCGGGGTCTCTTCCGGCGTCCGGCTGGCAATTTCCGCGCGCAGGAGATCAGCCATTGCGGACAATTCGGTTTCGCAGGGCTTGCGGCGCAAGAGCTTGCGGGCGGCCTCCAGCAGTGTCTCTGCCGTCTCGTCCGCGATTTCCAGCAGCTCCTGCCGCAGCACGGCAACGCGGTCGCGCAGAACTGCCAGGCGCTCGGCGTGTTCCTTGGCGTCAAATGCGGCGCCGAAGATCTGCGCGGCATGGCGGGCGAGGGGGGAGAGGTCGAAGCCGAAAGCCACACCGGTGTCCTCGCCAACCCGGCGGGCGTAGCGCTTGCGGTTGGGGCTGTTCTTGCGGCTGACAATGCCGAGCCGGGTGAGGGCGGCCAGGTGGCGGCGCAGGGTGCTTTCGGGCATCCCGTTCAAGCGCTCCATCAGTTTGCGGTTCGACGGGAAGACGATGGCGCTGTCCGGGTCCGCAGGCAGCGCGCGTTCCGGGTAGAACGTCAGCAGCGCCTTCAAGACGCCAAGGGTGCGGTGGCTCAGTTCAAACTCCGCGGCGGCGTGCGTCAGCGCAGCCAGAAGATCCCACTTGTCGTGGGCACCCGCCAGCCGGCCGCACAGATCCTGCCGCCCAAATGCGATTTGGGACGCCTGTTCCATGATTTTTTCACGAAAGACAAAAAATACCCGCCCCTGTGCGGCGCACAGAGTTGACACTGACGAGTCTGAGAGGCTATTCCAAAGGTGCTAAATCTGAGAACGGCCTTCTGGGATGTAATGTCCTGGGGGGCTTTTCTTTTGCCTGCTTACGTGCCTCCTGTCCTGTTTTCTCTGCTCTTCTTCAGTCTTCCGGCTGCTCGGGCTGGTCTTGCTGCCAGCGGCCGTGAAGCTCTGCCATGATCTCTTCCGCATGGGTGTCGAACCAGGCGTCAAAGCCGGGCGCGTCCTTGCCGGAGATCGTCAGGGTGATGCCCTTGGCGGTCGTCTTGATGCCCGCCACCGCGGCGCCGTTGCAGCCGGGCAGGGGTCGCGGTTTTGCCGGCGCCGGGGCAGGGGCCGGTTTGGCGGCCGTATGCGCATCCTGCGCCCGCTTCAGAACCGCCTCGAACCGGCCATCGGAGTCATGCGTGAGGAAATCGGGCGTATTGGAATAGGCAACCGCCCGGCCCCGCGCGCCGGGGTCCTCGAACAGCTTGACCAGCGTCATCCAGCGGTCGCGGCCGATACCGGGGGCGGAGCCGATCAGCCGCAGGAAGGGCAGCGTGAACGCCGTGCCCACCTTGAGCATCCGCGACACCATCGGCAGGTCGATCGACAGCGCAGCGGCAATTGTCGGCCGGTCATAGCCGTCTTCCTGCAGCTGCGCCGCAAAAGACGCCTTCTCGATGAAGCTGAGATCCAGGCGCGAGGTGTTTTCCTGCCCCTGCGCCATCACCAGCGCGTGGTCGTCGAGCTGCCGCACCATTGCCTTGACCGGCAGGCCCAACTCGCGCAGCGCCTTGAGGCGGCGGCGGCCATAGACGATCTCGAACCGTCCCGGCGCCTTGGGGTGCGGGCGCAGCAGAACCGGCACCTGCTGGCCGTAGGTCTGCAGGCTTTCGATCAGCTGGTTCTGGGCGGCGCCGTCGATGCCGAGCCGGTCCTCGTATCCCGCGTCGTCGATCAGCGCCGGATCGATCTCCTGCACCGCGCTTTCCTGCAGCTTGCTGAGCGAGGATTGCAGTGCCCCGACCGCACCGCGCGGCATCATCTTGGGTTTCGGCCCCGGAGCGGATGCTGCGGGGCTGCTGAGTGCCGTGCTGAGAATGCCTTTGCGTGCCATCAACGCCTCCATGCTTGTTGAAGGAGCGATTCTATTTCATCGTTAACTTGATTCAGTGAATCGACCGCACGGTCATAGGTTGACCTGTGAAACTGGGATCTTTCGACCTCGTAGACCGTCTGCTGGGTCAGCCCCGCATCGGAAATCGCGGTGGATTTCAGCATTGGGGCGACCATGACTTCCTCGCCGAACAGCTGCCGCAGGAATGCAACCACCTGTTGCTGCGGACCGTCGTTCGGCTCGTACCGGTTGATCAGGAACCGCAGGAAATCGAACTCCAGCGCGGCCCCGGCGTTGGAGACCACATCCAGCAGTTCGGCGGACATCTGCAGGAACTGCGACATCGAGGCGATGTCGAGCATGTTCGGCACCACGGTGATGATCACGCCGGTCGAGGCGCAGAGCGCCGACATGGTGAGATACCCCAGCTGCGGCGGGCAGTCGAAGATGATCACGTCGTAATCCTTCTCGACCTCCTCCAACGCCGCCGCCATGCGCGAGAAGAACGCGGGCTGCACGTTGTTGATCAGCGCCTGCGGGGTCTCATGCTCGAACTCCTGCAGGATCAGCCCGCCGGGGGCCAGGTCCAGATTGGCGAAATAGGTCTGCTGGATGATCTGGCGCAAGGGCAGGGGGTCGTCATAGCGGATTGCGTCATAAATCGTCCCTGTTTCGAGGAAATCGACCTCTGGCCGGTAGCCGAAAAGCGTCGTCAGCGACGCCTGCGGGTCGATATCCACCGCCAGCACCCGGTAGCCCTTGAGCGCCAGCCGCTGCGCGGTGTGGATCGACGAGGTGGTCTTGCCCGAGCCGCCCTTGAAGTTCAGGAACGACAGCACCTGCACCTTGTCGCCCTCGCGGCGGCCGCGCAGGTAGGTGCCCGGGGTCTTGGCCGCGGCATCCAGGATCTTCCGCATTTCCAGCAGATCGGCAGCGGAATAGTGGCGGCGGCCGCCGGGCGTGGTGTGGACCTCTGGGAATTTGCCGTCAAAATGCAGCTTGCGCAGGAAGCTGGGAGAGATCCCCAGCATTTCCGCCGCCTCGCCGGCGCTGAACAGGCGCAATTCTTTCCTTGCATCCGGTGCGAAACTGGCCAGCATGTGGCTGTTGAGAGCCGCACTGAGGTTCTCCGCGTTCTCGCGGATACGCTGATTGATGTGGAGTGCTACTGCCACCTGCTGCCCTCTCGATAGTAACGCTGTTTTGCGTCAGCGCCTTATTTATCGTTTCTATACGCAATGCGAGCAGCGTTTTGCAATAGATTCCTTCATTTACAGGTTGCAGAAGGGCCGTGTGGCGGTCTGCCGGATTGCAAGGAAAACTGCAACTTTTCCGTTAACATGCTGAAATATATTCGTTTTCGCCGGGTTGCACCGCACGGGGCAGGGGCGGGCGCAAAACCCGGTGCGGCTTTGCATGATGCGCAGCCCATGGCTGCCGGGTGAGTCGCGCCGGGCGCGGAAAATCCTGTGTTTGCAGCAAAATCAGGCTCTAAACAGGGTCTGCGCCGGGCCGAAGGGGCAGGGCGTCCGGGCGGGGCAGGCCGGTTCCGCGGGCTGGAGTGTCGGTTTTTGCAACCGGATTTCGCAATCCTGCAGGTGAAACCCGATTCATTTGGTGAAACTCACAGTCAAAGGAGACCCCTGCGATGACTGAGCAAGCCACTGCCACCCGCGCCCGCTCCGGCGGCCGCAACGCCCGCCGCGCCCTGCGCACCGCCCCCAAGTTCGACATGCTGCCGGGCCTCACCCGCAATATTCCCTGGTGCGAGGTGATGGACGGCGCCCAGGTCGAGATGATCGACAACGCCTCGATGGATATTTTGGAAAACGTGGGCGTCCAGTTCCGCGACCCGATTGCACTGGAGGACTGGAAGCGCGCCGGCGCCAAGGTCGTCGGCGAACTGGTCTATCTGGACCGCGGCCTGGTGCGGGAACTGATCAAGACCATTCCCAGCGATTTCACCTATCACGCGCGCGACCCGAAAAAAAACGTGCGCCTGGGCGGCAAGCATTCGATCTTTGTGCCGATGACCGGCGCGCCGTTCCTGCGCGACCTCGATGACGTGCGCCGCAATCCGCTGCTGGACGACCTGGCGATGTTCCACAAGCTGGCGCATATGATGCCGGGCCTGCACTCCTCGGCGCATCACATCGTCGAACCTTATGACCATCCGATCAGCCAGCGGCACCTGCGGATCACCTATTCGTCGATGAAATACTCCGACAAGACGTTCATGGGCATGACCACCAGTCCCAAGAACGCCGAGGACGTGATGGACATGTGCGCGATTCTGTTCGGCGAGGAGTTCCTGGAGGATCACCCGGTCACCACCGGCAACTGCAACGGCAACTCGCCGCTGGTCTGGGATGAAACCATGCTGGGCGCCATGCGCGCCTTCTGCAAGCGCAAGCAGCCGGTGCTGTGCTCGCCCTTTGTTCTGGGAGGCGCCAACACCCCGGCCTCGGTCCCCGCCACCGTGGCACAGTTGAATGCCGAGGCGCTGTCGGCGCTGGCTTACACTCAGGTGATCCGCAAGGGCGCGCCGGCGATCTACGGCCATTACCTGTCGACCGTCAGCATGAAATCCGGCGCGCCGATGGCCGGCACGCCGGAGATCAGCCTGATGAACTTCATGATCGGCCAGATGGCGCGCTACTACAACGTGCCGTGGCGCACCTCCAACACCCTGGGCGGGGCCAAGACGTTCGACGCGCAGGCGGGGTACGAATCCGCCACCACCTTGTCAGCGGTGATCCATGCGGGCGCCAACTACATTTGGCACTCGGCAGGCTGGAACGAGGCGGGCATGCACTGTTCGGTCGCCAAGTTCATCGTCGATGCGGAGCAATGCGCGATGGCTTACCGGATGGCGGAAGGCCCCAAGTGGCACGACTTCGACCAGGCCATTGCCGCGGTGCCGGATGTCGGCCCCGGCGGCCACTACCTGGGCCACCCGCATACGCAGGAGAACTTCCAGGAGGCGTTCTTCATGCCGGAGCTGTTCGACAACAACTCGATCGAGCAATGGCAGGCGGAGGGCAGCGTCGAGATCACCGAACGCGCCCTGACCCGCGCCAAGAAGCTGCTGGCGGAGTATCAGGAGCCGAAGCTGGACGAGGCCAAGAACGAAGAACTGCTGGATTACATAGCCCGGCGCGAGCGGGAAATCCCCGCCGCGGATGAGCTGAACCAGAGCTACTAGGCTTCCTCCCCGACTGGCCCGCCCTGAACGATAGAGGGCGGGCCTTTTTTCCATCAGGGCAAAACACATGAAAATCGCGGAAATCCATATCTATCAGCATGATCTGCCGGTGAAAAACGGCCCCTACACCATGGCCAATGCCGAGGTCTGGGCGCTGGACACGACGCTGGTGAAACTGGTGGCCGACAATGGGCAGACCGGCTGGGGCGAAACCTGCCCGGTCGGCCCCACCTACGCCGAGGCACACGCCGGCGGCGCCCGGGCGGCGCTGATTGCGATGGCCGAAGGGCTGATCGGTGCCGAGGTGGCGCCCGTGACCCTGCACCGGCAGATGGACGGGCTGTTGAACGGCCACAACTACGCCAAGGCCGCCATCGACATCGCTGCGCATGATCTGCTGGGCAAGCACTTGGGTGTCAGCGTCTCAACCCTCTTGGGCGGCGCGGCCACGGACCGGGTGCCGTCCTATTATGCCACCGGCGTCGGCGCCCCGGACGACATTGCGCGCCTCGCGGCAGAGAAACTGGAAGAGGGCTATCCCCGCCTTCAGATCAAGGTCGGCGGCCGCCCGGTGGAGTTGGATATCGAGACCATCTGCAAGGTGTGGGAGAAGATCGGCGGTTCGGGGATGCGGCTGGCGGTCGATGGCAACCGCGGCTGGACCACGCGGGACGCGCTGCGCGTCAGCCGCGAATGTCCCGATGTGCCTTTCATCATGGAACAGCCCTGCAACACGCTGGAAGACTTGCAGAAAATCCGCCCGCAGATCAGCCACGGCCTCTATATGGATGAAAACAGCACTAGCCTGAACACGGTGATCACCGCGGTCGGCACCGGGCTGGTGGACGGCTTCGGCATGAAGGTCACCCGCATCGGCGGGCTGCATCCGATGCGCGCCTTCCGCGACATCTGCGAGGCCCGCAACCTGCCGCATACCTGCGATGACAGCTGGGGCGGCGACATCATTGCTGCCGCCTGCACCCACATCGGCGCCACCGTGAAGCCGGGGCTGCTGGAGGGCGTCTGGCTCGCCGCCCCCTATATCGAGGGCAACTACGACGCGGAAAACGGCATCCGCATCGAGGGCGGCCATATCGCGGCGCCGCAGGGGCCGGGCCTGGGCATCACCCCGGACGAGAGCCTGTTCGGCGCGCCGGTGGCATCCTTCTGATTGGAGAGCATGAATGGATTTTCAGGGAAAATGCGCGCTGGTTACTGGTGCGGCGGGCGGCATCGGGGCTGCCATTGTCCAGCGCCTGCGCGCGGCAGGCGCCAGGGTTGCCGCTGCTGACCGCGACACCGCGGGGATCGAGGCCGAGGCGCATCTGCCCGGCGATCTGCTCGACGCCGAATACGCCGGCGCGCTGCCGCAGGCCGCCCATCTGGCGCTTGGGCGTTTGGACATCGTCGTCAACAATGCAGGCGTCATCACCCGCGGCCCGGTCACTGAAACCTCGGACGCCGACTGGGCGCTGTCGATGGGGGTGAATGTCGAGGCGCCGTTCCGCATCTGCCGTGCTGCGATCCCAATCCTGGCGCGCAATGGCGGCGGCGCCATCGTCAACACGTCCTCCTGCTGGGGTGGCAAAAACCCGGGTCCGGACCATGCGCTCTACTGCACGACCAAGGCGGCCATTGCGTCGCTGACGCAATGCATGGGGATGGATCACGCGCATCAGGGCATCCGCATCAACGCGGTCTGCCCGAATGAGGTGAACACGCCGATGCTGCGCACAGGGTTCGAAAAGCGCGGCTTTGACCCGGACACCGCGGTGGCGGAGCTGGGCAGGACGGTGCCGCTGGGCCGGATTGCCGAGCCGGAGGATATCGCCGATGTGGTGCTGTTCCTGGCATCAGACGCGGCGCGCTACATGTGCGGCGCGCTGGTGGAGGTGAACGGCGGGAAACCGGTGTCATGATGCGGTTTCAGGGCAAGGTGGCGCTGGTCACCGGCGGCCGCAGCGGCATCGGCCAGGCAATCGCCCGGAGGCTGGCAGGCGAGGGCGCGCGGGTGTTCACCGCGCAGCGTGGCGCGGATGCGGAATTCGAGGCCGTCGCGGCCGATTTCACCGACCCGGACAGCCCGGCGCAGGCGGTGGCAGAGGCCGTGGACAGGGCAGGGGGCCTTGATGTGCTGGTCAACAATGCCGGCATGATGCAGGAGGCGAGGGTGGAAGACATGAGCCTCGCCGACTGGCAGCGCAATCTGACCGTGAACCTGACCGCGCCCTTCCTGATGATCCAGGCGGCGCTGCCCCACTTGCGCAAGTCCCGCGGCAGCATCGTCAACACCGGCTCTATCGAGGGGTTGGGCAGCAATCCCGGCCACGCCGCCTATTGCGCCTCCAAGGCCGGGCTGCACGGCCTCACCCGCGCGGTTGCGGTGGATCATGGGCACGAGGGTATCCGCTGCAACGCGGTGGCGCCGGGCTGGATCGATACCGAGCTGAACCTGGACTTCATCGAAGCGATGCCGGACCCGGAGGCCTTCCGCCGCGATATCGCCGGCATTCACCCGGTGGCGCGCACTGGCAGGCCTGAGGAAGTGGCGGCGCTGGTGGCCTTTCTGGCCTCTGAAGATGCGGGGTTCATCACCGGTCAGGTCTATACCGTTGATGGCGGCCGGATGGCCAAGTTGAGCCTGCCCTGAGCAGAAAAACGGGTCTCCAAGGCCCGGATCCTTCTTTATCTGGCTGAAAATATCCCGGGGGAGGCCGCAGGCCGGGGGCAGCGCCCCCTCAACCTGCTATTCCTTGCCGGACCGCCATTCCTTCCACCGCAGATAGGTATTCGCGCCAAGCGAGGCGAAGGGTTCCGGCGGCAGCCTGGGCGGCATCGGCTGGGCCAGGAAATGGCTGGCGACCGGAGAGCCTCCCTGCAGCAGCAGTTCGGCAATGCCCATCCCCTGCAGGGTGCCGCGGGCGATGCCGAGGCCGTTCTGGCAGCATGCGGAATAGACGCCCTGGTCCAGCTCTCCGAAGGCGGCGGAGCCGTTGCGGCTGAGGCAGAGCATACCGGCCCAGCGGTGCTCCATCCGCACGTCCCCCAGCTGCGGAAACCGCTCATTGAACTTGCGGTCCTGCACCCGCCCGGCGCGGCGCAGGCGCATCTCGCTGGTTTCAATCGTTGGGTGAAAGCTGGAGCAGGTCCGGACCAGGATCCTGTCGCCGTAGGAGCCGGAAATCCGCCGCACAGAGGTGCCCATCGGATCCGCGGGCGTGACCGACCAGCGGGGCGTGCCGCCCAGCCGTTTGATCTGCTCCGGCGTCAGACGTTCGGTCATCGAGGCATAAAGGCAGATGTGCATCAGGCGGCGCTGGTAGAAACCGAAGCTTTCCAGGTGGCCGTTGTTGGCCAGGATCACGCTGCCGGTGCTGATGCGGCCCTTTGGGGTGCTGACGCTCCAGCCGTTGCCCTGTTTCCGGAACCCGGTGGCAGGGGAGTTTTCAAACACGCGGATCTGCCCTGCCAGATGCGCCGACAGGGCGCGGATATAGGCGGCGGGCTGGATCATCACCGTTCCGGGCGCATAGAGGCCGGAGCTGTAATGCGGGCTGCCTGTGCGCTCCTGTATTTCCTGCTGGCTGAGCAGCTGATGCGGCTCGCCCAGCCGCTCCAGATGGGCGGCGAAATCACGGTTGTGCTGATCGCCGGCGCGGGTGGCGGCGGCGTTAATCTTGCCCGCGGGGTCGAACATCTCCTGCGGCAGGGCGCAGTCCTCCGCCACGCCCTTGGCGAACCCGATGGCCTTGCGGTTGAAGGCAATCGCGGCCTTGTCGGCCTCCAGCCCCGATCCCGCGTAATTGTCGGAGGCCAGATCATGCGGCAGGTCGATCATAAAGCCGGAATTGCGCCCGGCGGAGCTTTCGGCAAAGCGGCCGGCCTCCAGCAGCGCCACCTTCAAGGAGGGGTCCAGCTGGTGCAGGCGGCGGGCGGCAGACAGGCCCGCAAATCCGCCGCCAATGATGGTCACATCGGCGGTCAGGTTGGTGTCAAGCACCGGCAGCGCGGCCTGGGGCGGCAGGATGGCATTCCATCCCGCCGCGCCGGTCTGCCGGGGCAAGCGTTTTGCGGTGTAGGCGGTCAATCCACGGCCTCGTCGGCATCATCGGCCAGGTCGATCCAGATGGTTTTCAGCTGGGTGTACTGGTCGTGGGCATGGACGGAGTTGTCGCGGCCGCCAAAACCGGACTGCTTGTAGCCGCCGAAGGGGGTGGAGATGTCACCCTCGCCAAAGCTGTTCACCGTCACCGTGCCTGCGCGGATGGCGCGGGCGCCGCGGATGGCGCGCTTGGCGTTGGCGGTGAAGATCGAGGCGCAAAGGCCGTACTGGGTGTCATTGGCGATGCGGATCGCCTCGTCAAAGCCGGTGACCTCGATCACCGACAGCACGGGGCCGAAGATTTCCTCGCGCGCCAGCACCGCGTCGTTGCCCGGCACCTCGACGACCGTGGCCTCGACAAAGGCGCCGTCATGCGCCTTGCCGCCCAGCACCACGTTTTCGGCCTGTTCCAGATAGCCGCAGACCTTGTCGAAATGCGCAGATGAAACCAGAGCGCCCATGCGGGTTTCCGGGTCCAGCGGGTCGCCGACGTTCCAGGCTTTGGCGTGGTGGGCGATGCGCTCCAGCAGCTCTGCCTTGACGTCCTTGTGCACAATCAGGCGCGACGAAGCCGAGCAGTTTTCGCCCATGTTCCAGAAGGCGCCGTTCACGATATGCTGGGCCACCCGGTCCAGGTTCTCGGCGTCGTCCATCACGATGGCGGGGTTCTTGCCGCCCATCTCCAGCACCACTTCCTTGGCGTTGCTTTCCGCCGAATACGTCAGGAAGCGCTTGCCGGTCACGGTGGAGCCGGTGAAGGAGACCATGTCGATATCCATGTGGCGGCCGATGGGCTCGCCAACCTCGGCGCCGCCGCCGGGCACCACGTTCAGCACACCGCGCGGCAGGCCGGCTTCCATTGCCAGCTCGGCCACCCGCAGCGCGGTCAGGGTGGTCTCGGCGGCGGGTTTCACCACCACGGAGCAGCCAGCGGCCAGCGCCGGGCCGATCTTCCACGCCAGCATCAGCAGCGGGAAGTTCCAGGGCAGCACCAGGCCGACCACGCCAATGGGTTCACGCACCACCATGGCGATGTGATCGTCCGACGCTGGCGAAACCTGGTCATAGATCTTGTCGATGACTTCGGCGTGCCATTTCAGGCAGTGGATGGTCTCCGGCACATCGACGGTTTCGCAGTCATAGATGGTCTTGCCGCTGTCGAGGCTTTCCATCACCGCCAGTTCATGGGCGTTGCGGGTCATCAGCTTGGCAAGCCGGATCAGCACGTCCTTGCGTTCGGAGGGGTGCAGGCGCGACCAGCGGCCGTCGTCGAAGGCTTCGCGCGCCTTCTCAACCGCGACATCAACGTCCGCGGCACCGCATGCTGCGATGTCCGCCAGCTTCTCGCCGGTTGCCGGGTTCACGGTCTCGAAGGTCTTGCCTGAAGCCGCCGGGCAAAACTTGCCGTCAATGAACGCACCTGTGGGCAGGTCCAGGTTGGCGGCAATGGATTTGTATTCGTCCTGGGTCAGCAGCGTCATGGATCAGCCCTCCGCCTCGATATCTGCGATTTTCTGTTTCAGCACCCGCACGACCTGTTCCAGCGCGCGTTTGTCGTCCTTGTTCAGCCCCTTCAGCGGTGCGCGCATGGCACCGGCTTCGATGCCGTTCATGGTGACGCCGTGCTTGATGGTCTGGATGAATTTGCCGCCCTGTTCGAGGACGCGCATCAAGGGCATCATCGCCGACATGATGCGGCGGCCCTTGGCAAAGTTGCCCTCGATCACGCAGGCATTGTACAGCGCGACGTGCTCCTTCGGCAGGAAGTTCGAGCCGCCGCAGACCCAGAAGGGCGCGCCCCAGGCAAAGAATTCCAGCGCCTGGTCGTCCATGCCGCAGCCCAGCTGGATATGCGGGTAGTCGCGGGCCAGCAGGTGCACCCGGTTGATATCGCCGGAGCTTTCCTTGATGCCGCAGAAATTGCGGGAGCGGCCGACGCGGTCGAGGAACTCCTCTCCCATCATGGTGCCGGTGCGGTGCGGGTAGTTGTAGAGCATCACCGGCAGGTCAGCGGCCTTGTCGATCGCCAGCGCGTTCAGCGCGTTTTCGCGGTCGGTCGGGACCGAGTAGGGCGGCGAGGCCAGCAGGATCGAATCCGCGCCGATTTCCTTGGCCCCCTGCGCCAGCGCGATGGAATCGCTGGTCAGCATGGCGCCGGTGCCCACCACCAGCGGCAGGCGGCCCGCCAGCCGTTCATGGGTGAAGCGGGCCAGCGCGATACGCTCCTCCACGGTCTGGGCATAGTTTTCGCCGGTGGAGCCGCCGGAGATCAGCCCGTGCACGCCGTTCTCAACCAGGTATTCGATCACCTCGGCCAGCGCGTCCCAATTGACGCTGCCGTCCTCGAAATGGGGCGTCACCACGGGGGTGTATATCCCCTCAAACCGGAATATTGGGGTCATTTCGTCCTCATGCAGGGGTTTTGCGCGCCACCGTCCCCAGCGGCACGTCAAGCCCGGCGGGCATGACGAACAGCTCGATCTGGTCGCGCGACAGGTTCCAATGGTCAATCGCCAGCTGGCCCGCCGCCGCCTCGTCGCCTGCCTCGATGGCAGCGATGATGGCGTCGTGCTGGGCGCTGGCCTCGCCCAGGTTTTCCGCCATCTGGCGGTCCTGGGGGCGGTAGAAGGTCATGCCGATGCGGGCATGATCGATCAGCAGCCGCTGGAAGGACGGGGCGAGATAGATGTTGTCGGCCATCTCGCCGGTGATCTCGTGAAAGCGGTTGTTGGCCATCGCCCGGTCAGCGCCGGAGCCCGTGCGCAGCGCCGCCTTGAAATCCTCCTGCGCCGCCTTCAGCGCGGCGATCTGCATCTCGGTGGCGTTCTTGGCCGCCAGCTGCAGCACCGCGCCGTAGATCATCGGCGCCGCCAGGAAGAAATCCCGCAGGGTCATGTGCGACATCTCGCTGACCCGCGCGCCGCGGTTTTCCCGCAGATCGACATAGCCCTCGCCGGCCAGCTGGCGCAGCACCTCGCGCAGCGGGGTGCGGGACAGCTGGAATTCCTCCGACAGCTTCGATTCGTCGAGATCGGCGCCCGGCCGCAGGGCAAGCGTCATGATGGCCGTTTTCAGATGGCCATAAAGCTCTGCTTTCCTGTTTTTGGACGCGTCCTTCATCTCAGTCTCCATCGTTGCATCTGAACCTGTGCGGGCAGGATGGCCCGGCGGCACAGGCCTGTGCAACCTGATTGCTCATTTTGTGTTATGAGAAAATACAATTTGTGTACAGAGAAAAAATATGCTGTATGCCAGGAAAGTTTTCTGGAGGAGGGGAACAGGTGACGACGCAAGCAGACGAAGCCGTGATCGACTGCCGCAATCTGTGGAAGATCTTTGGCCGCCGCGCGGACGAGGCGATGAAAGCCGTTCAGGAACAGGGGCTTGGCAAGCTGGAAGTGCGCGACCGCTTCGACTGCGTGGTGGGGGTGCAGGATGCGACCTTCAGCGTCGGGCGGGGGGAGATCTTTTGCATCATGGGGCTGTCCGGCTCTGGCAAGTCGACGTTGATTCGCCATGTGAACCGGCTGATCGAGCCGACCTCGGGCCAGCTGTTCATCGAAGGCCAGGATGTGAATCAGCTATCCGCCAGGGAGCTGCGCGAGGTGCGGGCCGAAAAGATCGGCATGGTGTTCCAGAACATGGCGCTGATGCCGCACCGCACCGTGCTGGAAAATGTCTCCTTCAGCCAGGAGGTGCGCGGCCATGATGCGCGCGAACGCCGCGAGAACGCGATGCGCGCGATTGATGCGGTGGACCTCAATGGCTGGGACCAGAAGTACCCGGACGAGCTGTCGGGCGGCATGCAGCAGCGGGTCGGCCTGGCGCGCGCGATTGCTGCCGACCCGTCGATCCTCTTGATGGATGAACCCTTTTCGGCGCTGGACCCGCTGATCCGCCGCCAGCTGCAGGACAAGTTCATGTCGCTGTCGGCAGAGATGAAGAAGACCACCCTGTTCATCACCCATGACCTGGACGAGGCGATCCGCATCGGCGACCGCATCGCCATCATGAAGGATGGCGCGCTGGTGCAGGTCGGCACGCCGGAGGACATCGTGACCAGCCCGGCGGACGACTATGTCGCCGACTTCGTCGCGGGCATTTCCAAGCTGGAGCTGATTTCCGCGGGCAAGATCATGGAGCCGGTCGCCTCTTTCGAGCAGCGGCAGGGGCCGATCGACCTGGGCAGCTGGCCGGAGGCGCATCCCGATCATTCGCTCGACGATCTGGTCAACCTGTCCATCGCCACCCAGCACCCGGTGGTGGTCAAGGCGGACGGCAGGGCCATCGGCATCGTCACCAAGAACGCCCTGCTGCGCGGCATCCAGGGCCATGCCGACGACGCCGGCAGCCTGAAGCACTGAGGAGGCAAGACCATGGCAGAGAACACCTACAGCATCCTCGACCCGTTTTCGGCGGTTGATCTGGGGCTGGCGGAATCGGCGGACGGGGTCAAGCAGTGGGCAATTGCCAACCGCGCGCTGATCCAGCCGGTGAAGAAGTTTTTCAACGAGATGATCGTCGGCATCGACACCGCGCTGAATGCGGTGCCGCCGCTGGTGATGCTGGTAATGCTGGTGCTGATCGCCTGGCAGGCCGCGGGCCGCCGGGTGGCGATCCTGGTCGGCGTTTCGATGCTGGCGCTTGGCTTTTTGTCGCCCAATGCCTGGGGGCTGGCGATGACCACCCTGGCGATTGTGGTCTCGGCGGTGATCCTGTGCTTCATCATCGGCCTGCCCTTGGGCGTGCTGGCGGGCAAGAACGACCGGTTCGAGGCGGCGATGCGGCCGGTGCTGGACACCATGCAGACGATCCCGGCCTTTGTGTACCTGGTGCCCGTCGTGATGCTGATCGGCATCGGCAATGTCTCCGGCGTGATCGTGACGATCATCTTTGCGCTGCCGCCGCTGATCCGCCTGACCAGCCTGGGCATCCGCGGCGTCAATGCCTCTGTGGTGGAGGCCGCGCGCGCCTTTGGCGCCAGCCCGCGCCAGATCCTGTTCAAGGTGGAGCTGCCGCTGGCCACGCCCACCATTCTGGCCGGGGTCAACCAGACCATCATGCTGTCGCTGTCGATGGTGGTGATCGCCTCGATGATCTCGGTCAAGGGGCTGGGCAACGAGGTGCTGCGCGCCATGGGCCGGCTGGATGCGGGCAAGGCGCTGGTCGGCGGCCTCGGCATCGTGATCCTCGCCATCGTGCTGGACCGCATCACCCAGGGCATGGGCCAGTCTGGCCGCGACCGCGGCCACCGCCACTGGTGGCAGGGCGGCCCCGTCGGCGCGGTGCTGCGCCTGGCCGGAAAGACCTGACTTTCACTTTCATCTGAACACCCAAGGGAGGACTTATTCATGTTCAGAAAGACCGCACTGGCTGCGCTGGCAGCCTCCACCATGCTGGCGGGCGCTGCCGCGGCCGGCGAAAAACCCGGCGAAGGCGTTACCGTGCGCCCGGTGATCCAGTCCTATCTGGAGGAGTTCTTCCAGCACCGGATCCTGTTCCGCGCGCTGGAGGATCTGGGTTATGAGGTGGCCGAGCCGCAGGAGGTCGAAGCGCAGACCGTGCATCTGGCGCTGGGAACCGGCGACGCCGATTTCACCGCGGTGCATTGGAACACCCTGCACAACACCTTTTTTGAGGAATCCGGCGGCGACGCGGTGCTGGAGAAGGTCGGCACCCTGATCGAAGGCGCGCTGCAGGGCTATCTGGTCAACAAATCCGCCTATGATGCGGGCGTCCAGAACCTCGGCGACCTGAGCGATCCGGAAAAGGCCAAGCTGTTCGACGCCGATGGCGACGGCAAGGCGGATCTGGCCGGCTGCGTGCCGGGCTGGGGCTGCGAACGGGTGATCGAGCATCAGCTGAGCGAATTCGGCCTGCGCGATACCGTGAACCACAACCAGGGCGCCTATAACGCCATCATCGCCGACACCATCGCCCGCAACGAAGCCGGCGAGAACGTGCTCTACTACACCTGGACGCCCTATTGGGTCTCTGGCGCGCTGGTGCCGGGCAAGGATGTGGAATTCCTGGCGGTGCCTTACTCGTCGCTGCCTGACGGCGCCACCGCCGACACCACATTCGACGGCAAGGACCTGGGCTTTGCGGTCGACAGCATCCGGGTTGTTGCCACTGACGAGTTTCTGGCGGCAAACCCGGCCGCGGCCAAGCTGTTCGAGCTGGCCAAGATCGACATCAACGACATCTCGGCCCAGAACAAGCTGATCGCCGATGGCGAGGACAGCTCGGACGACATCGACCGCCATGTGGACGCATGGATCGAGGCCAACCGCGAAACTTACGACAGCTGGCTGGACGCGGCCCGCGCGGCAGCGGAATAATAGCAGCCACACCCGTGCCACCGGGCTGCGCGGGGCAAACCCCTCGCGCAGTCCGTCTTTTCTGGGGCAAGCCATGACCAAGACACAGCATTTTGCCTTTCTCCTGGTGGAGGAGTTCTCGCATCTGGCGTTTTCCTGCGCGGTGGAGCCGCTGCGGATTGCCAACCTTGTCAGCGGCAAGGACCTGTACGACTGGTCGTTCGGATCGGAAAACGGCGAGACCGCGACCTGCTCCAACGGCTCGGTGACGCTGGTGCATTACGGGTTTGACGCGATCCCGAAATGCGACCGGCTGTTTGCCCTGTCGGGCATCCACATGCGAAACCATGTGACCCGGCCGCTGCTGGCGGCGCTGCGCCGGGAAAAGGCGCGCGGCATCTCGGTCGGCGCGCTGTGCTCCGGCGCTTGGGTGCTGGCAGAGGCCGGGTTCCTCAATGGCATGCAGGCAGCAATCCACTGGGAATACCACGACAGTTTCATGGAGGCGTTTCCGGAAGTGAACCTGGTGCGCAGCGTGTTCGTCGCGGATGAAAAGCACGTGACCGCCTCCGGCGGTACCGCCACGGCGGACCTGATGCTGCACCTGATCGAGCGCGAGCACGGCTATGACCTGGCGGTCGCGGTGGCCGACCAGATGGTCTATAACGCAGTGCGCAATGCCACCGCCGAGCAGCGGGTGTCACTGCAGTCGCGCAACGGCATGCGCAACGCCCACCTAGCCCGCGCAATCCAGATGATGCATGACCATATCAGCGATCCGGTGTCGCCCTCTGTAATCGCCGAGGAGATCGGCATTTCCACCCGCCAGCTGGAGCGGCTGTTCGGCAAGTATCTGAACACCTCGCCCAAGAAGTATTCGATGGAGATGCGGCTGGAGCGAGCCCGCAACCTGCTGATCCAGACCGAGGCCTCGGTGACGGATGTGGCGCTGTCCTGCGGGTTCGACAGCCCCGGGCATTTCTCAAGGGTCTACAAGGCCGCGTTCAACGTGACGCCGATGCTGCAGCGCGGCCGCATTGACTGAGGCCGCCGGAAACCGGCGCGGCTTTGCGTCTCGCAGAAAAACGGCAAGCGCCGGCTATATCTTTGCTGGCCAACAAAGGCGCATTTCCCATATTGAAATGAAACGCCTTCATCCGAGCCGCCTGCCAGGAGCCGCAGATGTCCCGCCGCCACTACAACCTGCCGCCGCTGACCACTCTGGCCGCGTTTGAGGCCGCAGCCCGGCATCTGAGCTTCAAGAACGCCGCGCAGGAACTGTCCGTCACCCCCGGCGCGGTCAGCCACCAGGTGAAGGCGCTGGAGGCGGAGCTGCAGGTGCCGCTGTTCCAGCGCAAGCACCGGGGCGTGGAGCTGACGGAGGAAGGCGAGGCGCTGTTTGAAACCCTGGCGTCGTCGTTTTCCAAGATCTCGCTCAGCCTCAAGACCATTCGCGACCGCCAGACCGGCGACACCGTCACCATCGGCTCCACCTCGGCGGTGGCCTCGCTGTGGCTGTCGCCCTCGGTGGTGCGGTTCTGGCGCAGGCACCCGGATGTGAACGTCAACCAGATCGTTCAGGACCGGCCGTTCCGCAGCATGCCGGACGTGGATTTTTACATCCGCTACGGGCGGGATAGGGACACAAGGCTGGAACAGACGGAGCTGTACCGCGACCACCTGGTGCCGGTCGGAAATGCCGAGCTCGCGGACAGGCTCACCGGCTGCCGGCTGGAGGAACTGGCGCAGCAGCGGCTGCTGCATCTGGACTCCGACGACCGGAGCTGGACCACCTGGGCCGACTGGTTCCAGCAGCTGGGTTATGGCGGCCCCATCGCGCCGGGGGTGCGGGTCAACAACTATGCGGTGGCGCTGCAGGCGGCGCAGGACGGGGTGGGTCTGGTGCTGGGCTGGCAGCGGCTGCTGAACCCCTTGCTGGCAACCGGCCAGCTGGTGCCGATCGGCCCGCATGTTCTGGCCGCGCCGCACGGCTTTCATCTGGTGGGCCGCCCGGACGCGGAATTGTCGGAATCCGCCCGTTTGCTTCGCAATTGGGTGATTGACGAGGTCCATCAGGGTTCAGGTGAGCTGAGCTAATCCCAGCGCGAAAATTCCTGCTATTGAGTGAATCCGCGCGCTCCCTTCAATGGCGCAAAATCCGTACATCTTTTTCCTGCCTTGGAGAGACCCAGATGAACAAGCATGACTCGCTTGCCCCGGTGATGGCTCCGGTCAACGTGGCCAACGGCCTGCCGAACGCCCATTACATCGATCCCGCTGTCTTTGCCGAAGAGAAGCGCTCGGTTCTGTTCAAGAACTGGTCCGGCATCGGCTTTGGCAAGGACGTGCCGGAGCCGGGCTATGCCAAGCCCGTGGATTTCCTGGGCATGCCGCTGTTGATTGTGCGCGACAAGGACGGCGAGATCGGCGTGTTCCAGAACACCTGCCGCCACCGCGGCATGATCCTGGTCGAGAAGGCGGGCAAGATCCGCGGCGCCATCCGCTGCGCCTATCACAGCTGGTGCTACGGCCTCGATGGCCGCCTGGTCTCCACCCCGCATGTCGGCGGCCCCGGCAACAACAAGCATGAAGACATCAAGCTGGACGAGCTGGGCCTGGTCCGCATCCGCTCCTATGTCTGGCGCGACGTGGTGTTCGTGAACGTCGACGGCTCCGCGCCGGAGTTCGAGGAGGCCCACGCCGACCTGCTGCAGCGCTGGAAGGAATTCGAGGCCCCGGTGCATCACGGCGGCGAAGGCTCCGGCTTCAAGCTGGAGGTGAAAACCAACTGGAAGCTGGCGGTCGAGAACTACTGCGAGAGCTACCACCTGCCGTGGGTGCATCCGGGCCTCAACAGCTACTCCCGGCTGGAAGACCACTACAACATCGAGGTGCCGGGCAAGTATTCTGGCCAGGGCACCCTGGTCTACCGCCAGCTGAAGGGCGAAAACGGCGAAGTGTTCCCGGATTTCGAGGGCCTCAGCAGCAAGTGGGACGAGGGCGGCGAATACACCGCGGTTTACCCCAACGTCCTGCTGGGTGTGCAGCGCGACCATGCGTTTGCGATCATCCTGGAGCCGGTCGACACCGAGAACACCGTTGAGCATATCGAGCTCTACTACTCCAAATCCCCGGAAGACACCCCGGAGCTGGACGGCCTGCGCACCGAGAACGCGAAGCTGTGGAAGACCGTGTTCGAGGAAGACGTCTTTGTCGTCGAAGGCATGCAGAAGGGCCGCCATGGCGAGCTGTTCGACGGCGGCCGGTTCTCGCCTGCGATGGACGGGCCGACCCACAATTTCCATGCCTGGGTGGCCGATCAGGTGACCAAGGGCCGCGAGGCATGAGTGCCTTCCTGAAAGACGGGCTGGCCAGGAACTTCCTGGCCGGTGCATGGGTTGAGGGCGACGGCGGTGCGCGCATCGCCGTCGAGGATCCCGGCAACGGCAGCCATGTGGCCGACTGCGCGCTGGCGGGTGAGGAAACCCTGGCGAAAGCGCTGGAAGCGGCGCGGGCGAGTTTCGAGCGCGGCGATCTGGCTGCAATGAAACCCGCCAAGCGCGGCCAGCTGATGCAGCGCATCGCGGCTGAGATCCGCGGCATCGCGGACGAGGGCGCGAAGCTGCTGTGCCGGGAAAGCGGCAAGAGCCTCAGCGCGGCGCATGATGAATTCGAGGAAGCCGCGCAGTATTTCGAATACTACGGCGGAATGGCCGACAAGATCGAAGGCAAGTCGATCCCGCTTGGCCCCGATTACGCTGATTATACGGTCTATGAGCCCTACGGTGTTTCCGCCCAGATCGTTCCGTGGAATTTCCCGGTGTCGATTGCGGCGCGGTCGCTGGCGCCTGCGATGGCTGCGGGGAACTCGGTGATCATCAAGTCACCGGAATTGGACCCGATGGCGCTAGCGATGCTGGGTGTCGCGCTGGAACGCGCTGAGGTTCCGGCCGGGGCGGTGTCGATCCTGAACGGCATCGGCGCTGAATTGGGCGCGCGGCTGGTCGAAAGCCCGGCGGTGGATCAGATCGTCTTTACCGGATCGGTGCCGACAGGCCAGGCCATCCTGCGCGCTGCTGCCAATCCGGTGACGCCCGCGCTGATGGAGCTGGGCGGCAAATCCGCCGCGGTAGCGTTTGAGGACGCCAATCTGCACACGCTGATGTCCTCCCTGCAAAGCGGCATCTTCTACAACGCCGGGCAGGTCTGTTCCGCCATGTCGCGGGTGCTGGTTCACCGTTCGATCTATGACGAGGCGGTGGAACGCGCCGCCGCGCTGGCAAATGGCCTGAGCGTCGGCCACGGGCTGGAAAACCCCGGCCTGACCCCGGTGATCTCTGCCCGCCAGCTGGATGGCATCGAAACCCTGACGGCCACCGCCCGCCAAAGCGGCGCCCGCGCGGCTTCGGGCGGTGCCCGGCTGGAGCGGGAAGGCTATTTCATGGCGCCGACTATTCTGGCGGATGTGGATCCCGCGTCCCGCGTGGCGCAGGAGGAGATTTTTGGCCCCGTCACCTGCTTCACTCCTTTTGAGACCGAGGCGGAAGCAATTGCCTTGGCAAACGGCACCGAATTCGGGCTGGTCGCCGGTGTCTTCACCCGCGATCTGGCGCGGGCGCATCGCGTCGCGAACCGTCTGCGGGCGGGGCAGGTGTTCGTGAACGAATGGTTCGCGGGCGGCATCTCCACCCCGTTCGGCGGGGTCGGCAAATCAGGCTTTGGCCGCGAAAAGGGACTGGAGGCGCTCTATAACTACGTGCGCACCAAGAACATCGCGATCTCGCTGAAGGGCTGAGGGATGGAGCGCGCAGACCTCGACCACGCGCTGCTGAAGGCGCATGAGGACAAGGACAGCGCAGAGCTGGTCCGGCTGTACACGCTGGCCGGGGATCAGGCAGAGGCCGCGGGCAATATAGATGCGGCCTGCTTCTACCTGACCCATGCCTTTGTCTTTGCGCTGGAGGCTGGGCTGCCGGAGGCGAAGGAGCTGAACCGCCGCCTGGCGGAACGGGGCCGCGCGCATCCGCTGGAGCTGTGACATAAGTTTCAGGCGGCTGTCCCTGTGGGGACAGCGGTCTGTTTGGCCGGCAGGGGAGGGCCGGCCAAAGAAGTTCAAACCAAGGGAGGTGAGGGCATGATCCCCAGCAAAATGGCGGCGGTCCTGCTGACCGGCCACGGCGGCATCGATAAACTGGAATACCGCACCGACGTGCCGGTGCCGCAGCCCGGCCCTGGCGAGGTGCTGATCCGCGTTGCCGCGGCAGGCATCAACAACACCGACATCAACACCCGCATCGGCTGGTATTCCAAGGCGGTGGATGCCGACACCAACGCGGGCGGCGCCAGCGGGTTTGACAGCGTTAACGACGATGACGCCAGCTGGTCCGGCAAGCCGCTGGAATTCCCGCGCATCCAGGGCGCGGATGCCTGCGGGCATATCGCCGCGGTCGGGGAGGGGGTCGATCCCGCCCGCATCGGCGAGCGGGTTCTAGTGCGCAACATGCTGCGGACTTACGTCGACTACCGCCCCTATGAATGCTGGACCTTCGGCAGCGAATGCGACGGCGGCTTTGCCCAGTTTGCAGTGGCGCCTGCGCGCGAAACCCATGCGGTGAACTGCGATTGGTCCGATGCCGAACTGGCCTCGATCCCCTGCGCCTACTCCACGGCAGAAAACATGCTGCACCGGGTCGGTCTAGGCGCGGAGACCGTTCTGATCTCCGGCGCCTCCGGCGGCGTCGGCTCTGCCGCCGTGCAGCTGGCCAAACGCCGCGGCGCCACGGTGATCGCGCTGTCCTCTGCCGCCAAGGCGGATGAAGTGCTGGCGCTTGGCGCTGACCGGGTGGTGGACCGTAACGCGGATCTGGTCAAGGAATTGGGCGAGGGCTCCATCGACGTTGTGGTCGATCTGGTTGCCGGCCCGCAGTGGCCGTCGTTCCTTGATGTGCTGCGCCGGGGCGGGCGATACACCACCGCCGGCGCCATTGCCGGGCCGATCAGCGAAATCGACGTGCGCACCCTGTACCTGAAGGATCTGACCCTGATGGGCTGCACCTTCCAGGAGGATGAGGTGTTCGCCAATCTGATCTCCTACATCGAGGCCGGGGAAATCCGCCCGCTGGTCGCCAAGACCTATCCGCTGAGCGACATCGCCGCCGCGCAGGAGGACTTCCTGAGCAAGAAGCATACTGGCAAGCTGGTGCTGATGATCCCGGAGGCCGAGGCGTGAAGATCAGGAAGATCGAGCTTTATCAGCTGGACCTGCCGTATTCCGGCGGCGTCTACATGCTGTCGGGCGGGCGGGAGTACCGCAGCTTTGATGCGTCCTTCGTGCGCATCACCACCGATGCGGGGCTGGAGGGCTGGGGCGAAAGCACGCCGTTCGGCTCCACCTATATCGCGTCGCACGCATTGGGCGCGCGGGCCGGGATCGCCGAGATCGCGCCGTATCTCTTGGGCCGCGACCCGCGGCAGATGGACCGCATCAACGAGGCTATGGATGAAGCCCTGCTGGGCCACAACCACGCCAAGTCGGCAATCGACCTGGCCTGCTGGGACCTGTTCGGCAAATCGGTGAATATGCCTGTCTGCGAGTTGCTGGGCGGCTCGACGGGCAAACGCCTGCCGGTGATCTCCTCGATCTATGCAGGCAGCCCGGAGGACATGCGCGCCCGCGTCGCGCAGCACCGCGAGATGGGCTATCTGGGCCACTCGGTGAAGATCGGCGCGCTTGATGCCGAAGGCGGCCCCGCGCTGGACGCCGAGCGCATCCGCGCGTCGCTGGCCGACCGGCAGCCGGGGGAGTTCTTTCTGGTCGATGCCAACGGCGGGCTGACGCCGGAAACCGCGCTGCGGATGTTGCGGATGCTGCCGGAGGGGCTGGATTTCGTGCTGGAGGCGCCCTGCAAGACTTGGCGCGAGACCATGTCGCTGCGCAAGCGCTGCACGGTGCCGATCATCCTGGATGAACTGGTGCAGCAGGATGAAGATGTCGCGCTGATGCTGGCGGAGGACGTGGCGGACGGCATCGGCCTCAAGATCTCCAAGGCCGGGGGGCTGACCCACGGACGCAGGCACCGGGATATGTGCCTGGCTGCGGGCGCGACCGTCAGCGTGCAGGATACCGTTGGGTCTGTGGTGGCGTTTTCTGCCATCGCGCATCTGGGCGCGACGGTGCCGGAGCGCAGTCTCCGCTGCATCCTGGACTGCCGCGATATGGTGACGCTGAAAACAGCGGAATTCGACGCGCCTGTGCAGGATGGCGGCGTGCTGGTGCCGGATGCGCCGGGGCTGGGCATTACCGTCGACCGCGGTCTGATGGGCGCGCCGCAGGCCGTTTGGGAAGCCTGAATACGCAGTATTTGGTAGAATCAGTTTCTACAGCCTGTTGAGACTGACGGGCACAAAGGACCGCCTTGCCGGTGCCTGCCGGAATGCTGTTGCCGTTTCCGCCCGCCTGCTTTGACGGTTTCCCAAGACCCGTGAGCGCCAACAGTCTGATAAAAGCGCGCAGTGCACAGGAAATTGGAGGACGGGCCGGGTGGCGGCCTTGCTATTCGGTGCCGAATTTGATTCGAGTGCGCCGGAAATCAGGACAGGCTGTGCGGATGTGCGGAAAACGGCATTTTGTGCGTTTTCTTTGCCGCCGCTGCCGGAACGGGGTAAGAACCGCCTCGGGATTCGGCGTTGGAGGGACGTAGCGCAAATATGAAGACATTCAACTTGAGAAAGGGGCTGGATCTGCCGGTGACAGGCGCACCGGAGCAGGTGATCCACGAAGGTCCCGCCATCACCTCGGTGGCCGTGCTGGGCCCCGACTTTGTGGGCCTCAAGCCCCGCATGCTGGTGCAGGAAGGCGAGGAGGTCCGCCGCGGAACTCCGCTGTTCTGCCACAAGGATGCCGAGGCCGCGATGATGGTTGCGCCGATGACCGGCAAGGTCGTGGCGATCAACCGCGGCGCCCGCCGGGTGCTGGAAAGCGTGGTGATCGAAGTTTCGGACGCTGCCGACACCGGCATTGATTTCTCTGCCACCGGCAATGCGGACACTGCCGAAGGGCTGGCCGAGAAACTGTGCGCCGCGGGTCTCTGGACCGCCTTCCGCACCCGTCCCTATTCCAAGATGCCGCAGCCGGGGTCCAAGCCCGCCGCGATCTTCGTGACCGCGATGGACAGCGAGCCGCTGGCCGGTGATGCCGCGGTGATCATCAATGATGCGGCTGAGGCGTTTGAGGCGGGCCTCAAGGCCGTTACGCTCCTGACCGATGGCACCACCTTCCTGTGCCAGAAGGCAGGCGACAGCATTCCGGGCACCGGCATTGCCGGGGTTGAGGCTGCCGCGTTCTCCGGCCCGCATCCCTCTGGCCTGGCAGGCACCCACATCCATTTCCTGCATCCCGTCCGCGCGGACGATCAGGTCTGGACGATTTCCTATCAGGACGTGATCGCCATCGGCCGCCTGCTGATGACCGGCCACCTGGATCCCTCCACCGTGGTTGCCATCGCCGGTCCCGCTGCGCGCGCACCCCGTCTGGTCCGCACCGTCATGGGCGCCTCCACCGATGAACTGACCCGCGGCGAGATTGCTGCCGATGCTCCGGTCCGGGTGATCTCCGGCTCGATCCTGTCGGGCCGCCAGGCTGCCGGTTCGCTGGCGTTCCTTGGCCGCTTCGCCCGCCAAGTTGCCATCATCGAGGAAGACCGCGAACAGATCCCGCTGGGCTGGATCCGCCCGATGCCCGGCAAATACGCCGTGCAGCCGGTGCTGGGCTCGGCACTCAGCCGCAAGCTGTTCAACCTCACCAGCAACCTCAACGGCGGCCGCCGGGCGATGGTGCCCACCGGCACCTTTGAGCGGCTGATGCCGCAGGACTACCTGCCGACGCAATTGCTGCGCGCGCTGCTGGTCATGGACACCGACACCGCACAGGCGCTGGGTGCGCTGGAGCTCGACGAAGAGGACATGGGCCTCGTCGGCTTTGCCTGCCCGGCCAAGTACGAATACGGGCTGGCGCTGCGCGACTGCCTGACCAAGATTGAAAAGGAGGGCTGAGCCGGATGGGATTGCGCAGCTTCTTTGACAGGATCGAGCCGCATTTCGAGAAGGGGGGCAAATACGAAAAGCTCTTCCCCGTCTACGAGATGGTGGAGTCCTTCCTTTACACCCCGAAAACCGTCACCACCGTGGCGCCGCATGCCCGTTCATATGTCGATATGAAACGGATCATGACCTATGTGGTGATCGCCACCATCCCCTGTATCCTGTGGGGCATGTGGAACACCGGCTATCAGGCGAACTCGGCGATTGCCGCGCTTGGCGCCGACGCGGCCACCGGCTGGCGGATTGCGCTGCTGCAGATGTTCGGGATTTCGCTGGATGCGGCGAGCCCGATGGCCAATATTGCGCACGGGTTCCTGTATTTCCTGCCGATCTACATCGTGACGCTGGTTGCGGGCGGCATCTTCGAGGTGATCTTTGCCACCGTCCGCGGCCATGAGGTGAACGAGGGCTTCCTTGTGACCTCGATGCTCTACACCCTGATCATGCCGGCCTCTGCGCCGCTGTGGCAGGTGGCGCTTGGCATCATCTTCGGCGTGGTGATCGGCAAGGAAGTCTTTGGCGGCACTGGCAAGAACTTCCTGAACCCGGCGCTGGTGGGCCGTGCGTTCCTGTATTTCGCCTATCCGGCGAACATGTCGGGCGACGCTGTCTGGACCCCGGTTGACGGCTTCTCCGGCGCGACCGCGCTGGGTGTGACCGCCGCCGACGGCGTGCAGGCGCTGGCCGCCAAGGGCATCGAATGGTCGGACGCGTTCTTTGGCACCATCCAGGGCAGCTTTGGCGAAACCTCGACGCTGGCCTGTGCCATCGGCCTGGGCTTCCTGCTGTTCACCAAAATTGCCAACTGGCGCCTGATCGTCGGCTGCCTTGTTGGCATGATTGCCTTCTCGATGCTCTTGAACCTGATCGGCTCCGAGACCAACCCGATGTTTGCGATGCCGTGGTACTGGCACCTGGTGCTGGGCGGCTATGCCTTCGGCCTGGTGTTCATGGTGACCGAGCCGGTTTCGGCGTCGCACACCAACGCGGGCCGCTACATCTACGGTGCCCTCATTGGCGTGATGGTGGTGCTGATCCGGGTGCTGAACCCGGCCTTCCCCGAAGGCATGATGCTGGCGATCCTGTTCGGCAACGTCTTTGCGCCGCTGATCGACTACTTCGTCGTGCAGGCCAACATCAAACGGAGGGCGCGCCGCCATGGCTGATACCCAAAGCAAGGGCCTGATCGGCCGCTTCCTCACCGCATCGCCGGACTCGGTCGGCAAAACCTTGTTCATCGCTGTTGCCGTCTGCCTGGTGGCTTCGATGATCGTGTCCACCGCCGCGGTGTCCCTGCGCCCGGTGCAGGAGATCAACAAGAAGCGCGACAAGCAGCTGAACGTTCTTCAGGTCGCGGGCCTTTACGAGCCGGGCCAGAACGTGGCCGAAGCCTTCGCCGCCTTTGAGCCGCAGGTGCTGGATCTGGAAACCGGCCAGTTCACCGACCAGTTCGACGCCGCGAGCTTTGACGATCTGGCCGCCGCGCAGGACCCGGAGCTGAGCCGCGCGCTGGACAATGACCCTGCGGGCATCGGCCGCCAGTCGCGTTACAAGACCGTGTACCTGCTGCGCGAGGAAAACGGCGATCTGGACAAGGTGATCCTGCCGATCCACGGCTATGGCCTGTGGTCGACCCTCTACGGCTTCATCGCGGTTGAGGAAAACGGCAATGACATCTTCGGCTTGCAGTTCTATCAGCACGGCGAAACCCCGGGCCTCGGCGCCGAGGTGGACAACCCGCGCTGGAAGTCCCTGTGGAGCGGCAAGAAGCTGCATGACGAAAGCGGCGCGCTGCAGATCAGCGTTGCCAAGGCGCAAGGCCCGGCCGGGCCGGAGCATCACATTGATGCGCTGGCCGGTGCGACGCTGACCTCTGTCGGCGTGGACAACCTGGTGAAATTCTGGATGGGCGAAGAGGGCTATGCACCCTTCCTGGCCGCCCTTAAAGCGGGAGAGCTCTAATGGCGCAGACCAAGAAAGACATGCTGGTCGACCCATTGGTCGACAACAACCCGATCACGCTGCAGGTTCTGGGCATCTGCTCGGCGCTGGCAGTAACCTCCTCTCTGCAGGTGGCCTTTGTGATGACCCTGGCGGTGACCTTCGTGACCGCGTTCTCGTCGATGTTCATCTCGATCCTGCGGAACCAGATCCCCAGCTCGATCCGGATCATCGTGCAGATGGTGATCATCGCCTCGCTGGTGATCCTGGTGGACCAGGTGCTCAAGGCCTATGCCTTTGAGATCTCCAAGACGCTGTCGGTCTTTGTTGGCCTGATTATCACCAACTGTATCGTGATGGGCCGCGCCGAGGCGTTCGCCATGAGCAATCCGCCGGTGGCCTCGTTCATCGACGGCCTCGGCAACGGCATGGGCTATGGCCTGATCCTGATGCTGGTGGGTATCATCCGCGAGCTGTTCGGCTCCGGCTCGCTGTTCGGCATCACCATCCTGGAAACCGTGAACAACGGCGGCTGGTATGTGCCGAACGGCATGCTGCTGCTGCCGCCCTCGGCGTTCTTCGTGATCGGCCTTCTGATCTGGGCGTTCCGCACCTGGAAGCCGAACCAGGTCGAAGAGCGTGAATATAAAATCCAGAATGTGGAGGCGCACTGATGGAAGGGCTGATTTCACTCGCCGTTAAGGCCATCTTTGTCGAGAACCTCGCGCTCTCCTTCTTCCTGGGCATGTGCACCTTCATCGCGGTGTCCAAGAAGATCTCCACCGCGCTGGGTCTGGGGATTTCGGTGATGCTGGTGCAGGCCATCACCGTGCCGACCAACAACCTGCTGCTGACCTACCTGCTGAAACCCGGCGCGCTGGCCTGGGCGGGTTTCCCGGATGTCGATCTGACCTTCCTCGGCCTGATCTCCTATATCGGGGTGATCGCGGCGATGGTGCAGATCCTGGAGATGATCCTCGATAAGTATTTCCCGCCGCTCTACAACGCGCTGGGGGTCTTCCTGCCGCTGATCACGGTGAACTGCGCCATCCTCGGCGGCTCGCTGTTCATGGTGGAACGCGACTACAACTTCGCGGAAGCCACCACTTACGGCCTCTCCTCCGGCTTTGGCTGGGCGCTGGCGATTACCGCGATGGCGGGCGTGCGCGAGAAGCTGAAGTATTCCGACGTGCCGGACGGCCTGCAGGGCCTGGGCATCACCTTTATCACCGCGGGTCTGATGGCGATGGCCTTCATGTCCTTCAGCGGCGTCAAACTGTAAGGAGCGTCTGAAGTTATGGAAACTTTCTCGCTCGGCGTTGTCCTGTTCACGTTGATCGTGCTGGCGCTGGTGGCCATCATTCTGGCCGCCCGCTCCCGCCTGGTCGCGTCCGGCAATGTCAACATCACCATCAACGGTGAAAAAACCATCTCGGTGCCTGCGGGCGGCAAGCTGCTGCAGACGCTGGCGGCAGAGAAACTGTTCGTCCCCTCTGCCTGCGGCGGCGGCGGCACCTGCGCCCAGTGCCGGGTGCGTGTGCATTCCGGCGGCGGCTCGATCCTGCCGACTGAGGAAAGCCACATCACCAAGCGCGAGGCCGCCTGCGGCGACCGCCTGTCCTGTCAGGTTGCGGTCAAGCAGGACATGGAAGTCGAAGTTCCCGAAGAGGTCTTCGGCGTCAAGAAATGGCGCTGCAAGGTGCGCTCCAACGACAACGTGGCGACCTTCATCAAGGCGCTGGTGCTGGAACTGCCCGAAGGCGAGGACGTGAACTTCCGCGCCGGCGGCTACATCCAGATCGAGGCCCCCGCCCACCAGCTGGCCTATACCGACTTCGACATCCAGGAGGAGTACCGCGAGGATTGGGACCGCTTCAATCTGTGGCAGTACAAATCCGTTGTGGATGAGCCGGTCGAGCGCGCCTATTCGATGGCGAACTACCCGGACGAGAAGGGCATCATCATGCTGAACGTCCGCGTTGCCTCGCCGCCGCCGGGCAGCACCGACATTCCGGCAGGCAAGATGTCGTCCTACATCTTCAACCTGAAACCGGGCGATGAAGTCACCATTTCGGGCCCGTTCGGCGAATTCTTTGCCCGCGAGACCGACAAGGAAATGGTCTTCATCGGCGGCGGTGCCGGCATGGCGCCGATGCGCAGCCACATCTTCGACCAGCTGAAGCGGCTGGAGAACCGCAACCGCAAGATCAGCTTCTGGTACGGCGCGCGCTCGAAGAAGGAGATGTTCTTTGTCGAGGACTTCGACCAGCTGGCCGAGGAGTTCGACAACTTCGAATGGCACGTCGCCCTGTCCGACGCGCAGCAGGAGGACAACTGGAAAGGCTACACCGGCTTTATCCATAACGTTCTGTACGAGGAATACCTCAAGAACCACCCGGCGCCGGAAGACTGCGAGTTCTACATGTGCGGCCCGCCGATCATGAACCAGTCGGTGATCAACATGCTCTTGGACCTGGGCGTGGACCGCGAGGACATCATGCTGGACGACTTCGGCGGCTGAGCCGGAGAGACCGCAAAATCAGAAAGCCCCGGGTGGAAACATCCGGGGCTTTTTGCTGTTCTCAGAACCGGGCCGGGGGTGCCATGCGTGCACCGCCTGTACACCCCCCGTGCACCGGTAAGGCGGGCGCTTACTGCGCTTTCATCTCGGTGACGATGCGGATGCTGATCGGGCCGGTTGAGAACCCGCCCACGCCAAAGGCCAGGTGATCGATGGTGGTGGTGGCCTCAAACGCGGCCCAGTCGCCCTTGTAGTAGTCAAAAACCCCAGCCAGCGGATGGTCCCCGAAATGGGTCATTGTTGTTTCCAGCACAACCGGCTGCGTTGTGCCGTGAATGGTCAGGTCGCCGGTGACGTTGGCCGTGTTTTCGCCGGTTCTTTCCACGCTGGTGCTGACAAAGGTGATTTCCGGGTAAGTCGCTGTTTCAAGGAAATTCGCACTGGAAAGGTCATCGTCCAGCGGTCCGAAACCAGTGGCAAGACTGTCCGTTTGGATTGTCACGTTCAGGGACGCCGCTTCCGGGTTTTCCGGGTCGAGTTCCAAGGTGCCGTCCACTTGGGTGAATTCACCGCTTTGAACCGATACCCCTGCATGGCTCCAGCTGAAGTGGACCTCGGTATGGCCCTGGTCGGTTTTGTAGGTTGCGGCCAAGGCGGCGGGGGCTGCCAGCAATGCGGCGGCTGCGAGGGGAGCAATCTTGATCATCATGACGGTATCCCTGTCTGATTTCAGTCTTGGTGCAATTGTGAACTTCGGGCGGACTGTATGCATTGAACCCGGTATAGATGCTATGGCATCTATTGGAGTGTATCCACAGGCAATTATGTTTCAGGCCTGCACACTCACTGACTCGTGAACGGACATGACACCAAACAAACGCGAAACCGCAATCTGGATTCTGCTGAACCGCGCGCACCGGCAAACCCACCGGGACATGGAGGCGAAGCTGCGGGAGGCGGGGCTGCCAAGCTTGCGCTGGTACGACGTGCTGTGGGGGATCGAAATGGCCGGGGAGGACGGCGTTCGGGCCTATGAGCTGACCCGCAACCTGCTGTTCGAGCAATCCAACCTGTCGCGCATTCTGGCCCAGATGGTGGCCAGGGGGCTGGTCCGCGAAACCGTGTTCGAACAGGACCGCCGCGGCAAGCTGCTGCATCTGACCGAAGCCGGCGCCGCCCTGCGCCTGCAGATGTGGGAGTTCTACGGCGCCGCGATCAAACAGGCGATGGCGCCGCTGGCGGCAGCGGAGGACCTGGAGGTCTTTCTGGAGCTGCTTAAGGACACCGGCGGCGGCCCGTTCCCGTAACAGGCCGCCGTGGTTGGAGACCCGGCCTAGCCGACGATCATCTGTTTCATGCGCAGGGCTTCGTATTCCAGCTCCTTGAGGCGGAAGTTGACCACGTCGCCCACGGTGATCATGCCGCAGAGATGGCCGTCTTTCTCCACCGGCAGGTGGCGGAAGCGGCCTTCGTTCATCACCTTGGCGACGTCGATCAGCAGATCCTCCGGCGCGCAGGTGGTGACCTCGCGGGTCATGATGTCCTCGACCAGCTGCGGCAGGGTGTGGCCCGGCGTTTCCGCCAGCCGCCGCACGATGTCGCGCTCCGACAGGATGCCCTGCAGCGCGCCGTTCTGGTCGGTCACCACCAGTGCGCCGATGCGCTTGTCGCGCAGCGCCTCCACCGCGTGGCCGATGGTGTCATTGGGACGGATCGAAAAAATCGCATCGCCCTTGGCGTCCAGCAGTTTGGCCACGGTTGATTGCTCATGCGACAAATTCGACTCGGGCGACTGGCTGTGGCTGGCTTGCCCGGCCTTGTCGCCCCGTGTCGGAGGCTGGTATGAGAACGGTGCCATGCGCGGGGTCTCCTCCTATCCTGCATCAGGTCATGACCCCATCTTAGCGGCGGATTGCGATCCGGGAAGGGGCGAAATGACGCGAGCGCTAACAAGGGCCGGAAAACAACATGTTCGAAAACCTCTACCTGACCCCCGTGACCGGCGCGCTGACCGTGTTCGTGGTGGTGGTCTGCGGCCATCTGTACCGGCAGAACTGGAAGTCCGAGGCGCCCAATGCGCGGCTCAGGGCCTGGCTCTACGGGGTGCCTGCCGCGATCGGCCTGCTGGCGCTGGCTTTTCTGCCGCTGAAGTTCTGACACCCCGCCTGACGCCCTGTTTGACTCCGCCGCGGGGCAGGGGCATAGCAGCACCAGTTTTGCTGCCGGAGGTTGCCCGATGCACAGAAGGTTCCTGCTTGCCCTGATCCTGCCCGCGGTGCTGCTGGCGTCCGGCTGCTGGTTTGGCAGCGGGCCGGAAGAGGTGCGCCTGTCGGGCCAGACCATGGGCACCACCTACAGCGTGGTCGCCATTGGCGAGGATCTGGACCCCGATGCCCTGGGGTCCGCGGTGGAAGGCATCCTGGCAGCGGTCAATGCCAAGATGTCGAACTGGGATCCGGCGTCGGAGGTCTCCACCTTTTCGGCTGCGCGCAGCACTGCGCCGGTGCGGGTGTCGCCGGAGTTTGCCCATGTGCTGGCGGCGGCCAACGACGTGCATGCCAAGACCGGCGGCAAGTTCGACGTGACCCTGGGACCGCTGATCGAGCTGTGGGGCTTCGGCCCGCGCAAGCCGGAGGACCCGGTGCCGTCGGATGAGGCCATTGCCAAGGCGCTGGAGGGCGTCGGCCAGGCGCGGCTGCTGACGCTGGATGCGGACGCCGGAACGCTGCGGAAGTCGGCACCGGAAACCGGCATCAACCTGTCCGCCATCGCCAAGGGCTATGGCGTTGATGCGGTGGCCGAAGCCCTGCAGGGGTTCGGTGTCGAGAACTACATGGTGGAGATCGGCGGCGATCTGGTGACCAAGGGCGAAAACGCCAAAGGCGAAGCCTGGCGCATCGGCATCGAGAAACCGGATGCGGCGGCGCAGACCGTGCAGCTGATCGTGCCGGTCAGCGACCTGGGGCTGGCGACCTCGGGCGACTACCGCAACTACTTCGAATATGAGGGCAGGCGCTATTCCCATATTCTGGACCCGGTGGCCGGGCGGCCGGTGACGCACAGCACCACCTCGGTCACGGTGATTGCGGAAAATGCCATGCTGGCCGATGCCTGGGCCACCGCAATGCTGGTTCTGGGCCGCGAAAACGGGCTGAAGCTTGCGGAAGAGCATAAACTTGCCGTGTTTTTCATTGATCGGGACGTGCAAGCCGGCGCGGATGCCTATATGACAGCGGCCAGCAGCGCCTTTGAGGCGCTGACCGCAAACTGACGCCGCGCCAAGCCATCCTGCGAGGGACCACCCATGAGCACCTTTCTTCTGGCCTTCATCCTGCTGCTGATCGTCACCCTGGGCATGTCGCTGGGGGTGATCCTGATGGGCAAGAAGATCAAGGGCAGCTGCGGCGGCCTGAATGCGATCTCGGGCGCCGACAAATGCGTGGTCTGCTCCAAGGACATCGACCCCGACAGCCCGCTGCGCGACAAGCTGCAGTGCAAGCGCGCGCGCAAGATGGTCGAGCAGATGGAGCGCGAGGCGCAGGCCTGAAGCCAGCCGCCCGCACCCCTGCGATGCAGGGTTCTTATTCCGCCTGGTCCGGTTTTTTCACCAGAACAACGGCGCTGTCCGGATCCTGCTGCGGCGCCCAGCCCTTGCCCAGTGAAATCTGCAGGCCGGCCCAGGCCAGCGCCAGGTCGCGGCGCGCGGTAATCAGGTTCAGCTCGTTGTCGCGCAGCGCCTCTTCGGTGTTCAGCAGGTCGAACAGGGTGATCTCGCTGGCGCGGAAGGTTTCGCGCGCCAGATCGGCAACCTTGACCCCGAGGCTGACGGCACGGGCCTCGGCAGCGGCCCGCTCGCGCGCGGCCCGCAGGCTGCTTTGCTGGGCCTGGACCTCCTCCACGGCGGCGCGCACTCCGGCGCGGTAGTCGAACTCGGTGGCCTTGGCCTCGGCGATGGCGCTTTGGTGGAAGGCGCGCAGCACCGGCCGGTTGAACAGCGGCAGGTTCAGCTCCGGGCCGATCGAGTAGAGATCGTTGACGCCGCGTACGGCCTGAACCGATCCGGTGATCTCCAGCGACGGGTACAGCTCTGCCTCGCTGACGCCGATATCGGCGGTGGCGCTGCGCAGCTGGGCCTCGGCCAGCAGCACGTCGGGGCGGTTGCGCAGCAGGGTGGCGGGCAGCCCCAGTTCCGGCTGGGTCGCCGGGTAGGGCTGGCCGGAGCTGCCCTGCATCATTGCAAACACCTCTGAGGCGTCGCGGTCCAGAAGGGTCGCCAGGGCAAAGACCGATGCTTCGTAGCTGGCAATGAAGGCGGGCAGATCCGCCTTGGCGCTGACCACTTGCAGCTTGGTGCGCTCCACATCCAGCGCCAGGGCCGCGCGGGCTTCCTGCAGCTCCATCACCGTTGCCAGGATCTGCTCGCGCAGCTGGATGGTCTTGCGGGTGACGGCGGCGCCGCGCTGGAAGAAGCGGGCCTGGATATAGGTGCGGGTGATGGCGTCGATGACCGCCAGGCGGGTGGTGGCCATCTGGTAGAACTGCGCATCGCGGTCGGCAACTGCGCGTTCGGAACGCCGCTGGAACTCACCAAACAGGTCAAAGACATAGGTCGCGCTGAGCTGGGCCGCGTCGGTGTTGCTGGAGCCATCATCGGATTCCCGGCGCGAGAAGGTTGAGCTGGCATCCAGGCCGCCGCTGGCCTGCTGCGGGCGGCCGGAGCCGCGGCGCAGGGCCTCTGCGGCTTTCAGCCGTTCCTTGGCCGCCATTAGGCCGAGGTTCTGCTGCAGCCCTGCCGCCACCAGCCGGTTCAGCGTGGCATCGTTCAGCTGCTGCCACCAGGTTTCGCTTGCGCCTTTGGCGGTGGCATAGGTGCGGGACTGGTAATAGGCAGCGGGCACCGCAAAATCAGGGCGGTGATAGTCCACGCCGACGATGGTGCAGCTGCACAAGACGCAACCGGCCAGCAGCACGGAACGGGCTGTCCAATGGGATCTGCTCATGTTCTGCCTCTGGGCGCCCTTATTAGCGGGCTTTGAGCCAGCATAGCCGGGGCAAGGCGCGCCGCGAAACGGTTCCTGCGGTGCGCAGCCTGTTTGCCGGCCACTGATGCGCACAGCCCACATGCAGGCCGCGCGGAAAAAGGCGATCTTCTGGCGGTTTTGGCCTATTCTGGGCGCCAAAAGGCGGGCAGGGTGCCAAGCCAGAACCGCTGGCCGGCGGGGCGGCTGTGCTTTGCCGGGTCCGGGCCGCAACTGAAACGTGAGAGGGAGAACCGCCAGATGGACCTGCAGAAATTCTACATCGGCGGCGCCTGGGTGTCGCCGCATTCGGCCCGCGAATTTCCGGTGCTGAACCCGGCCACGGAACAGCAGATCGGAACCATCATCCTGGGGGATGAGGAGGATGTGAACGCTGCGGTGGCAGCGGCCAAGGCGGCGTTCGCCAGCTTCTCGCAGACTTCGCGCGGCGAACGGATTGCGCTGCTGGAACGCCTGCTGGAAATCAGCCGGGACCGGCGCGAGGAACTGGCGCAGGCCATGTCCGCCGAGATGGGCGCGCCGATCACCATGGCGCGGGACGCGCAGGCCGATTCAGGGATCGGGCATCTGGAAGGCATCCTGGAGGCGCTGAAATCCCAGGAGCTGCGCGAGACGCTGCCGAACGGCGATATCCTGGTGCGCGAGCCGATTGGCGTCTGCGGCCTGATCACGCCCTGGAACTGGCCGGTGAACCAGATTGCGCTCAAGGTGCTGCCGGCGCTGGCGACGGGCTGCACCTGCGTGCTGAAACCGTCGGAGCATACGCCGATGTCGGCGGCCGTCTATGCGCAGATGATCCATGATGCGGGCTACCCGGCAGGCGTCTTCAACCTGATCCACGGCGACGGGCCGACGGTGGGCGCGGGCCTGTCGCGCCACCCGGACGTTGATATGATGTCGTTCACCGGCTCGACCCGGGCGGGCATCGCGGTCTCCAAGGACGCCGCCGACACCGTCAAGCGGGTGACGCTGGAACTGGGCGGCAAGTCCCCGAACCTGGTGTTTGCTGATGCGGACCTCGAAGAGAAAGTCACCGCCTCGGTGCTGGAATGCATGTACAACACCGGCCAAAGCTGCGACGCGCCGACCCGGATGCTGGTGGAGCGGGGCTGCTACGATCAGGTGCTGGAAATCGCCAAGGCCGCAGCCGAGGGCCAGCAGGTGGGCGATCCGGCACAGGAAGGCGACCACATCGGCCCGATGTTCGACCGCATCCAGTACGACCGGGTGCAGGCGATGATCCAGAAAGGCATCGACGAGGGCGCCACCTTGCTGGCGGGCGGGCTGGGACGGCCCGAAGGATTGGACACCGGCTGGTACGTGCGCCCCACCGTCTTTGCCGATGTGACCAACGACATGGCCATCGCCCAGCAGGAAATCTTCGGCCCGGTGCTGGTGATCATCCCCTTCGAGGATGAGGAAGACGCCATCCGCATCGCCAATGACACGCCCTACGGCCTCGCCGCCTATCTGCAGACCGGCGATCCGGAGCGGGCCGAGCGCGTCGCCGCGCGGCTGCGCGCAGGTGCGGTTCACATCAACGGCGGCGGTTTCAACTACGGCTCGCCGTTTGGCGGCTACAAGCAGTCCGGCAATGGCCGCGAAGGCGGCATGCTGGGGCTGGAGGATTACCAGGAGGTGAAAACCCTGCACTTCGGCTGAAGCACGCAGGGTTTCATCTTTCCCGAAATACTCCGGGGAGTGCGAGGGGCCGGCCCCTCGCACCCTTTCCTTCACGGCTCGCCGGAGCCGATCTGTTCCTTGCGCCTGGCGACATAGGTATCCAGTTCTTCGCGGACAGCGGGGTCCATTGCGGGTTCCTCATACTGCCGCAATGCCTGCTGCCAGAGGCCGGTGGCGCGGCTTAGCGCGTCCTTCGCGCCTGCCGCCTCCCAGTTCTCGTAATTCTGCCAGTCCGACAGCAGCGGGCGGTAGAAGGCGGTCTCGTAACGCGCCATCGTGTGTTCGGCGCCAAAGAAGTGGCCGCCGGTAGGCACTGACTGGATGGCGTCAAAGCCCAGCTCATCGGTGTCGAATTTCATCGGCTTCAGGAACTCGATCATGTTCTGGATGATCTCCACATCCAGGATGAACTTCTCGTAGGACGCGGTCAGCCCGCCCTCCAGCCAGCCGGCCGCGTGATAGACGATATTGGCGCCGCCCAGCACCGCGCCCCAGGTCGCCATCATGGTTTCATAAGCCGCCTGCAGGTCGACTGTGTTGGAGGCGTTGGCGTTGGAGGTCCGGTAGGGAATGCCGTAGCGCCGCGCCAGCTGGCCGCCGACGATGTTGGCCTTGGCGTTTTCCGGCGTGCCAAAGGCGGGCGCGCCGCTGCGCATGTCGACGTTGGAGGTAAAGGAGCCGTACATCACCGGGGTGCCGGGGGTGACCAGCTGGGTCAGCACCACGCCGAACAGCGCCTCGGCATTTTGCTGGGCGAGGGCGGCTGGCAGGGTGACGGGCGTCATCGCCCCCATCAGGGTAAAGGGCGTCACCGTCACCGGCTGGCCGTGCTCCGCCATGGCGATCAGCCCGTCGCCCATTGCATCGTCAAACAACCGCGGCGAGTTGACCGAGATGATGGTGATCACGCCCGGATCATCCTTCATTTCTTCCGGCGTCTGACCGCGGGAGATTGCCATCATGTTTATCCCGTCCAGCGCCCGGCCGCGGCCGATGGCTGAGCAATGGAACGAGAGATCTGCATAGGTGATATTGGCTAGATAGGTATCCAGATGCCTGTTGTTGGCGGGCAGCTCCAGCGGCGCGGTCACCTGGTTGCCGATCAGGTGGATGGCGTTGAAGTGATGCGCCAGCTTGATGAAGTTCTGGTAATCGGTGAGGTTTCCGGCCCGCCGCCCGCCCACGCAGTCATGCACGTTGGGCGGACCTGCCACCAGGCCAAAGGTCACATTGTTGCCGCCCAGCGTGATCCGTTTGTCTTGGTTGCGACCGGTCAGTGTGAACTCCGTCGGCACTGTCTTCAGTGCCTCGGTGATGATGCTTTCGTCGATGCGGATTGTCTTGGTCTCGCGGTCCACAATGGCGCCCGCGGCCTCGAAAATGCCCATCACGTTTTCGCCCATCACCCGGATGCCTGCCTCCGACAGGATCCGCATCGAGGTGGCGTGCAGCTGGTCCATCTGCTCCGGGTTCAAGAGCTCAAACGCCGGGTAGGTGTTTTTCACCTGTTGCCAGGGAAGCTGGTCGATACTGCCGCCGGAGCGGCCTGATTTGCCGCGGCGCCCGCCGCCGCGTCTGTCGCGTGCCATGTGTCTGTCTTTCTGGTCAGGTTCGAGGCTTAGTTTTCGGGCGCGTCATAGATGAGACGGCCAAGATCGGAGAATTTGCTGCCCTCAGCGGTGAAACCCAGTACCGCATCGCGGATGGCACCGGCGCGGGCCTCGCCCAGCGAAGGCGCGGCGAATTCCATGAACTTCCGCACGATGTCGTCCTGCGAAAACGGCGCTTCGGGGCCGCCGCGGGCGTGGACATCACCGGTCTCGAACACCCGCCCGTCGGTCAGCGTCACCACCACATCGGCGACCCGGCAGGCCGGGAAGCGGGCGGAGTGGCGCGCAGCCTCTGCCACGGTGATGCGGTCATGGATCGAGGCCACCAGCGGATCGGCAAGGGCGGGGCCGGAGATATGTTCCACCCCGATCCGCCCGTATGCGGCCTGGATGGCGACGGCAAAGCCCAGCGAATACTGCGCCTGGCTGGTGGTGGAGGGGAGGCCCGGATAGAGGCAGGCGCTTTCGTGGAAAGTGTTGATGTGGATCTTGGCGATCTGTTCGTGGCTCAGCCCGTGTTCCAGCATCACCTGCCGCACGGCGTCGATCGGCGCATGGGCCCAGCGGCAGATCGGGTAGGGCTTCACATACTGATGCTCCATCTGCCAGAAGCTGCCGAGGTCTTCCCAGTGCGGGGCCACCCGGTCTTCCTCGATGGTGATAGCGGGCGCGCCGGTGAAGCCCTTTTCCGCTAGCACAGCTGCCGACATGCCTGCCATCGCGCCCCAGCCGGAGCCGTCGTGCAGCATCGTGGGGTTGGCGATTTCGCGCATCATCTGGCTGCGCGGGCCGTGGAATTCGGCGATCCCCAGCGCCTGGCGCAGCTGATCCCGGCTGAGGCCGCGCATACGGGCGGCCATCGCCGCCACGCCGAGCGCGTTCCAGGCGCCGGAAGTGTGGTAGTCACTGACGGTTGCATGCAGCGATAGCGCCGCGCGGCCTGCCAGTTCATAGCCCAGGGTGGTGATCGCCAGCGCCTCCGGCCCGGAGAAATCCGGCACCGTTTCCGCCAAGGCCGCAATCGCCGGGATCACAACCACGCCGATGTGGCCCTTGGTCGGGTAGTAGCCGTCGTGGCCGTCCAGATTGTCGGTTGCGGTGGCGGCGGCATAGGCGGCGCCTGCAACACTGACCCGGCGGCCGTCGAACATCATCCGGGCGCCGAAGCCGTCCTCACCGCAGCCATAAAGCGCTGCGGCGGTGCCGCGGGCGATGCAGCCGGCCTCCATCGGGCCTGCGCCGATGGCAATGCCCAGCGTGTCCAGGAACATCAGCGCCGCGGCCTCGCGGGTGGTTTCAGGCAGATCACCGGGGGAAAGGCCGAAGGTGAAGTCCGCAACGCGGTTGAATGTATCGGTCATTTGGGCGGTCCACTTGTACAGGTTTGCCAAAGCCTAGGGGCAGGGGCGGCAGCTGACCCGCAAATAAACCGGGGTCATAGGGCCGCTTTATTTCGCGAAATGCGTGCTAGACGTCGCTTTTAGCCTCTCTCGGGGCGTGATCCCTTTGGAATTGCAGCCCAATCCATTGCATGGGAACATGGTCCCGAAACCGCCAGCGGACCTGTTGATGAAAAACCTCCCCCATCTGACTTTCCTGCGCTCTTTTGAGGCCGCGGCGCGCTATCTCAGCTTTACCTCGGCGGCGGATGAGCTGAACTGCACCCAGTCGGCGGTATCGAACCATGTCCGCAGCTTGGAGGAATTCATCGGCCGGCCGCTGTTCGTGCGCCATCCGCGGTCGCTGTCGCTGACCGATGTGGGCGAGGCCTATCTGCCCTCGGTCCGCCACGCGCTGCAGGAGATTGATTCAGCCACCCAGCTGCTGATTTCGCAAAGCCACAAGCGGGAGGTGGTGATCTCCTGCCCCGTCAGCCTGGCGGAACGCTGGCTCTTGAAGGTGATCGAGGGGTTTTCGGTAGCGCATCCGGATATCGACCTGACCATCCACAGCACGATCTGGGTGGATGTGGAGACCAATGTCTCGGACATTTCGATCACCATCAACCACGTGGATGACGTGATGGGGCCGGCGGTCAAGCTGTGGGACGAAAAGCTGGCGCTGGTCTGCGCGCCGGACTACAAGGCCGGGGGCGCGGCCCTGACCCGGCCGGAACAACTGGCGGAGGCCAGGCTGATCCACATCCTGGGGCGGCCGGTCTACTGGGAGAAGATTGCCAAGCATTTCGGGCTTTCCGGCATCGAACTGAAGGGCGGTTTGCAGACCAATTCCTCCAACATGGGGGTGGAGTTTGCGGCCAACGGGCTGGGCTGCGCAGTGCTGCCGAAAACACTGGTCCGTTCCCATGTGGAAGACGGGCGGCTGGTGGAGCCTTTCGACTTCGACCTTGATTGCCCCTGGACTTATTTCGCCACCTTCAAGGACAAGGCGGCGACGCCCTCGGTCAAGCATTTCAAGAGCTGGCTGTTGAAGGCCGCGGAAGAGATGCAGCCGTAGCCGGACCGTGCGGACTGCGGCTGCATTGAATTCTGACGGCGTCTCGCGTATATACGGGTATATATACATGAGGCCTGCCAATGATTGAGACCAAGATCAGAAAAGTTGGAAACTCCGCCGTTATCACCCTGACGACAGAGATGCTGACGATGCTGGATGCCAAGGAAGGCGATACGCTGTTTGTGGTGCGCGGCGATGACGGCAGCCTCAAGGTGATGGCGCATGACCCCTCGGTGGCCGAGGCGCTGGCCGCCGCCGAAGTCGTGATGGACGAAAACCGCGACCTGCTTCAGGCGCTGGCGTGAGCACATACATCTGGGTGCCGCTGGCGGCGGTGACCATCTTCCATGACCGGCAGATTTCGCGCCATGGCGGCGCCGCGGGGATGCGCGACAAGGCGCTCTTGGAGATGGGCTGCGCCCGTGCAATGAACCTGGCGGCGTATTCCGATGCAGGCGTGGCGGAGGTTGCCGCGGCTTATGCGTTCGGCATTGCCAAGGCGCACGCTTTCGTTGACGGCAACAAGCGCACGGCCTTTGTGACTGCCGTGACTTTTCTGCGGCTCAATGGCTACCAGTTCCGCCCGGATCCGGTGGAGGGCGTGCGGATGATGGAGGACCTGGCCACCGGCGATGTGGATGAGGCCGCATTTGCTGAATGGCTGAAGGCCGGGATGAAACCGCTCTGACCCTCAGCCGCTGCCGCCAAAGAAAAGCCGCCCCGAAGGGCGGCTTTGCTGTTTCCATCAGGCCCGCAGCCGCGCGCCGGAGGGGTCGAAGGCCGCCGCTTCCAGGATGCGCGCCTTGTGCGGCTTGCCGAGGATATAGACCTCGACCGCATCGCCCGGCTTGGCAACGGCCGGGTTGGCATATCCCAGCGCCAGCGACTTGCCGACCGAATAACCGTAGGCGCCCGAAGTCACCCGGCCCACCGGCTTGCCTTCGGGGGTGAAGATGGGCTCGCCGCCGGAGGCGTCGGCGTCGTTCACCGCCTCAATCTCGAAGGCCGACAGCACTTCGCGCGGGGCGTTGTCCTTGACCTTCAGATAGGCGTCCTTGTTGAGGAAGTCCTTGTCCAGCTTGATCAGACCGGCCAGGCCAACCTCCTGCGGCCAGTATTCCTGGCTGTACTCGCGCCCCCAGGAGCCGTAGCCCTTCTCGATCCGCAAGCTGCCCAATGCACGGCCGCCAGCCGGACCGCCGCCGAATTCTGCGGCGGCCGCGAGCAGGGCAGAGTACAGCTTGACCTGGTCCGTCTCAGAACAGTGCAGTTCCCAGCCCAGGTCGCCGGTGAAGGAGACGCGGATTGCCAGGCACTCGACGCCAGCGACGTCGATGGTGCGCGAGCGCATGAAGCGGAAAGCCTCGTTCGACAGGTCCGCATTGGTCAGCCGCTGCAGCATGTCGCGCGATTTCGGACCGGCGACGTTGAAGCCCGCGATGCGGTTGGTGGCGACCTCAAAGGTTGTGCCTTCCGGCAGCTCAATCATGTTGAAGAAGCGCTGGTGGTAGCGTTCCGCCATGCCGGAGCCGACCATCATGTATTCGTCATCCGCCACCTTGGTGATGGTGAAATCGCCGGCCACGCCGCCGCGGACCGAGATCAGCGGGGTGAGGCAGCTGCGGCCCACTTCGGTCGGCACCTTGTTGGCGACCAGCTTGTCCAGCCACTCAAACGCGCCCGGGCCTTTGATCACGTAGTTGGCGAAGTTCGAGATGTCGATCACGCCTACGTTCTCACGCAGCATCTTCACCTCGCGGCCCACAGGCTCCCACCAGTTCTGGCGGGTGAAGCTGTTGGTGTCGGTGGTGCCGGGGGTGCCGGAGAACCACAACGGGTGCTCCCAGCCGCAGTTCAGGCCGAATACGCAGCCCATTTCCTTTTGCATCTCATACGCGGGGCGCACGCGGGCCGGGCGGCCGGCGCTGCGTTCCTCATTCGGGAAATGGATCGCGAAGCGGTGGGCGTACTGGTCCTCGACGCGGGCCTTAGTGAATTTCTTGTCGGCCCAGTCGCCAAAGCGCGCCAGGTCCCAGGCGAACATGTCGTACTGCGGCTCGCCCTCGATCATCCATTGGGCTGCCAGCAGGCCGAGGCCGCCGGACTGGGAGAAGCCGGGGATGATGCCGGTGCAGCAGAAGTAGTTTTTCAGCTCCGGCACCGGGCCCCAGATGGCGTTGGAATCCGGCGACCAGATCATCGGGCCGTTGATCACCCGCTTGACGCCGGCGGTCTCGGCGCAGGGCACCCGCTCAGTCGCGCGGATCACGTTCTCCATGATCCGGTCCAGATCGTCGGGGAACAGCTCATGGGCAAAGTCCAGAGGGGTGCCGTCCTCGGCCCAGAAGCGCATGTCCTTTTCATAGGCGCCGATCAGGAAGCCGTTGCCTTCTTGCCGGAAGTAGTATTCGCCGTCGCGGTCGGCGATCGAGGGCAGGCGGCGGCCCAGCTTGGCGACCTCGTCGATGGATTCAGTGACGAAATACTGGTGTTCGGTCGGCTGCAGCGGCAGGGTGAGGCCTGCCATGGCAGCAACTTCGCGCCCCCACAAGCCGCCTGCGTTCACCACCCACTGGGTGTGGATGTCGCCCTTTTCGGTTTTCACGATCCAGCTGCCGTCGGGCTGCTGTTCGGTGCCGATCACCGGGCAGAAGCGTTCGATCTGGGCGCCCATGGCACGGGCGCCGGCGGCATAGGCCATGGTCACGCCCGAAGGGTCGACATTGCCGCCGTCGGGTTCGAACATGATGCAGCGGATGTCGTCGAACTGGGCCAGCGGGTGCAGTTCCTTGGCCTGCTCGCGGCTGACCTCATGGAAATTCAGGCCGTAGTATTTCGCCTTGGCCTCCTGCAGGCGCAGCTGGTGTTCGCGCTCCTCGGTCTTGGCCAGGTACAGGGACCCCGGCTGGAACACGCCGCAGCCCTGTCCGGTTTCCTTTTCCAGCTCCATGTACAGGTTCATCGTGTAGTGCTGGATACGGGTCACGTTGTTGTTGTCGTGCAGCCCGTGGATATTGGCCGCCGCGTGCCAGGTGGAGCCTGCGGTCAGCTCGTCGCGTTCCAGCAGCACCACGTCTTTCCAGCCGAGTTTCGCCAGGTGGTAGAGGATCGAGCAGCCGACCAGCCCGCCGCCGATGACAACTGCCTGTGCATGGGTTTTCATGCGTCCGTGTTCCTTTGCCTGCGCCTCTGGCACGGCGCGCCCTGCAGGCCGGGGCGGGCCGTCAAATCCTTCCGGCGACCCTAGCGGCGGGGGCGGGAGATGACCCGTGAAGAATTCAGACCCAATGGCCCCGGATTTGTTGGGTCATCGGAGGGCGGCAAGCAATCGGGCCGCTTGCATCTGACACCAGCCACGGCTGTATCACGGTGAGCGTTCGCCCGGGCGGGAGCGGAACGCGCCCGCCGTGGGGCGGGCGGACGCGTGCCTGCTGCTGGCGCGACGGGCGAGCCAAGTATGTGAGAACGGGATGCCGCTCTAACCGGTGATCTCTTTCATCACGCCCAGGAACTTCGCCACTTCGCCGATGCTGTTGTAGTGGCACATGGAGACGCGCACGCAGCTGTCCATGCCCAAGGGTGTCAGGATATTGCCGGAATAATGATCCGCCTTGCGCAGATGGGTGCGGATGCCCTGTTCGTTCAACCGTTTTACCACCTCCACCGATGGCACGCCTGCAACGGTCAGCGAGACCAGCCCCTCGCGCGCCGGGTTGTCCGGACCGCCCAGGATGGTGACGCCTTCCATCTCCGCCAGGCCCGGCAGATTGCCGGTGCCGCGGATCATCGCGTCGGTCAGCGCCTTCTCATGGGCATGAATCGCCTCGCCCGCCGCCACGAATTTTGCGCGCCGGTCGGTGGCATCGCTGACTTCGCCGCCGAGCCACTCCAGGTATCCTGCCACATCCGACAGCGTCGCATAGCTGCCGGTGTCGCGGGTACCCATTTCCCAGTTGTCTTCCGGGCCGTCGATCAGCGCATTGTGCGGCAGGGCAGTCAGCCGGTCCGAGATCCAGGCGAGGCCATAGCCATGGCGCGAGAACATCTTGTAAGGCGAGATCACATAGCCATCCACGCCGTATTCGGTGAGGTCAATGCGCCCGTGGGCCGCGTGCTGGATGCCGTCAACGATGATGAAGCATTCCGGCGCCACCGCGCGGATGGCGGCGGCGCAGGCGGCCACATCCACGCCCATGCCGGTGACCGGAGAGGTATGGACGATGGTCGCCACAACGGTGTCCGGCGTGACCGCCCGGGCATAGGCCTCAGCGGCGATGGTGCCGCTGGCGTCGTCATGCGGGATCAGAACGTGCTTTTGCCGCGCCACCCCGGCCCAGCGGGCGCTGGCGGAGCGGGTCGCCGGGTGCTCCAGCGTCGAGCCCAGAACGGTGCCGCCTTCCGCGGTGCCGAGGCAGGCATTCATGATCACCCGGAACAGCAGCTCGGTGCCGCTTTCGCCCGCGAAAAACTGGCCGCCGGGCGCGTTCATCATCTCGCCCATGTCCTCCTTGGCCTTGTTGATCACCCGCACCAGTTCCCGGCTGCCGGGGTTGTCGCGGCCCTGGTTGTCGGGAACCGCGGCATAGCGGGCCGAGGTCTCCACCACCGAATTCAGCGTGAGCGCGCCGCCGGCGTTTTCAAAGAAGATGCGGCTGCCCTGCTGCGGGCACTCCTCCACCTGGGCAAAACGGGCGCGGATCTGATCCAGCAGGGCGTCGGTGATCTGGGGCATGGCAAGTCCATCAGGGAAAGCAATTGATTTGCCGCCACAGTAGGGCGGTTCCGGGCCGGCGGCATACAAAAATTTCCGGGCCTGAGGGGCAGAAATCCCTGTGGCCGGCTGCCGTCCGATTTTTGCCTTCACATTTATCTACATTATTGTATACAGTTTGGAACACGAATCCCGGGCTTCTCCCGGGGCAGGTTTCACGCAGGCTTTGGAGGCCCCCATGAAGAACACGATGAACGGCGCCGAGGCGATGGTGCGCTCGCTGGAGGCGCACGGGGTCACCCATATCTTTGGCCTCTGCGGCGATACCACACTGCCCTTTTATGATGCGATGAACCGGCTGGAGCATGGCATCACCCATGTCCTCACCCGCGACGAGCGCAGTGCGGCCTATATGGCCGACGGGTTTTCCCGCGTCACCGGACGGGTAGGTGTCTGCGAAGGGCCCTCTGGCGGCGGTGCCACATATATCCTGCCGGGGCTGATCGAGGCCAACGAAAGCTCCTATGCGGTTTTGGCGATCACCACCGACATTTCCGTGGGGTCTTACGGGAAATATCCGCTGACCGAAGTCAACCAGGAGGTCCTGATGGGGCCGCTGACCAAGTTCAACACGGTGATCAAGCGCGCCGATCACATACCGCGCATGGTGCGCCAGGCGTTCCGGGCGATGACTACCGGCCGCTCCGGCTCGGCGCATCTGGGGCTGCCTTATGACATCCAGTATGACGATGTTCCGGCGGATGACATCTGGGGCGACCCCAAGCACCAGAGCTACCCCGCCTACCGCGCGGCGCCGGAACCGGGAGCTGCAGAGGCTGCGGTGGAGGCCATCCTTTCCGCAAAATCGCCGCTGATCGTCTGCGGCGGCGGCGTGGTGATCTCCGGCGCGATGGAGGAGCTGGGCAGGCTTGCCTCCCGCCTCGACATTGCCGTGGGCAGCTCGATCTCCGGCAAGGGCTCGCTGGCCGATACCCATCCGCAATCGCTGGGTGTGGTCGGCTCCAATGGCGGCACCGATGAGACTTGGGAGATGATGGAGGGCGCCGATCTGGTCGTCTTTATGGGCTGCCGCGCCGGGTCCACCACCACCTCGCGCTGGGAGGCGCCAAAGCCCGGCCAGCGCATCGTGCATTTCGACAATGACCCGATGACCATCGGCGCCAACTACCCGACCGAGGTCGGTGTGGTTGCGGACCTGAAACTCAGCTTGCAGGCGGTGAACGCCTATCTCGACAGCCGCGAGGGCGAATTGCCCTCATTTGGCGGTGCCGCAAAAATTGCCGACATCAAGCAGCGCAAATTCGCCAAGTTCGAGGAGCTGGCAAACAGCAAGACCGATCAGGTTCTGCCGGAGCAGATCATCCATGCGCTAAACCGGAACCTGCCGGAAGACGCCATCGTGGTTTCCGATCCCGGCACCAGCTGCCCGTATTACAACGCCTATTCGCAGCAAAAGCACCCGGGCCGCCAGTACATAACCAACCGTGCCCACGGCGCGTTGGGGTATTCGCTATCGGCGTCGCTGGGCGCCTGGTTCGGGCGGCCCGGAGCCAAGGTCGTGGGGATGATGGGCGACGGCTCCTTCAACTTCACCTGCGGCGAGCTGGAAACCGTGGTGCGCTGCAACGCACCGATCACCTATGTGGTGTTCTCCAATTCGAACTTCGGCTGGATCAAGGCGAGCCAGCGCGACGACTGCGGCAAGCGCTATTACAATGTGGACTTCAACCGCACCAACCATGCTGCAGTGGCTGAGGCGTTCGGGGTCAAGACCTGGCGGGTGGAACGGCCTGAGGATCTGGATAAGGCGATCAAGGAGGCCTTTGCCCATGATGGCCCGACCTTGATCGACGTGGTCTGCCAGGCGCTGGAAGAATCCGCCGCCCCGGTCCGGCGCTGGATGGGCTGAACCCCCAAAAGCCGGACATAGCTGATGGCCGGGAACATTGCGTTTCCGGCCTTGTCTCTTTTGCGGAGCGCCCGCTATGAATTTGCCGAACCCGCATTCAGGAAAGGCGCCCGCAAATGGACAAACCCACCGCTCCCAAATCCGGCGCCATGCTGCACTTGCGCGGCAACACGCTGTCCGAAGGCGATCCGGTGGCGCTGCCGCTGACGCAAAGCTCGATGTACCACCTGCCGGGCGACTGGACCGGCGGCCCCAGCTATGGCCGGGTGGACAATGCCACCTGGGAGCAACTGGAGCATGTGCTGGGGTACCTGGAGGACGCGCCTGCGCTGGCCTATCCGTCGGGCATGGCGGCGATCTCGGCGGCGCTGTTTGCCACCGTCAAAGCAGGGTCGAAACTGCTAATCCCGTCGGATGGCTACTACGTCACCCGGCGCCTGAGCGAACGCTTCTTGCAGAACCTCGGCGTTGAGGTGCACCAGCGGCCGACCACCGGTTTTGCCGACGGCGGGTTTGATGGCTTTGACGTTGTTTTTGCGGAAACACCTTCGAACCCCGGACTGGACCTCTGCGACCTGCGCGCGATTGCGGAGGCGGTGCACGCGGCAGGCGGGCTGCTGATCGTCGACAACACCACCATGACCCCGCTGGGCCAGCGGCCGCTGGAACTGGGCGCCGATGTGGTTGTTGCCTCCGATACCAAGGCACCGGGCGGCCATTCCGACGTGCTGATGGGGCACCTGGCGACCCGCAATGCGGACGTGCTGCAGGCCGCGCGCGAGTGGCGCCAGTTCGGCGGCGGCATCCCCGGCCCGCAGGAGGCCTGGCTGGCGCACCGCGGGCTGGAGACCCTGGAGGTGCGCTTTGACCGGATGTGCAGCACCGCTGAGGTGCTGGTCGAACGGCTGGCCGCGCATCCGCTGGTGCAAGCGATCCGCTTTCCAGGGCTGAAATCCGACCCCTCGCATGAACTGGCGAAACAGCAGATGGCGCGGTTCGGCTTTCTGATTTCCATCACTCTGGACAGCGCGGAACAAGCGGATGCCTTCATCAACGGATGCCCGCTGATCCGCTCCGCGACGTCGTTCGGCGGTGTGCATACCTCAGCTGAGCGCCGCGCCCGCTGGGGCGATGCCGTGGCACCGGGATTTATCCGCATCTCGGTGGGCACCGAACCGGCAGAGGAATTGTGGAGCGCTTTGGCCACTTCGCTGGACGCTCTGCAGGGATAGCGAAGCCGCCACTGCCGCAGCAGAAACGGGTGGGAAACCGCTTCAGACCAGCGCGTGATACAGCGCCATGAGCCAATTGCAGAAGGATTTGACCTCCTCTCGCTGGCCCGCCCTGTCGTTGATCACGATGTAATGCGAGCGCCGTTTCGGCAGCTTGTAGGCCGTCGGAACCACCACCAGCCCCTGCTCGATGTACTGCCGGGCAAAGCTTTCCAGCACCATCGTCACCCCGTGGCCTGCCGCCACGGTTTGCAGCGCCAGCAAGGACGAGTCCGCCTTGAGCCAGTCCGCGGGCGTTTGCAGGTTCAGCCCGTGCAGCTCTGACAGGCGGCCCCAGTCGGTTTCCGAGCCGAAAATCTGCACCACGTCGGATCCGGCCAGATCATGGATCGATGGGCTGCCGCCCAGATCGTGCAGGTAGCCGGGGCTGCAGACTGGCACAGCGTTTTCGTGGCCCAGATGCAGGACCTCGCTCTCCTGCCAGTCGCCGCCATAGCGGATGTCGATGTCCAGGCCTTCCTCGTCAAACCGGTTTGCCCAGACCGACGTGGTCAGCTCTACCAGGATATCCGGATGCGCCGCCTGAAAGCGGCCAAGCTGGGGCGCGATGACCAGGGCCGCGCAGGAGATCGAGGCCCGAACCCTGACCACCCGCTTCCGCTTCTTGCCGAACAGGCCGGCGGTGGCCTGCTGCATATCGATGAAGGACTTGCGGATCGGCTGGGCATAGGCCTGGCCGGTGTCAGTGAGCGCCACCCCGCGCGGCAGCCGTTTGAACAGCTGGGTGTTCAGATGCTTTTCCAGCAGCCGGATCTGCTGGCTGATGGCGGCAGGAGTCAGGCCCAGTTCCTCGGCGGCGGCAGAGAAACTGCTGAGCCGCGCTGCGGCCTCGAAGGCCTTGAGCCAGGTGACATGGGGCAGGTCGGTCATGAATTAGCTTTAAGCACAGTTAGGCCATAGGGGCAAAACACATTGTTTGATTTGTGCCTTTTGCGCTGCGCAATCTGGCGGGAACTCAACGGACCGGGCGTGCCATGGCGCAGACATTCGACTTTATCATCGTGGGCGCCGGTTCGGCGGGCTGTGTGCTGGCCGACCGGCTGACCGCCAATGGCCGTCACAAGGTGCTGCTGATAGAGGCCGGCGGCAGCGACCGGCGGTTCTGGATCAAGATCCCGGTCGGTTATGGCTTCACCTTCTCGGACCCCAAGGTGAACTGGCGCTACTCCGCCGCGGCGGATCCGGGGTTGAACGGGCGCCCCGCCTATTGGCCGCGGGGCAAGGTGCTGGGCGGCTCCAGCTCCATCAACGCGATGGCCTATGTGCGCGGTTTGCCGCATGATTTCGACGACTGGGAGACCGCAGGCGCCACCGGCTGGGGCTGGGACAATGTGCGCCGCGGCTACGAGGCGCTGGAAACAAACGACGAATGGCACCAAGGCCGCCGCCGCCTGCACGGGACGGGGCCGGTGCGTGTTACCGACCTCAGCGAGCGGATGCATCCCTTTGCCGAGAACTTTCTCGCCGCCGGGCAGGACATGGGCTGGCCGTTTCTGCCGGACATGAACGCCGCGGCGGAGGAGGGAGCCAACACGTTGCCCAGCGAGGGCATGGGCTATGTCCGCAGCACGGTGAAAGACGGGCGGCGCTGGTCCTCGGCGGATGCGTTCCTGCGGCCTGCGATGAAACGCGGTAACCTGACAGTGATCAGCGGCGCGCTGGTGGAGAAGGTGCTGACATCCGGCAAGCGGGCAACCGGCGTGGCCTACCGGGTGAAGGGCCAGCCGCATACCGCCATGGCGGCGCGCGAAGTGATCCTGAGCGCGGGTGCGGTGAACTCTCCGCAGCTCTTGCAGCTCTCCGGCATCGGACCCGCGGCGCTGCTGCAGCGGCACGGGATCGAGGTTGCCCATGACCTGCCGCAGGTGGGGCAGGGGCTGCAGGACCATCTGGCGGTCTCGCATTTCTTCTGGGCCAACACCGCGACGCTGAACGACCGGCTGGGCAGTTTGGCCGGGCAGATGAAGGCCGGACTGCACTATGTGCTGACCCGCAAGGGGCCGCTGAGCGTGCCGGTCAATCAGTGCAGCGGCTTTGTCCGCACGGCGGGCGCGGCGCTGCCGGATGTGCAGGTCTATTGCAACCCGGCGTCATACTCGACGCAGGCAAACGGCAAGCCTCAGATCGACAAGGACAACGGCTTTTTGCTGTGCGTGCAGCCGAGCCGCCCGGTCAGCCGCGGGCAGATCACTATCCAGTCCGCCGACCCAGGCCAGGCACCGCTGATCGAGCCGAATTCGCTGTCGGCGGAGGAGGACAAGGCGACCGCCATCCGCGCCAGCCATCTGCTGCAGGCGCTGGCCGCAACCCCCGCCATGAAACGGGTCACGCGGGAGCGGCGGGTGCCGGATATCGCCGGGATGGATGATGCTGCGCTGCTGGAGAACTTCCGTGAACGCGCAGGCAGCGTGTTTCATGCAAGCTGCACGTGCCGGATGGGGCATAATGCAACCGACTCGGTTCTGGATGCGCGGCTCAGGGTGCATGGGATGGCGGGATTGCGGGTGATCGATGCCTCGTCGTTTCCGAATGTGACCTCCGGCAATACCAATGCGCCGACCATGATGCTGGCGGCGCGCGGCGCGCAGATGGTGCTGGATGACACTGAAAACAGGCCCTTGGCGGCGGAATGACAGGGATACGCAGATGAAACTCGACACCATCGAAACCTTTGTGTTCGGCAATCCGCCGCCGCGTCACGGCGGGCGCTATTTTATCTTTGTGCGGCTGACCACCGCTTGCGGCATCACCGGGGTGGGCGAGATTTATAACGCCACCTTCGGCCCGGATCTGTGCTGCGCGATGGCGGAGGAGATGTTTGCCCGCCAGTTCGAAGGCTGCGATCCGCACCATATCGAGAAGCTGTGGCGCAAGTCCTATGGCGCGGGCTATACGATGCGGCCCGACGTGACGGTGATGGGGGTCTTGAGCGGTCTGGAAATGGCCTGCTGGGACATCATCGGCAAGGCCGCGGGCAAGCCGGTTTATGAGCTGATGGGCGGCAAGGTGCATGAGCGGCTGCGCAGCTATACCTACCTCTATCCGCCGGAGGGCGACGTCTACCCGGACCCGGACACGCCCAACGTCTACAACGACCCGGATATGGCGGCGGAGGTGGCGCTGCAGCGGGTGGAGCAGGGCTTTACCGCGGTGAAATTCGACCCCGCAGGCCCTTACACGATCTATGACGGTCATCAGCCGCGGTTGGAGGACCTGGAGCGCAGCGAGATGTTCGTGAAGCGCATCCGCGAGGCGGTCGGCACCCGTGCGGACCTGCTGTTCGGCACCCACGGGCAATTCACCGTCTCTGGCGCCAAGCGGATGGCGCGGCGGCTGGAATCCTATGAGCCATTGTGGTTCGAGGAGCCGGTGCCGCCGGAAAACCCCGCCGATATGGCAGAGGTTGCGCGCTTCACCTCGGTGCCGATTTCAACCGGCGAGCGGCTCTGCACCAAGCATGAGTTCGCCCGCGTGCTGGAGGCCGGGGCGGCCTCGATCCTGCAGATGGATCTGGGGCGGGTCGGCGGCCTCTTGGAGGCCAAGAAAATCGCATCCATGGCCGAAACCCGGCAGGCCCAGATCGCGCCGCATCTTTACTGCGGACCGGTGGTGGCGGCGGCGAACATCCAGATTTCCGCCTGCAGCCCGAACTTCCTGATCCTCGAGTCGATCGGCACCCTTGAAGGCCCCTATATGTCCTGTCTCAAGTCCGCGATCACCTGGGAGGACGGTTATGTGATCCCCTCCAAGGAGCCGGGCCTGGGGGTGGAGCTGGACGACGCAGCCATCGCCGCCAGCCCCTATACCGGCAGCAAGCTGCATCTGGAGCTGGCGCAGGAGCCGGTGGTTCAGTAAGCGCGGCCCCCGGCATCATCTGCCGGGGCGCATCGCCTCCGGCGGCAGTTTGACCGGGAACTTGGCGCGGACCTCGGCGTCGAGCTTGCTGCCGAGGTAATTCGGATAATGCTCGCCCAGGATCCTGTCCGACACCTCGCGGGCGCGGTCGAACATGGTCTGCTTACCCGCCTTTTCCCAGGTGTCGGTCAGTTCCCGGTCCATCAAGTCGGGGTAGACATATTCTGTTTCCATGTACTGCAGCGTCTGTGTGTTGCCGAGGAAATGGCCTGGTCCGGTGGCGCAGTCGTGGATCACATCGACCGAGAGGGTGTCGTCGCTGACCTCGATCCCGCGCAGGGTGCGGGAGATCATGCCGGCGGCCTCGTTGTCGATCACCATCGACTCGAAGGAACAGCCCATCAGCGAGCCAACCATGCCGCCGAACTCGCACAGGCGGTTGGCGCCGGCGTGGGCGGCAAGGCTGAAGGTCAGCGCCTTTTCCAGCCCGTACTGGGCGTCGGGGATCTTGGAATCGGTCATGCCGCAGCCGACCGAAGTGGGCAGGTTGTAGAAATTGCCCATCTGGATCGCGGCAGCGCCGATCAGCGCCTGCTCGCCCGATCCGCCGGTGAACGATCCGGTGCGTAGGTCGGTGATAAAGGGCCAGGCGGCAAAGACAACCGGTGTGCCGGGGTTGATCAGGTTGACGATTGCGACGCAGGAAAGGGTTTCGGCAACCGCCTGCGCCAGCGTGCCCGCCAGCGGGGCAGGGGAGGTTGCGCCGGCCTGCGGCGGCACCGCCAGATCGCAGGTCAGGCCCAGCTTGGCGGTATCGATCATGATCTCCAGGTTCTCGCGCCCCAGCCGCAGCGGCGACACGATCGGGCAGCCGCCGAAGATCACCGAAGGCTTCTGCAGGAACTTCCCCTCACCGCCCGAGGCGATGTCGAACATCTCAATCGCCGGCTTGATGTGGGAACGGTCGCGGAAGGTGAGGCAGGACGGCTTCTCGCTGCCCGCCAGGATGGAATAGAGCATCGACATGTCATGCTCGAAATCCTGCGGCACATCTGTGCCCAGCACGGTGTCGCCGGTCATGTGGATGTTGTCGAGCCGGTCCACCAGCCGGGTGAAGTCATAGACATCGCGGATGATGGAGGGGCGGTAGCTGCGGCTGGCGGCGTCAAAGGTTGTCACCGCAGTGCCGGAATTGGCGTAATAGACCTTGTCCTTGGTGCAGTGCATGTCGTCCTTGCCCGCACGGCTGCCGCGGGCGTGGACGTAGAATTCATTGGCCGCGCCGGCCAGCAGGTCCTCCATCAGCGCGCGGGGAAAGCAGAGGCGGCCGTGTTCGCTGAGGATGGCGCCCTTGGGCAGCACCAGGTCGAGCAGCTCCTCTGTCGGGTCGCCGATGCCGGTGCGCTCCAGGATGGTCAGCGCGGCGTTGTGGATCTTCTGCATGTCCGCATCCGACAGCGGCCGGTAGCGCCCGCCGGAAAGGCCGGGCCAGATCGCCTGGCTGGCGGAGGGTTGGGTGCGGGCCGCGGCGCGGGCATCGCGGCCGCCGCTGCGGCGGCGGGAACGGGTCTTGGTAACGTCAACCATATTGCGGTCTCCGGGGCAGGGTCAGGGCAGGCCCCATGCGGGCCTGCGGCAAAGTGTAGGGCAGATCCGGTCAGAGCATGCTGAAATAACTGCGGTAGAAGCCGGGCAGGCTCCATTCCATCTCGGACAGCGGGCCGGGTGCGAAACGATGCGAATTCACGCCTTCCTGGTTGTGGCGGATGATCCGCTCATCATCGAGCGAGGTGACATGCCAAAGCCAAGTGAGGGCTTCCTTGTCATAATCGCGCCCTTCTTCGGCATCGCCGCGCACGTACCAGGCAATCTGGATGTCGGTCTCCTGCAGGTCGCGGGGCACAAAGCGGTAGCCCACCAGATGGTCGGCATAGATCAAGAAGTAGTTCAGCGTGCCGATGGCCAGATCGGTGGCACCGCCGTCATGGCCGCTGAGAGCCCCCAGCGGCGGCGCCAGCGGCTCGCCGTCCCTGCTGCCGGTCTGGTAGCCGGGGAACAGCGGATAGCGGCGCCAGTAGACGTCCGAGCCCGGCGCCTGTGCATTGGGACCGGTCAGGTCCAGCTCTTCCACCGGCAGGCCGATGGAGGCGGAGCGTTCACGCAGGTCTGCGCCGTATTTCGCCACATCCGCCGGATCCTTGAGCGAGTGGCTGCGGGAATACTCCTGATGCGAGGGGGCGCAGTGGTAGCATTCCAGGTAGTTTTCCAGCGCCAGCTTCCAGTTGGCAGGCACCGGATAGGAGGCCTCATGCGCCAGTTTCAGGTTCTCCAGCTCCATAGGGGCTGACAGCGGCGCCAGGCGGTCCAGGCTTTTCGCCAGCGGCGGCGGATTTTCATCGGCGCAGATGAAGATCAGCCCCTGGAAAATCTGCACCTGCACAGGGAACAGCCCGTAATCCGAAGGGTCGAAATCCGGCCCCATGGCGCGGCCGCCGCGCAGCCGCCCGTCGAGGCCGAAGGTCCAGGCGTGGTAGGGGCAGGAGAACACCCGCGCGGTGCCCTGTTTTTCCAAACACACGCGGGAGCCGCGGTGGCGGCAGACATTCATATGGGCGCGCACCTCGCCTTCGCGGTCGCGCACGACGATCACCGACTCCGGCCCGTAGTCGAACAGGAAATAGTTGCCGGGTTCCGGGACTTGGCTGACGTGGCCCACCCAGATCCAGTTGCGGTTCCAGAACATCTTGATGTCGTGGTCATAGACCGCTTCAGAGGTATAAAAATGGCGGTCCAGCGCAAAACCCTCGCGGTGGCTCTCCATCAGCTCGCGCATCACTTGCAGGTCGTCTTTGGGCATCATGCGCCTCCCATGTCTTCGAGGGAAATCAGTTCGCGGCGGAACCAGTCGGCATCCGCCGCCGCCGGGTCGCGTTCGAAATTGCGGGCCGCCAGGTGGCCGGCAAAGACCGCATCGGCAATCAGGCCGGGGGAGGCCGCGTCGCCGATCAGCTCCAGCGTGGTGAAACTGTCCGCGTGGTTTTCTTTCAGCTCATCAAACAGCGCGGTGTCGCGCTGGCGGGAAGTGACCATCAGCAGGCTGGCGCAATCCACACGGCGGGTGCGGCTGGTGTAGACGCAGGATAGATCTGCTCCGGTGGCATCCGCTGATTGCAGGGGATGCAGCGGAATGATCTCTACACCCGCCTGCAGCAGTTCCGCCTGCACCCGGTGCTGTTCCAGCGTCAGATCGGTGAAGGCCGAGGCGATGGCGCCCGGCGTCACCAGCACCACCTTGCGGCCTGCGGCGGCCAGTTGGCTGGCCAGCACCCCGCCGATGTAGCCCTGATCGTCGTCATACAGCAGCACCGGGCCATTGTCCGGCGGCAGGGTGCCTTCCATCACGTCGTCAGGGGTGAACACGGGCATGTCCTTGATCTCCAAGGGCAGCGGAGAGGTGCGCCCGCGCCCGTCCCGGTGCCAGGTGCTGCCGGTGGCAAGGAAGACATTGGGGATGCCAAGTTCTGCAACATCAGCGGCGCCGAGTTTGCTGCCGGTGAACATCTGAACATTGCCGCGCTGCTGCAGGTCCCACAACCGGTTGTCGGCGACCCGCTTCCAGGCGGACAGGCCCTTGAGCTTGCTTTCCTTCAGCACCCGCCCGCCGAATTCCTCCGCGGCTTCTGCCAGCGTCACCTGATAGCCGCGCTTGGCCAGCTGCATGGCGCATTCCAGCCCGGCGGGGCCTGAGCCAACCACCAGCGCGGCCTCTTCCTGCTGCCTGGGGGCGATCTGCTCGGGATGCCATTTGCGCCGCCATTCCTCGCCCATCGTGGGGTTCTGGGTGCAGCGGATCGGGACGCCCAGGTTGTCGGCAGAGACACAGATATTGCAGCCGATGCATTCGCGGATTTCCTCGATCCGGCCTTCCTCGATTTTCTTGGGCAGGAAAGGGTCGGCGATCGAGGGCCGGGCAGCGCCAATGAGGTCCAGCACGCCCTTGGAGACCAGCGAGGCCATCAGGTCGGGCGAGGTGAAGCGGCCGACGCCGACCACCGGCTTGTTCGTCACCTGCTTCACGAAATCGGTGTAGGGGATCTGATAGCCGTCTTCCGGCTGGAACCGGGTGGTCATGCTGTCGTTGCTCCAGTCGGCAACATTCACGTCCCAGAGGTCGGGCAGATCTGCCAGCATTTCCACCACCGCGCGGCCTTCCTCGCTGGCCTGCATGCCGTCGGCGCCCATCATCTGGTCAACGGCAAAGCGGAAGGCGACGGCGCAGTGCCCGTCCAGCACTTCGCGGGTGTCTTCCAGCAGTTCGCGGGTCAGCCGGACGCGGTTTTCGAGGCTGCCGCCGTATTCATCGCTGCGCATGTTGTACTGGGGCAGCAGGAAATGATGCGGCAGCGTCATCTGGTGGCCTGCGTAGACATAGACGATGTCAAAGCCTGCCTCCTTTGCGCGCAGTGCCGCGTCGCGGTGCCAGCGGCGCAGGTCGCGGATGTCCTGCTTGTCCATGGCGCGGGCCTGTTTCGGGTAGGCCACGTCAATCGGCCGGTCCGTGACCCCCAGAGCCGGGGCGCGGGTCAGGTGGTTGGTGGCATGGTGGCCGTTATGGGCCAGCTGGATTGCCGCCAGCGCCCCCTTGGCGTGGACCTGTTCGGTCATCAGCCGCAGCGCCGGGATGTCGTGCTTGTCCCAAAGCCGGTGCTCTGCATAAGGGCCAAGATCGGAGGTCGGATGGATCTCTGTCTCCTGGGTCGAGACCACGGACCAGCCGCCCTCGGCCTTCATCGCGCGCACCGCCGCCTCCGCCTGCGGGCGCACGTGGCCCAGCCCGGTGCAATGCGGCACCTGGAAAAAGCGGTTGCGGGTCGTGACGGGGCCGATCTTCACCGGCTCGAACAGAATGGAATACCCATTTGCGCCTGGCATGCTGGCACATCCTTTTATGTTTTGGTTTTTGGTCTGGGCGGGGCGGCGGGCGTCAGGGCCCGCCGCTTGCGGGGATCAGAACCCGGCCTTGATGCGCTCGAATTCCTTCAGCATCCGGCCTTCCAGTTCCGGGTT
>NZ_JAJALF010000013.1:0-124594 GCF_020514995.1 Leisingera sp. McT4-56 | reverse complement strand
ACACCTGCCCAGGTGGCGGAATTGGTAGACGCGCTAGCTTCAGGTGCTAGTGTCCGTATGGACGTGGAGGTTCGAGTCCTCTCCTGGGCACCATTCCCCGAACATCATGAACGTTAAAGTCACGGAGTTTTCCGCGGCTGGCGGAAGCGTGCGGCGCCAACCGTCCGAAATGAAAAACGGCAGGCCGTGCCTGCCGTTCATCACGGGTCTTCATTTGACCGGAAACCGGTGTCAGCTCACCGCTTTGACCGTGTCCTGCGTCTCGCTCCCTGCATCCTCGGCGGCCTCGACAATTTCCGCGTCCTCGACCGGCTCTGCGGACTTGTCCTCCAGCGCACCGGTGATCAGCGGCAGCATGTGGGCGGCCGCCATGCTGGCAACCTCCGGCGTTTCGGGGCGTTTCCAGGACAGGGTGTCAAAGCTGGAGCAATGCTCACAGACCGGCGCCCATTCCGCATGGATGTGGTTGCAGCTGTCACAGACCCACTGAGGCCCGCGCGGGGCGGTCAGCGCCTTGGCCAGCCAGCCCTGCACCACTTTGTCGCCGGCGCCTTCGCCGCGCTCGATTGCGGCCATCAGCGTCAGCGCGCGGGCATCCGGCGCCCGCTTCGCCAGATCATGCAGCCAGCGGCGGGCTTCGGGGAAGTCTTCGGCCACGATGTTCAGCTCCGCCATAACAAGGCGGGTCTCGTCGTTGAGCGGTTTGATACGCGCCAGCTGATCAAACCGCTGGACACGCTCGGCGGCGGTTTCCTCAGGTTCGATTTCCGCAAAGGCATGGGCCAGGTCCGGATGCGGCTGGCTTTCCCAGGTCTTTTTCAGCAGCCGGACGGCCGGGCGCTTCTTGCCCTTGGCAATATAGGCGCGGGCTGCCATGGCGGCAGCAGGGACCAGGTCCGGCGACAGGCGGTTCGCTTCGATCGCCTGCTCCTGCTGCTCGACCGTCGCACCCTCGTCCAGAATGCCCTTAGAGGCCGACAGCGCCAGCACCGCATCGCGGCGTTTGAACACATCGCGCGGCAGGGTGCCGGTCTTGAGCTTGGTCGACAGCGTTTTGCGCGCGCCGGCCCAATCTTCGGCCTGCGCCTGCAGACGCAGCAGCGTGTCCTGAACCTCCTCATGCTTGGGCCGCAGCGCCAGCGCCTTCTCAGCCAGCTGGCGAGCAGTCTCTGTGTCGCCTTCCGAAAGCTTCTGCTTCATGATCCCGCGCACCCCGACAAAACGGGTCGGCTGGTTCGCCAACAGACGTTTATAGGCCTCCGCCGCCTTGTGGGTGTCGCCGCTCATCTCAGCTGCCTGGGCCACCAGCAGATCGGTCAGCTCCGGCTTCTGCAGGTATTTCTCAGCCCGCGCTGCTTTGGCCAGCGCCAGGCGCCCCTCGCCCGAAGCCAGCGCCATCAGCCCGTCGGCCAGCGCCTTGTAGCCCTTGCGCTCGCGGCCCTTGTCCCAATAACGCGACAGGGCGGTTTCGTCGCCATTCAGGAAATGCAGCGTCGCAACCAGCAGCGACAGCAGTTTCAGGAACAGCCAGACGCCCACAACCAGCACACCCAGCGCGATAACGGATTGCAGCGCGCTTAGCGTGTATTCGGCGCCGGCGACGGTGATCTGCATCCCGCCGGAGGTTTCCATCAGCAAGCGGCCCCCAAAGGCCAGAAGCGCGACAATTGCGACAAATACGAGGATCTTCAACAACGACCAGAGCATGGCGGCTTCCTTATTTGGCTTGCAGGCTTTGGGCCAGATCAGCGGCGGCTGTTACGGCAGCCACCCGTGCATTTGCCGCAGCTTCCCAGCTGGACAAGGCATTACGCGCCGTTTCGGGCAGTGCGGACAATTCGTTCAGCGCATCCTGCAGCTTGCCCGCAGCCACCGCGGCCTCGGCGCGCGACAGCACCGCATCCGGGGTGCCGCCCTCCTGCGGCGTCACAGAACGTGCCCCCAAGTGGCGGTTCACGTAGTCCAGCAAGCCGCCGCTGCCCTTGGTCTCCTCACGTGCCGCGGCCAGCGCGTCGCGTGCCGCCGGGGCAAAGCTGTCGCGCAGCGCAGAGATCGTGGCTACGCCGCTTTCGGCCGGGCCGGACAGGGCCGCAGGCACCTCTACGCCAAGGGCGGTGAGTTCCTGAACGCTGGCAGCATAGCTGTTGCCGCTGTTCAGTGCGGACCGCAGCTGTGCCAGCTGGGTCTGGGCGCTGGCGATCCGCGCGGCTTCGGCACTGGCGGCATCCATCGCCTGGGCCTCGGCCAGCATCTCTTCGACTTCTGAGCGCTGCGCAGCAAGGCTGTCCTGCAGCTTGGCCAGTTCGGTTTCAAATGCCGCAACGGCCTCGGGTGACGCCCCCTCCAGCGGCCGGGTTTCCAGGCCCGCGACCCGGTCGGCCAAGGCATCCAGATCCGCGCGCAGGCCCGCGTCAGGGGACTGAGCAGTCTTCAGGGGTTCAATCTCAGCCGCCAACGCGTCAATGCGGGAGGCCAGCGGTGCCAGGTCAGGGGCCTGATTGGCCTCAACCTGCTGTTTCAAATCTGCCAATGCCGCCTTCAGGTCCGACTGGCCGCTTTCCAGGGCTGCCAGCTCTTCACTGTTTTCCTGCATCGACGACGGCAGGATGCTGTCGAGCCAGCCGCCCTGGCCGGCCACAAAGCCGATAACTGCTGCTACAGCACCACCCAGCACGGCGGAGCCGAAGCCGCCGCGCTTTTCTACCACCCGCTCGATTTCGCGGGGAGCCTCAGCCGCGGCAAGCGGTTCATCCGAAGCCTCTTCCCGCTCTGCAGCGGTGTCCTGGTCAAATGGCGAAATCCCGGTCTCGGTCTCGGTCTCGGTCTCGGTCTCGGTCTCGGTCTCGGTCTCGGTCTCGGTCTCGGTCTCGGTCTCGGTCTCGGTCTCGGTCTCGGGAACCGCGGAGTCTACTTCGTCAGAGGTGTCAACAGGCTTGGCAGCGGATTCATCCGCCGCTCCGTGCCCGGAGGTCTCTGCAGCATCCTCGGCCGGCTTGGTTTCACCGGGGCCAGGCTCAATCACGTCTTCCGGATTTTTCTTGTCAGCCACGCCGGCCTCCCCCCTCGATTCCTAAAATACATTCGTGCGAACACGCTGGACCCTACTCTGCGCGCCCCTTGCCCTCAAGCCGGGACAGCTGCGCTGCGGCATCAAGGACAGCCGCTGCCATGGCCGGTGCATCCGGCGCCTTACTTACGCGCAACGCCTTGCAATTCAAGCCTTTCAGCGGTTCAGCAACGGCCTGGCTAAGCGCAATCAGATGCAAATGCGAGGCATCCCCGCACAGATTGGCAAAATGGCGCGCAGTCCTGGGTGAAAAAAGCGGCACGATCACATCAGTTTGCGCAGCAAGCGCGGCCTGCGCCTCAGCTGTCAGCGGCAGAAGCTCCTGATCATACACGATTTGCTCGCCGCAGGGGAGGCCTGCCTCCGTCAGCCGCCGGGCAATGCTTCCACGGGTATGGGCACCGCGCAGATGCAGAAGCGGCGCGGCCGGGCGTTGCTGCAGCAGGGCTGCTGTCAGCTCATCGGCGCATTGCCCCAAGGCCTCCGCCTGCCAGCCCAGTTCCGCGGCAGCCTGCGCGGTGCGTTCCCCGACGCAATAGGCAGGCAGCCGCACTGTGGTTTCACGTGAAGCGGCTTCGGCACCGCTGGCCGAGGTGAAAATCACACCTTTCACACCCTGCAACGCGACCGGTGCCCGCGCTGGCCGGATCTCCATCAGCGGCGCATAGATCACCCGCAGCCCGGCCCGCCCCCCGGCAGGCAGGCCGTCCACAAAACTCTCTGCCGCTGCCAGCGGGCGTGTCATCAGCAAAGGCACCATCGCACGGCTCCCGGGATTGTTTGCAACCCGCTTCGGTGGTAGCCCCGGCGGCAGTTTGATGCAACGGTAAGGCCATGACAAAGACCCTGACAATTCTGGGGCTGGAGAGCAGCTGTGACGACACCGCTGCCGCCGTGGTGCGGCAGACTGAAGGCGCGCGGCCCGAGGTTCTGTCCTCGGTTGTCTTCGGCCAGACTGAGCTGCACAGCGCCTTTGGCGGCGTGGTGCCGGAGATTGCCGCCCGCGCCCACGCCGAGAAGCTGGACATCTGCGTCCGCGATGCGCTGTTGGAGGCCGGGCTGAGCCTGAAGGACATGGATGCGGTGGCCGTCACGGCCGGCCCGGGGCTGATCGGCGGGGTTATGTCAGGGGTGATGTGCGCCAAGGGGATTGCCGCTGCAACCGGCCTGCCGCTCGTCGGGGTGAACCACCTAGCAGGCCACGCGCTGACACCGCGGCTGACGGATGGGACCGCCTATCCCTACCTGATGCTGCTGGTCTCCGGCGGCCACTGCCAGTACCTGCTGGTGCGCGGGCCGGAAGATTTCACCCGTTTGGGCGGCACCATTGACGACGCACCGGGCGAGGCCTTTGACAAGACCGCCCGGCTGCTGGGGCTGCCGCAGCCAGGCGGGCCGTCAGTGCAGGCCGAAGCGGAACAGGGTGATCCCAAGCGGTTCCGCTTTCCCCGTCCCTTGCTGGACCGGCCGGACTGCAACCTGTCATTCTCGGGGCTGAAGACCGCGCTGATGCGGATGCGCGATCAGATCGTGGCGGAAAAAGGCGGCCTCACCCGCCAGGACCGTGCCGACCTATGTGCAGGGTTTCAGGCTGCGGTGGTTGATACCTTGGCGGAAAAAACCCGCCGCGCCATCCGCCTGTACCTTCAAGAAGAACCGGCACAGCCAACGGTCGCTGTTGCCGGAGGTGTGGCAGCAAACACTGCCATTCGCGCCGCATTAGAGACTGTCTGCACCGAGGCCGGCGCCGCCTTTACCGCGCCGCCGCTGCGGTTGTGCACCGACAATGCCGCAATGATCGCCTATGCCGGGCTGGAGCGGTTCAAGACGGGTGCGCGCGACGGGCTGGACCTGACCGCCCGACCGCGCTGGCCGCTGGATCAAAGCAGCCCGGCGCTGATCGGGTCAGGCCGCAAGGGAGCCAAAGCATGAGCATTTCGGTACTGGGATCGGGCGCCTTTGGCACCGCCTTGGCGATTTCGCTGGCCGGCAACGGGCCGGTGACCCTGTGGGCCCGCAACCCGGTTAAGGCCCAGGCGATGCAGGACAGCCGCCGTAACGGGACCCGCCTGCCTGGTGTGGAGCTGCCAGGGAACCTTGCCATCACCGCGGATATCGCGGACGCCTGCCAATCCGAAGTTCTGCTTCTGGCGGTGCCGATGCAAACGCTCCGCGGTGTGCTGGAGCAGTACAGCGGACACCTCGCAGGAAAAACGCTCGTTGCATGCTGCAAGGGGATTGAGCTGGAGACCGGGCTAGGCCCGGTTGCCGTCATCCGCGAAGTTCTGCCGGATGCGCAGGCCGCACTGCTGACCGGGCCGAGCTTCGCTGCTGACATTGCCCGCGGACTGCCAACCGCGCTGACGCTGGCTTGCAGCGATGCGGAGCTGGGCAAGGAACTGCAGGAGCAGCTGACTACAGCCAATCTGCGCCTGTACCGCACGACGGACACCATAGGCGCGGAAATCGGCGGCGCCCTGAAAAACGTGATGGCAATTGCCTGCGGTGCCGTGATCGGCGCCGGGCTCGGCGACAGCGCCCGTGCTGCGCTGATGACCCGGGGTTATGCGGAGATGCAGCGGATGGCGCTGGCCAGCGGCGCCAAGGCGGAAACCCTGGCCGGGCTTTCGGGATTTGGCGACCTGGCGCTGACCTGTACTTCGGATCTGTCCCGCAACTACCGGCTGGGCCTGTCCATCGGCCGGGGCGAGGAATTCGATCCTAGCATCACTGTGGAAGGTGCCGCCACCGCGCGGGCCGTTGCGGAGCAGGCCCAGCAGAGGGGGCTGGATATGCCGGTCACGCTCACGGTAACCAATTTAGTAGATCAGCGCTTGACGATCAGCGAGGCAGCGGCACATTTGCTTAAAAGACCATTAAAAGAGGAATAAAATGCTCATCGCATTGATCGCCCGCGACAAACCCGGCCATTTGCAGACCCGGCTGGACAACCGTGACGCCCATCTGGCCTATATCAACGACACCGGCGCCGTGGCGCAGGCAGGCCCGCTGCTGGATCAGGATGGCAATATGGCCGGTTCCCTGGTTATCCTGGACGTCGAGGACATGGCAGCAGGCGAGGCATGGGCGGCAAACGATCCCTACAACAAGGCCGGCCTCTTTGAAGCTGTCGAACTGATCACCTGGAAAAAGGTCATTGGCTGATGCGTTACTGGCTGTTCAAGTCCGAACCTTCCACCTGGAGCTGGGATAACCAGGCTGCCAAGGGTGCTGCGGGCGAGGAATGGGACGGCGTGCGCAACTACCAGGCGCGCAACTTCATGCGCGAAATGAAAATTGGCGACCGCGGCTTTTTCTATCATTCGCAGAAAGAGAAATCCGTGGTCGGCATCGTTGAGGTCTGCGCCGAGGCGCACCCGGACAGCACCACCGAGGACGACCGCTGGGAATGCGTCGACATCAAGGCAGTGCGCCCCTTTGCCAGGCCGGTAAGCCTGGACCAGATCAAAGCTGATCCGCGGCTGGAGGAGATGGTGCTTGTTAAGAACTCCCGCCTGTCGGTGCAGCCGGTGAGCGAAGCCGAATGGGCCGCCATCTGCGCGCTGGGGGAGACAGACCCTAGCTGATCTGCCACTCTGCTCTCAAGTGGCTGAAACCATTGAGGAGAGCATCGTGGAATTCCTGAGTGTGATTGTTGCGGCAGCGGCGGCGTTTGTGCTGGGTGCCGTTTATTACGGCGCGTTGGCCAAACCATGGGTCGAGGCTTCCGGCGTCGAGTGTGACGAAACCGGCAAGCCGAAGGGCGGGCAAAATCCCATGATCTTTGCCATGGCTTTTGTCCTTCAGCTGATCGTGGCCGGAATGATGCGCCATGTATTCAGCCTGTCAGGCATCGAAGCTCTGGGCGCAGGGCTGGTCGGCGGCGCCGGCATCGGCCTGTTTTTCATCAGCCCCTGGATTGCGCTGAACAACATGTACGGGATGCGGCCGGTCAAGCTGACGCTGATTGATGGCGGCTATGCGACGCTGGCCTGCGCTGCGGCCGGTCTGGTTCTGACTCTCTTCTGACTTCAAAGAGGCACTGAATTGAAAAAGGGAAGGACCTGAGGACAATCAGGACCTTCCCTTCCACCCCGCGTGCTCCACTATCCACCACACGCGTTTGAAAATCTGGTTCCTGGCCGTCCTGGCCGGTTACTTGTGTATATCTTCCGTCCGGCCGATTCCGCAAAGCAATAACCCTGACAATGCGAGTTAAATGGGAGGTACCCGCGAATGACCGCTCAGGATTTCAACCCGAAGCGGTAGCGAGGCGGAGATGTCTTTTAGTATCCGAAGGGGGCGTCCCAGTGTGAGAAGCTCCGGCGCGGAATACTCGCAGATAGCCGTTGGGAATAACTTGGTTTTTCACTGGCATCCGGGCCAGTTGCGCTCAGGAAGTAGCGGCCCGTACGCCCAGTACATGATTGGGTATTAATCGCCAGCGGCAGGCAGCGACAGCGAATTGGTGGTTTCTGCTGTATCACTCATGCCGCACTGCTGCCTTTTCGGGAAACGGTCCTACATGGAAGACCGGAAACAGCGAAAAGCAGGAGGGTTTCATGCAGAAGTTTCTCATTGAACGGGAGATTCCGAAGGTCGGCAGTATGAGCGGCGAAGAACTGGGCGGCGCAGCACGCACGTCCAACGAGGCATTGGCCAAGCTCGCGCCCCGGGTGCAATGGCAGCATTCCTATGTCGCCGGCGACAAGACCTTCTGCATTTACCTGGCCGATTCCGAAGAGGCGATACACGAGCACGCGAAGCTGAGCGGCTTCCCGGCCAACAAGATAACCAGGATCGAGACCGTGATTGACCCGTCCACCGGCAATTGACGGTATCGGGCACAAAAAAGGCGCCGCTGGATTGCTCCTACGGCGCCGATGTTTTCGAGGGGTATCCGCTTAGTAGCGGTAGTGCTCCGGCTTGAACGGGCCTTCGGGCTTGACGCCGATATAGGCGGCCTGCTCTGCGCTCAGCTGGGTCAGCTTGACGCCGATGCGGCCCAGATGCAGGCGGGCGACTTTCTCGTCCAGGTGCTTGGGCAGGATGTAGACGTCGTTTTCGTAATGGTCGCCGCGGGTCCACAGCTCGATCTGGGCCAGCACCTGGTTGGTGAAGGACGCCGACATCACGAAAGAAGGGTGGCCGGTGGCGTTGCCAAGGTTCAGCAGGCGGCCTTCGGACAGCAGAATGATGCGGTTGCCCGAGGGCATCTCGATCATGTCCACCTGGTCCTTGATGTTGGTCCATTTGTGGTTGCGCAGGCTGGCGACCTGAATCTCGTTGTCGAAGTGGCCGATGTTGCCGACAATCGCCATGTCCTTCATCTCGCGCATATGCTCGATACGGATCACGTCCTTGTTGCCGGTGGTGGTGATGAAGATGTCAGCAGTGGCGACTTCATCTTCCAGCAGGGTGACTTCGAAACCATCCATGGCGGCCTGGAGAGCGCAGATCGGGTCAGCTTCGGTGACTTTCACACGGGCGCCAGCGCCGCGCAGGGAAGCTGCGGAGCCTTTACCCACGTCGCCATAACCACAGACCACGGCAACCTTGCCGGCCATCATGGTGTCGGTGGCGCGGCGGATGCCGTCGACCAGCGATTCCTTGCAGCCGTATTTGTTGTCGAACTTCGACTTGGTGACCGAGTCATTCACGTTGATCGCCGGGAACGGCAGCTGGCCGTTCTTCTGCAGCTCGTACAGGCGGTGGACGCCGGTGGTGGTTTCCTCGGAGACACCCAGGATCGCATCGCGGGTCTTGGTGAACCAGCCGGGCGATGCTTCCATGCGCTTCATGATCTGCGCCTTGATGACCGCTTCTTCCTCGGACTGCGGCACCGGGATGATGTCCTCGCCGGCTTCGGCGCGGGCGCCCAGCAGCACATAGAGGGTGGCGTCGCCGCCATCGTCCAGGATCAGGTTCGCGCCTTCAGGGAACATGAAGGATTTGTCCAGGTAATCCCAATGCTCTTCCAGGGTCTGACCCTTGATTGCAAATACGGGAATGCCGGCTTCGGCAATTGCCGCGGCGGCGTGATCCTGGGTCGAGAAGATGTTGCAGGACGCCCAGCGCACATCCGCGCCCAGCGCCACCAGTGTTTCGATCAGAACCGCGGTCTGGATGGTCATGTGCAGCGAGCCAACAATACGCGCGCCCTTCAGCGGTTTGCTTTCGCCATACTCCTCGCGCAGAGCCATCAGGCCCGGCATTTCGGTTTCGGCGATGTCCAGTTCCTTGCGGCCAAACCCGGCCAGCGCGATGTCCTTGACGATATAATCCCCGGCCATAGTCTGCTCCATTCCGGTTACGAGTACACTTGCAGCAGGGCCTAGCACTGCAATTGTTGATATTCAACGAAGATACCCGCAGCCGGAGCCGATGGCTCTGGCTTTTCGTCAAATGCCAGGCTGTAGGGGAAAGCCTGTCAGGCTGCCGGCATCAGCTCGGCGTGCCCGGATCCGGCTGTTTTTCAGTGATATGGAAAAAGGATGAACCGGTTGCGACAACACAGCTGATTCCGTTTGCATGTGTGACCAGAACCGTGAAGGTTCCGGTTTCATCCGACGACCAGACTTCGATAACAGTGGCCTCAGGCCTGGATTTCTGCAATCCGCCAGCGGTCAGACGTTCCGAATATCCGCTTTCCAGCTTCTGCGTCAGAACTTCCCGGTCGCCGCAACTGGCTGCAAGAGCGGGCGGCGCCGTCGCTGCCATGCCGAACAACAGTGAAAGACCCAGTAAACGCTTGAACATGACAAACTCCTTTCCATTGCGTGCCACGTCACGAAAAGGGGGTTTGCCGTTGTGGGGGCAATGCCCCTTCTATACTTTAAATATTGGTGCGAAATGCGCCTTTTTCAAACTCACAGAGCATAAACTGCGCGTTCTCACCCGTGTTCGCGCAAACACTCCAAACACGGCAAGCATTGCCCGGCCCGGCCGCAGCAGGTAGTCAAAAGGCTGAGTGCAGCGACAGGAATCCCCTATGCCCGCCAAACCCGCCCGTGCCTGGCAGCGCATGTTGTCCGGCCGCCGCCTGGATCTGCTGGATCCGACACCGGTGGATATCGAGATTGAGGATATCGCCCACGGGCTGGCCTTTGTGGCGCGCTGGAACGGCCAGACGATGGGGGATTTTGCCTATTCGGTGGCCGAGCATTCGCTGCTGGTCGAAGATATCTTTGCCCGGATGCAGCCCAAGGCGCCGGTCAAATGGCGGCTGGCCGCCCTGCTCCACGATGCGCCGGAATACGTGATCGGCGACATGATCTCGCCGGTCAAGGCGGCTGTGGGACCGGGCTATGGCGATCTGGACCAGCGGCTGACCTCCGCCATCCATCTGCGGTTCGGACTGCCCGCTGCGCTGCCGAAGACGGTGAAGGCGCAGATCAAGCGGGCGGACAAGGTCAGCGCCTGGATGGAGGCCGTGCAAATCGCCGGGTTTTCAAAGAAGGAAGCCAGCAAGTTCTTCGGCACCCCGAAACCGGAGATTGTCGAGGGGCTGGATATCGTGCTGCGGCCGCCGTTGGAGACCCGCATGGCGTTCCTGCGCCGCCATGCGGAACTGATGTCGCAGCTCTGAGGATCAGCGCGGGCTGCGCTTGGCCAGTATCCGCTGCAAGGTGCGCCGGTGCATGTTCAGCCGCCGGGCGGTTTCCGAAACGTTGCGGTCGCAGAGCTCATAGATGCGCTGGATATGCTCCCAGCGCACCCGGTCGGCGCTCATCGGGTTTTCGGGAGGTGGCGGCAGCTCATCCCCGGTGGACAACAGCGCATTCATGATGTCGGTGGCATCGGCCGGCTTGGAGAGGTAATCCGTTGCGCCGATCTTGACCGCGGCAACCGCCGTGGCAATTGCGCCATAGCCGGTCAGCACTACCACCCGGCTGTCAGGGCGTTTCTCGCGCAGCACTTCGACCACATCCAGGCCGTTGCCGTCCTCCAGCCGCAGGTCGACGACCGCATAGGCCGGCGGCCGCGCCGTTGCGATGGCGCTGCCCGCGGCGACTGAGCCGGCGGTTTCCACCTCAAAGCCGCGCTTCTCCATTGCCTTTGCCAGACGCCGCAGAAAAGGCTCGTCATCATCGACCAGCAGCAGTGTTTTGTCGGGTCCAATGTCCTGCAGAGCAGTTTCGGCCATGCCCGGTCCTCCGCGAAGTTCTTATCCGTTCACGCAAGAATATGTCCGGGCGAGGGGAAAGGTCAAACAGCTATCCTGGCTCAGATTTTTTCTATGAAACAGGCGGTTTTGTCAGCCATCTGCTCAGCGGTTTCATCACGGCGGAAGAACTCCACAAAACCCGCCTCCGGCAGCACCAGGTAGGAGAAGGTGGAATGGTCGACGAGGTAGTATTCCTCATCCCCTTCGTTCTTCTTGAAATAGGTCTTGTAGGCCTTGCTGGCCGCCTTCACCTGGTCCAGCGAGCCGGTCAGACCGATCATCTTTTCGTGCAGGTTTGCGGCAAAATCACCAACGGCCTCTGGTGTATCGCGGTCCGGGTCGATGGAAATGAACACCGGCGTAACGCTGTAGCCGCGCTCTGCCAGGACGTCGATAGCATCAGCGTTGCGGGCGGCATCCATCGGGCAGACATCCGGGCAGAATGTATAGCCGAAGTAGACAATCGACGGTTCGGTGATCACATCTTGGTCAGTGACCGTTTCCCCCTTGGCGTTGACCAGTTCAAACGGCCCGCCAATGGTATCAGCGCCGCCCGCGATCTGGCTGCTGCGGCACTGCGCGAATTTGTCACCCCCGCTGCCCCCGCGCGTCAGGAACCAGGCACCGCCCACAAGGGCAGCGACAAAAGCAGCGGCTAGGAGAGCATAAACGCGGGTCATGAGATCACACTTTTCGAATAGGAAGGGTTGTTGATCGTTTGCGGCGCCAGACCTATCAAGAAATACAGCCGATGCAACAGGCGCACGGCGTCACATTTGAGGGAGCACCGGTACCGAATGAGCGATCGCCTCTTCATGCTGCCGAGCAGCCACGATCACAGCCACTGGATCCGGTTGCGGACGCTGATTCTGCTGCGCTGGGTGGCAATTGCCGGGCAGATCACCGCAATTGCCGTGGCCCAGCACCGCTTCAACCTGCAGCTGGAACTGGGCCTGTGCTATCTGGCAATCGGCATTTCGGCCGCCGGCAACCTGATCGCAGTCTTCGCCTTTCCGGAAAACAAGCGCCTGAGCGAGTTTGAAAACTTTCTCATGGTGCTCTTCGACCTGCTGCAGCTGGCCTTCCTGGTGTATCTGACCGGCGGCCTGAACAATCCCTTTGCCCTGCTTGTGCTGGGCCCCGTAACGATTTCCGCCGCGGTGATGGGGCTGCGCTCCACCCTGATCATCGGTGCAACCGCCATCATCCTGGTCACCCTGATGGCGGAGTTCCACCTGCCGCTGCGCACGGAGCAGGGTTTCATCCTGCGGATCCCGGATGTGTTCATCTTTGGCAACTGGATTGCCATCGTCATCGCCATCCTGTTTATCGGCGCCTACTCCTTCCGGGTCAGCAACGAAATGCGGCTGATGTCCGATGCGCTGAGCGCCACCCAGCTGGCCCTGTCGCGCGAGCAGAAGCTGACCGACCTCGGCGGCGTGGTGGCGGCGGCAGCGCATGAGCTGGGCACCCCGCTGGCCACCATAAAACTGACCAGCGCCGAGCTGATCGAGGAGCTGGACGACCGCCCGGACCTGCGCGAGGACGCTGCCCTGATCCGCGAACAGGCCGACCGCTGCCGCGATATCCTGCGCGGCATGGGCCGGGCCGGCAAAGACGACCTGCACCTGCGCCAGGCCCCATTTTCGACATTGGTGACAGAAGCGGCAGAGCCGCATATGCACCGCGGCAAAGCAGTCCTCTACCACGAGGAGCCGCTGGAAGGCGGTGATTTTCAGCAGCCCACGGTGTTGCGCAAACCTGAAATCATCCACGGGCTGCGCAACCTGGTTCAGAATGCCGTCGATTTCTCGCAATCCACCGTCTGGATAGATGCGGCCTGGGACAACGAACGGATTATTCTGACGATCAGCGACGACGGCCAAGGATTTCCACCGCATTTGCTGGGCCGCATAGGCGACCCCTTTGTGCGCCGCCGCCGGGGCGAAAGCGAGCGGAAGCAACGCCCGGAATACGAGGGGATGGGGCTGGGCCTGTTCATCGCCAAGACACTGCTGCAGCGCACCGGCGCCCAGCTGAGGTTTGCAAACGGCTCAGACCCCTATCAGACGCTCAGCAGCAGCAACCGGCGCGGCGCCATCGTCGAAGTCGCCTGGCCGCGAAATAAAATCGACGCCATGGAAGCAGGAGCCCCTGTTACCGGCAAAAATTTACCTTTAGAAATTTAACTATTCACTTTTGGGCAACCAATTAAACTTCATTTAACCATTTTTAGGGAACCATACGGGTGAAAAAAGAGCTGAACTAGGCAGGAAGACATGCAGGACTTCGCTTCGATGGAATGGTTTGTGCTGGCAGCCCTTTGCGCGGCAACGGCTGCTGCGGCTGTCTGGTGGCTGTCGCCCGCCCCCCGCCGGCACGGTCTGGAACACGACCTTCTGGCCGGCGATGGCCGCACCGATGCGGTGTTTCTGTTCGATGACAGCAGCCTGATCGGCTGGTCCTCCGGTGCCCGCAAGTTCATCGGTGATCAGGCGGAGAATTTCGACTGGAGCATGCTGCGCGACCAGCTGTCCCGCAGCTACCCCGGCCTGCCGCAGTCGCCAGGCTATTTGAAAGACGTGGGGCCGCTGGTGCTGTCAGGCACCGCCGCTGCCGAAAGCCGCGAGGCGCATTGCGAATGGATCGACGGGGTGACGCGCGTGCAGCTGCGCCGCAGCACCCTGGACGAGCAGAACAAATCCCTGGATCAGGAGCTGACCACTCTGCGGGCCGCAGTGCATCAGGCGCCCTACCCGGTCTGGCTGCAGTCGGAAGAGGGCAGCGTCACCTGGTCCAATCTTGCCTACGACAACCTCAACCACAAAATCCGGGGCCGCGGCGCCGATTTTGCGGACCCCTTGTTCACCGACCTTCACGACCCGATGACAAGCGGCAAGCCGGAGCGGATCTATATTCCGCTGCCGGAAAGCAACAAGAAGCTGTGGTACAACGTTTCAACCACCGAAACCGAAGCCGGATGGCTGTGCCATGCGGTCGACGTGAACGCCGTCGTCGATGCCGAGGTCGCCCAGCGCAACTTTGTCCAGACGCTGGCCAAGACCTTTGCCCAGCTGTCTATCGGCCTGGCAATTTTCGACCGCAACCGGCAGCTGGTTCTGTTCAACCCGGTGCTGATCGACCTCACCGCGCTGCCGGCAAATTTCCTCAGTTCGCGTCCGAACCTTCTTACTTTCTTTGACCGGCTGCGCGATCAGCGGATGATGCCGGAGCCGAAAAGCTATTCCAGCTGGCGCCACCAGATGGCCGACCTGCTGGAAGCCGCAGCCGAGGGCCGCTATCAGGAGACCTGGTCGCTGCCGTCGGGCTCTGTCTACAAGGTTTCGGGCCGACCGCACCCGGATGGCGCCATTGCCTTCCTGTTCGAGGACATTACCGCCGAAGTCACCCTCACCCGCCAGTTCCGCTCCGAGCTGGAGATGGGCCAGTCAATTCTGGATCAGATGGATGAGGGCATCGCGGTTTTCGCCAGCGACGGCAGCATGACCTTCTCTAACAGCACCTATGACAGCCTCTGGCAAATGGATCCCAATTCGAGCTTTGCCAAAGTGTCGATCATGGACGCGAGCCGGGTTTGGCAGGACACCTGCGCACCGACCCCTGTCTGGGGCGAGATCCGCGACTTTGTGGCGGGATGCGATGGCCGCGAATCCTGGTGGTCGCACATCCAGCTTCGCGACGGCACCCGTATGGTCTGCAAGGTGACTGCGATCCAGAACGGCGCCACTATGGTCAGTTTCCGGGCGCCGCAAACTGCGGCTCTTCCGGCCGGCCAGGAGCGCTTCCCCGCTTCAAGCAAGAGCTGAGCCGGGAAACCGGCTTGCAGCGGGCAGGCGGCGGCGCCATTGTACCGCCATGACGACAAAGACTGCGGCCTGCACGCTGAATTCACCTGAGGAAACGGCCCAGCTGGCCGCCCGGATCGCCGGAGCCCTTCACCCCGGCGATTGCCTGTTGCTGGACGGTGTGATCGGCGCCGGAAAGACCCATTTCGCACGCCACCTGATCCAGTCTCTGATGGAAGAGCCAGAGGATGTGCCCTCGCCCACCTTTACGCTGGTGCAGACTTATGATGTTCCCGCCGGCGAGCTTTGGCACACCGACCTCTACCGGCTGTCCTCCCTGGATGAGCTGGAGGAACTGGGCCTGGCCGAAGCCTTTGACAATGCAATCTGCCTGGTCGAATGGCCTGACCGGCTGCAGGAGCTGACACCGCCGCACGCCTTGCATCTTACGCTGGCGCTGGACCCTGAACACGAAGACCGCCGCCATCTGACTCTCCGCTGGAGCGATGTAAAATGGCAGCCCCTGATGGAGCGCATCTGCGCATGACCGACCGCAATTCCCTGCGCGAAACCTTTCTCTCGGAAACGGCCTATGCCAGCTGGCAATGCGCACCGCTGGCTGGCGATGCCTCCAACAGGCGCTATGAACGGCTGACCGGCTCAGCCGGTGAGACTGTCGTGCTGATGGACGCGCCGCCGGACAAGGGCGAGGACGTCCGCCCCTTCATCCGCATTGCCGAATACCTCCGTGCCCAGGGCCTCAGCGCCCCGGAGATCCTGGCAAAAGATGTTGAGCATGGCTTTCTGCTGCTGGAGGATCTGGGCGACGATCTCTACGCGCGCGTCATTGAACGGGAGCCGGCGCTGGAAAGAGAACTATACGAAGCCGCAACTGACGCGCTGGTTGCCCTCCACCAGGCGCCGATGCCGGAGCTGGCACCCTATGGCCCGCGGCTGATGGCGGAAATGGCCGGGCTTGCGCTGTCGAAATACCGCGATGGGATTCATGGCGGCCGTGACCCGGAGCTGCAGTCACGGTTCGAGAACCAGTTCGAGGACATCCTGCGCGAAACGGTGAAGGGCGATCCGGTCCTGGTGCAGCGGGACTACCACGCTGAAAACCTGCTGTGGCTGCCGGACCGGGACGGTGTTGCCCGCGTAGGCCTTCTGGATTTCCAGGACGCACGCGCAGGCCACCCTGCCTATGATCTTGTTTCTCTCCTGCAAGACGCCCGCCGCGACGTGCCCGCCGGCATCGAGATGCAAATGATCAGCCGCTATATAACAGCTGCCGGCGCCGATGAATCCGGCTTCCGCACCGCCTATACCGTGCTGGGCGTGCAGCGGAATCTGCGCATTCTGGGTGTCTTTGCCCGGCTCAGCCTCGACTACGGCAAACCGCACTATGTGGATCTGATCCCGCGGGTCTGGGACCATTTCATCCGCGGGCTGGACCACTCGGCACTGGCCCCGGTGGCAGGCCTTTTGCGTGACAGCCTGCCTGCCCCAACCCCGGAAAACCTGGACAAGCTGAGGCCCTGATGCAGCGCTCGCCCGAAGCCGTCATGCTGTTTGCCGCAGGCTTTGGCACCCGGATGCGGGAGCTGACCCGCGACATGCCAAAACCGATGATCGAAGTTGCCGGCCGGCCGCTGATTGCCCATGCTCTGGACTTGGCCAAGGCGGTCCGGCCAGCCCGGATTGCAGCCAATCTGCATTACAAGCCTGAGCCGCTAAAAGACTTTTTAGAGCCTGAAAACGTGCTGATCAGCCATGAGGTGCCCCAGATTCTCGATACCGGCGGCGGGTTGCGTCATGCCCTGCCCCTGCTGGGCGGCGGCCCGGTTTTCACTATGAACACGGATGCCATCTGGAAAGGCCCAAACCCGCTGCAATTGGCGCAAGAGGCTTGGGACCCGGACCGGATGGATGCGCTTTTGGTCTGTGTGCAGCTTGCGAATACCGCTGGACGCAGTGGGCAGGGCGATTTCTCAGCCGATGCCGACGGCCGTATCAGCCGCGGCGGAAACCTGGTCTATGGCGGTGTGCAGATCCTGAAAACGGAGGGGCTGCACGAAGTAGAGGAACAGGCATTCTCACTCAATGTCCTGTGGAACCGGATGGCTGCAGCCGGCCGGCTGTTTGCGCTGGAATATCCCGGCCGCTGGTGCGATGTGGGCCATCCCGAAGGGATCAAACTGGCCGAGGACCTGATAGCCGCAGATGATGTTTGAACCATCCGCCAAACCGCGCGTCTTTGCCGTGCCCTGCGGCGTCGATTTCCCGCGCGCTCTGTTCGAGGGGCTGCGGGAGCGCTCCCGGAACCTGGCGCCGGAAGCGCTGGCCCGGGCTGAACTGATCGTCAACACCTCCCGCATGGCACGGCGTATCCGCAGCCTGTTTGACGACGGCCCCGCAATGCTGTTGCCGCGGATGCTGATGCTGACCGATCTGGCACATCGAGCTGCACTGGACGGGCTGCCGCCCGCCCTGCCCCCGCTGCGGCGCCGGCTGGAGCTGTCGCAGCTGATCGCCAAGCTGCTGGATGCGCAGCCCGACCTCGCCTCCCGTGCGTCACTTTATGACCTTTCTGACAGCCTCGCGGCTCTGATCGACGAGATGCAGGGTGAAGGTGTCAGCACCGACGCCATCCGGGATCTGGACGTCTCGGACATGTCCGGCCATTGGGCGCGGGCGCAGGCCTTCATCGGTATCGCCGACGAGTTCACCGGCCTGCACGAGGGCGCAATGGATGCCCAGGCGCGGCAGAGGCAGGTGGTTCTGAACCTGATTGAGGAATGGCAGCAAAACCCGCCGCTGCACCCCGTCATTCTGGCCGGTTCCACCGGGTCCCGCGGCACCACCTTGATGCTGATGCAGGCCATTGCCCGTCTGCCGCAAGGCGCCGTGGTGCTGCCCGGTTTCGATTTCGATCAGCCGGATCACGTCTGGGGCGGTCTGGATAACCCGATGATCTCGGAAGACCATCCTCAGTACCGGTTCCACAAGCTGATGAAAGACCTAGAGCTGGCCCCGCGCGATGTGCGGCCTTGGACCGATACCCCGCCGGTCTCTCCCGAACGCAACCGGCTGGTCTCGCTGGCATTGCGCCCGGCCCCGGTGACAGACGCCTGGATGAGCGAAGGCCCCAAGCTGACCGGTCTGGACAGCGCAACGGAAAACGTTTCGCTTGTCGAAGCTCCCAGCCCCCGTGCCGAGGCGCTCGCCATTGCACTGCGCCTGCGCCAGGCGGCGGAGGACGGCCAGACCGCTGCGCTGATCACGCCCGACCGGATGCTGACACGCCAGGTCTCTGCCGCACTGGACCGCTGGGACATCCTGCCGGATGATTCCGCCGGCCAGCCACTACAGCTGTCGCCGCCGGGCAGGTTTCTGCGCCACGTGGCGGGGCTGTTCTGCAAGCCGCTGGCCTGCGACAGCCTGCTGACGCTGCTGAAGCACCCGCTGACCCATGACGGTGCGGACCGTGGCAACCACCTGCGCCAAACCCGCGAGCTGGAGCTGTCCTTGCGCCGCAACGGACCGCCCTTCCCCGATGCCGCGGCGTTTGCCGGCTTTGAAAAGGGCCGTCAGCTGACACCGGGCTGGACCGGCTGGCTGAGCGCCTGTTTCGCGGATCAGGAGATCGCCGGCACCCTGCCCCTGACCGATTGGGTCGAACGGCTGCGTGATCTGGCCGAGCGCATCGCTGCCGGCAGCCAGACGGACGGCACCGGCACACTGTGGGACAAGAAGGCCGGCCAGGCCGCGCTCGCCTGCATCGAAAACCTGGAAACTGAGGCCCCCTATGGCGGCGAGATGACCGCCCGCGATTTCGCCGACCTGCTGGGCGCGCTGCTGAGCCAGGGAGAGGTGCGCGACCGCGATGCGCCCTATGGCTCTATCATGATCTGGGGTACGCTGGAGGCCCGGGTGCAGGGCGCCGATCTGGTCATTCTGGGCGGCCTCAATGAAGGCAGCTGGCCGGAGGCCGCCAGTCCCGATCCCTGGCTGAACCGCCAGTTGCGCAATCAGGCAGGCCTGTTGCTGCCCGAACGCCGCATCGGGCTGTCGGCGCATGATTTCCAGCAGGCGATTGCGGCGCCAGAAGTCTGGCTGATCCGTGCTGAACGCTCGGAGGAAGCCGACACCGTACCCTCGCGCTGGCTGAACCGGCTGACCAACCTGCTGTCCGGCCTGCCGGACCAGGGCGGCCGCGATGCGCTGGACGCGATGCGTGCAAGAGGGCAGCAATGGCTCGGCTGGGCAGACGCGCTGGAGGAGCCCACGCCCATTCCGCAGATGCCGCGCCCCTCGCCGCGACCGCCGGTTGCGGCCCGCCCGCGCCGCCTGACGATCACGGAAATCCCGCGGCTCATCCGTGACCCTTATGCAATCTACGCCAAGCATGTGCTGCGGCTGAAGCCGCTTAACCCGCTGGTGCAGGAGCCCGACGCCTTGCTGCGCGGGATTGTGGTGCATGAGGTGTTCGAGCATTTCATCAAGGAAGCCCAGGCAGATCCGAGCCTTCTGACCACCAGCCAGCTCATCGAAAAGACCCGTGAACTGCTTGAAACCCATGTGCCCTGGCCGGTTGCCCGCCTCCTGTGGCACAGCCGAATCCGCAAGATTTCCGGAGACTTCGTCCAGGCCGAGCAGGAGCGCCAGGCCCGTGCCAAGCCGGTTGCGTTTGAAGCCAAGGGCAGCGCCCGGCTGGATCCGCTGGACTTTACCATTGCTTGCCGCGCTGACCGGATCGACATGGATGAGCGCGGGTTCCTGCATCTTTACGACTACAAGACCGGCGCGCCGCCCAGCGAGTCCCAGCAGAAGAAGTTCGAAAAGCAACTGCTGATCGAAGCCGCCATGGCCGAAGAGGGCGCCTTTGACGATCTTGGCCCGGCGGAGGTGGCACGCGCCTTGTTCATTGGGCTGGGCAGCAGCATGAAAGAGGTGCGCGCTCCGCTGGAGGAAGAACCGCCCGCCAAGGTCTGGGACGAGCTGCGCACCTTGATCGGCGCCTATTTCGAGCCTGAACAAGGGTATTCGAGCCGCCGCATGGTGCACCGGGATGACATCGCCGGCGACTACGACCACCTGGCGCGCTACGGCGAATGGGACCGCAGCGCTGAACCGCAGCCGGAGGATCTGGCATGACCATCCGCGACGCCGCCTCCGAGGCGCAGTTCCGCGCCGCCCGCCCTGATGCCTCCACCTGGCTGGCGGCCAACGCGGGTTCCGGCAAGACCAAGGTGCTGACCGACCGGGTGGCGCGGCTGCTGCTGAAGGGCGTTCAGCCGCAGCACATTCTGTGCCTCACCTATACCAAGGCCGCCGCCAGCGAGATGCAGAACCGGCTGTTCAAGCGGCTCGGTGAATGGGCGATGCTGGAAGACCCGGCGCTTATCGCAGCGCTGACCGAATTGGGTGAAGTCAACACTGCGGCTGAGGATCTGGCCAAGGCCCGCACCCTGTTTGCCCGCGCGATCGAGACGCCGGGTGGGTTGAAGATCCAAACCATCCATTCCTTCTGTTCCTCGCTGCTGCGCCGCTTTCCGCTGGAGGCCGGCGTCAGCCCGCAGTTTTCCGAGATGGACGACCGCGCAGGCCAGCTGCTGCGTGCGGAAATCATGGAGGATTTTGCTCAAGGAGCTGAGGCGCTTCTGGTGGATGCCCTGGCGCGGCATGTCAGCGACAGTGACTTCGAGACTCTGACCTCCGCGATCTGCCAGCACCGCGCCGATTTCGGCGAGCCGCTGGACTGGGACGGGCTGCTGGACCTGTTTGGCCTGCCCGCGGGATTCGACGAAACAGCGCTGAAATCCCTAGTGTTCCTGGGCGGCGAGGAAGAGCTGCTGCAACGCACCCGTGAAATGCTGGGGCGCGGCGGTTCGACCGATCAGAAGGCGGGGGTGAAGCTTAGTGGTATCACCAAACCAACGCTCACGGATCTGGGCACGCTTGAAAGTGTTTTCCTGACCGGGGCCAGCGCCAAGGAGCCATTCACCGCCAAAGTGGGCAAGTTCCCGACCAAGAAATTGCGCGAAGCGCATCTATCGCTGATGGATCAGCTGGAACCGCTTATGCTGCGGGTCGAGGATGCCCGCGCCAAACGTCTGGCGCTAACCGCTGCTCGCAAGAGCCACGATCTGCACTGTTTCGCCGCTGCCTTCCTGCCGGAATATGAGCGCCGCAAGCAGCTGCGCGGCTGGCTCGACTTTGATGACCTGATCCTGAAGGCGCGCCAACTGCTGAACGATCCGGGCGTGGCCGCCTGGGTGCTGTACCGTCTGGACGGCGGCATCGACCACATTCTGGTGGACGAAGCGCAGGACACCAGTCCGGTGCAATGGGACGTGATCGAAAAGCTGGCGCAGGAATTCACCGCCGGCGAGGGCGCGCGTTCGGACGTGGAGCGCACCATCTTTGTCGTCGGTGACAAGAAACAGTCGATCTATTCCTTTCAGGGCGCTGACCCGGATGCCTTTGACCGGATGCAGCAGGAGTTCGGCAACCGGCTGGCGGAAACCGGGGCAGGGCTGCAGGATGCCTCGCTCGATTTCTCTTTCCGCTCATCCGCTGCGATCCTGAAGCTGGTCGACCTGGTGTTCAAGGACAGTCCCCGCGCCGGTTTCCGCAAGGACGCGCTGCACCGGGCTTTCAAGTCGGACCTGCCGGGCAGGGTGGACCTTTGGCCGGTGGTCGAGAAGGTGGAGGATGACGAGGATCCCGATTGGACCAGCCCCGTCGACCGCCCCAGCAGCCGCCACCACACGGTGATCCTGGCAGAACGGATTGCGGCGTCGATCAAGCAGATGATTGAAACCGGCGTCACCATCCCCGAGGACGGCGCCGAACGCGGCACCTCTCAGCGCCGTCCGGTGCAGGCCGGCGACTTCCTGATCCTGGTGCAGCGCCGGTCCGATCTGTTCTCGGAAATCATCCGCGCTTGCAAGAAGGCGGAACTGCCCATCGCCGGCGCTGACCGGCTAAAGGTCGGCGCGGAACTGGCGGTCAAGGACATTGCCGCGCTGCTGCGGTTCCTGGCGCTGCCGGAAGACTCCCTGTCGCTGGCGGAAGCACTGAAATCGCCGCTTTTCGGCTGGACGGAGCAGGCTCTGTTCGATCTCGCGCACCGGCGGGAGGCCATGTACCTGTGGCCGGCGCTGCGCGACCGGGCAGGGGAGTTCCCGGAAACCATGGCTGTGCTGGATGACCTGCGCGCCAATGCAGATTTCCTGCGCCCGTTTGACCTGATCGAACGCATCCTGACCCGCCACGGCGGCCGCCAGAAGCTGCTGGGCCGGCTGGGGCCCGAGGCAGAGGATGGAATCAACGCGTTGTTGTCGCAGGCGCTGGCTTATGAGCGCACCGACGTGCCCAGCCTCACCGGGTTTCTGGTCTGGATGCAGACTGACGATCTGGAAATCAAACGCCAGATGGGCGCCGCCGGCAACATGATCCGGGTGATGTCGGTGCATGGGTCCAAGGGGCTGGAGGCGCCGATCGTGATCTTGCCGGACACCGCCAAACGCCAGGCCCCGCGGGACGCGGAGATCATGCTGGCCGAGGGCACCCCGGTCTGGAAACTGCGCAAGGACCAGATGCCTGCCGCCATGCTGGCGGCCCGTGAAGCTGCCCAGGAAAAGCTGCAGAATGAACGCCTGCGGCTGCTGTATGTGGCTCTAACACGGGCAGAGAAGTGGCTGATTGTCGCTGCCGCCGGCGACGCGGGCGAGCAGGGCGAAAGCTGGTACCGCATGACAGAGCGCGCCATGCGCGAGGGCGGCGCAATCGAGCTTGACTGTCCTGGCGGGGCAGGATTGCGCCTGCAGCACGGGGACTGGGACGGTCTGCCTTTGATCGAAAAACCGGTCGAGGAAGCCGTGAAACACTGCTTGCCAGAGGTCTTCTCCCGCGCGGCCAGAACCTATGAGGCGCCGGCGCCGGCGCTCAGCCCCTCTGACCTGGGCGGAGCCAAGGCTTTGCCAGGTGATCTGGGCCTGGACGAGGATGCCGCCAAGGCCCGCGGCAGCCGGCTGCACCTGCTGCTGGAGCACCTGTCGGGCCGGCCTGAAACCCACTGGCCGCAGCTAGCCGGCAACCTTCTGCAGGACGCCGAGGATACTGCGGAACTGCTCGCCGAGGCGTCCGGTGTTCTGCAAAACGCCGGCTTGTCCCATATTTTCGCCCCGGAAACTTTGGCTGAAGTCACTGTAACCGCGGACCTGCACGGGACCCGCCTGCATGGCATCATCGACCGCCTGATTGTCACACCGGACAGGGTTTTGGCCGTTGATTTCAAATCGAATGCCACCGTGCCTGCAACACCCGGTCAATGCCCCGAAGGGCTGCTGCGCCAGATGGGCGCCTATGCCCACGCGCTGGCGCAGATCTATCCTGGCCGCACCGTCGAAACCGCGCTTCTTTGGACCCGAACGACAACGCTGATGCCGCTGCCGCACGAACTTGTGACAGCCGCGCTGATGCGGCGTCTGGAACCTTGACGATCCGTTAAGCCGTACATAGGTTCCGACTCCAGTTGCCACACACTCATGGAGACATGCATATGTCCACCGTAGCCGTCACCGACGCCACTTTTGACGCCGAAGTCAAGAACTCCGATATCCCCGTTGTGGTGGATTTCTGGGCCGAGTGGTGCGGTCCCTGCAAACAGATCGGCCCGGCTTTGGAAGAGCTTGCCGCGGAATTCGGCGGCAAGGTGAAAATCGCCAAGGTCGACGTTGACAGCAATCCGAACTCCGCTGCCGCCATGGGCGTGCGCGGCATCCCGGCGCTGTTTATCTTCAAGGACGGCCAGGTGATCTCCAACCGCGCCGGCGCCGCCCCCAAGGCCGCGCTGCAGAGCTGGATCGAAGAGTCGATCTAAGCCGGATCCAAACGGATTTCCAAGGGCTGTCCCCGGCGGGACAGCCCTTTTTTATACCTGCGCACTGGTTCAGCCGGCGGCCTGAAACTGGCTCTTTCCTTTGGTGCCGCGGACTGCAACGTTCCGGGCTGGAACAATTTTAGGAGGCAGCATGGCCAAGACAAGGGTTCTCGTGGAATTCGGCATGGGCACGTCGCTGAGGCGCGAAGACTATACCGAAGCCGCCCGCCGGGCGATCAAAGACGCGCTGTGGCATAACTCCGTCAATATGGCGGAACTGTTCGATTTCCGTAAGGAAGACATGATCATCGACGCCGAGATCGGCGTACAGAAACCGGAGGCGGTGGACACAGAGGCGTTGCTGGAAATCTTCCCCTACGGCCAGCCCAATATCCGTGTTGTGGAAGGCGGGCTGGACGTCGGGAAACCAAACGGCGGGCGCACCGTGATCGCCAATGCAGCCGTGATCGTGTCGTTTGACCTGGAGGCGGCGGAATGAGCGAAAAACGCATCATCCTGGAAATGGGTACCGGCAACGACCTCTATGGCCAGGATTACACCAAGGCAGCCCGCCGCGCGGTGCAGGACGCGCTGCACCATTCTTCGATCACCCTTTTTGCCAAGCTTGGGATCGATCACAGCGAAATGCGGGTGGAGGTGACCATCGGCGTGCAGCAGCCGGAGATGGTGGATTGCGATCTGGTGGCGCAGGATTTGCCGCGGGGCAGAGCCAGCGTGCGCGCCGTTAAGGGCGGGCTGGATGTGGAGGATGCAGACGCCGGCAGCCGCCACGTGGTGGCAACCGCTGCGATCGAGGCCTGGCTGCCGGATCAGGCTGGGAAATACAAAATCACCGCCCCAAAATGAACAAAGCCGCCCATGTCAGGGCGGCTCATTCTAAGTCTTCGACCATTTCAGTCTCAGATCTTGGCGATGTCGGCGCGGCTCAGGCCGATGTCGTCCAGCTGCGCATCAGTCAGCTGTGCCAGTGCCTTGCGGGTCTCACGGGATTCGTACCACTCCACGATGGAGGTTTTCACGCTGGTCATGGCGTCGACCACACGGAGAACGGTGACTGCTCCGAGCGGCGCATGAATGTTTGCGGTCGTCATTTGCGCATATCCTTCTGAGAAACAGCCGACCCTGTGCCGGTTGTAAGCCCCATGTAGGATGCGCAGCTGAGTCCCGCAATTGCCGGTTCAACAGCCCCGCCTTGCGCTTTCTGCATAGCAGCAAAAAGCCTTGCAGCCGGTGCAGCACGCGGGATCCGGCCCTGTCCCTTGTGCCGGCGTGGGGATGGTTCCATATAGGGGGCAACTTAACGGAGGCATTTATGGCAGACGATCAATTCCCCGGCTGGCACGGCACCACTATCATAGGTGTCAAGAAGGACGGCCAGGTGGTCATCGCCGGCGACGGCCAGGTATCGCTGGGGCAGACAGTGATCAAGGGTACCGCCCGCAAGGTGCGCCGCCTGTCGCCGGGCGGCTTTGACGTGGTGGCGGGCTTTGCCGGCTCGACCGCAGATGCGTTCACCCTGCTGGAACGGCTGGAAGCCAAGCTGGAAGCCACCCCCGGGCAATTGGCCCGCGCCAGTGTGGAACTGGCCAAAGACTGGCGCACCGACAAATACCTGCAGAAGCTGGAAGCGATGCTGATTGTGACCGACGGAACCGACATGTTCGTGATCACCGGCGTCGGCGACGTGCTGGAGCCTGAGCATGATGTTGCTGCCATCGGTTCCGGCGGCAATTTTGCCCTGGCTGCCGCCCGAGGCATGATGGACAGCGATAGATCCGCCGAAACCGTGGCCCGGGATGCCATGGCCATCGCCGCCGATATCTGCGTCTACACCAACGGAAACCTGACCGTCGAAACTATCGGCGGCTAAGAATTTTCCTCAAGATTCTTAGCAAAACTTTTTCTGAAAAGTTTTGCCCTGGAAAGGACTGACATGACCGATCTGACCCCCCGCGAAATCGTCTCGGAGCTGGACCGCTTCATCATCGGCCAGAAGGAAGCCAAGCGCGCCGTGGCGGTGGCGCTGCGCAGCCGCTGGCGGCGCAAGCAGCTGGCTGACGACCTGCGCGACGAGGTGTATCCCAAGAATATCCTGATGATCGGACCCACCGGCGTCGGCAAGACCGAGATTTCCCGCCGCCTGGCCAAACTCGCGCGCGCGCCTTTCATCAAGGTGGAAGCCACCAAGTTCACCGAAGTCGGCTATGTCGGGCGGGACGTTGAGCAGATCATCCGCGATCTGGTGGACAGCGCCATTGCCCAGACCCGCGAGTACATGCGCGAGGACGTGAAGGCCAACGCCCACAAGGCAGCGGAAGACCGGGTTGTGGAAGCCATCGCCGGCAGCGATGCCCGTGAAGCGACCCGCGAGATGTTCCGCAAGAAACTGAAGGCAGGTGAACTGGACGACACGGTGATCGAGCTGGACGTGGCCGACACCTCTAACCCGATGGGCATGTTCGAAATCCCCGGCCAGCCCGGCGGCGGCAACATGGGGATGCTGAACCTTGGCGACCTGTTCGGCAAGGCGATGGGCGGGCGCACCACCCGCAAGAAGATGACCGTTGCCGAAAGCTATGAGGTGCTGATCGGCGAAGAGGCCGACAAGCTGCTGGACGACGAAACCGTCACCCGCACTGCTCTAGAGGCCGTCGAACAGAACGGCATCGTGTTCCTGGATGAGATCGACAAAGTCTGCGCCCGCCAGGAGACCCGCGGCGGTGATGTCAGCCGGGAAGGCGTGCAGCGCGACCTGCTGCCGCTGATCGAAGGCACCACCGTCAGCACCAAGCACGGGCCGGTCAAGACCGACCATATCCTGTTCATTGCTTCCGGCGCCTTCCACATCGCCAAACCGTCGGACCTGCTGCCGGAGCTGCAGGGCCGCCTGCCGATCCGGGTCAACCTCAGGGCACTGACCGAAAAGGACTTTGTCCGCATCCTGACCGAGACCGACAACGCGCTGACACGGCAGTACACTGCGCTGATGGGCACCGAGGAAGTCGAAGTGACTTTCACGGAGGACGGTATCGCTGCGCTGGCCAAGATTGCGGCCGAGGTGAACCAGACGGTGGAAAACATCGGCGCACGGCGGCTCTACACCGTGATGGAACGTGTCTTCGAAGAGCTCTCGTTCACGGCGCCCGACCGATCCGGTGAGGCAGTCACGGTTGATGCTGCATTTGTGAAAAAGAACCTTGGCGAGCTTGGGCGCTCCGCCGATGTCAGCCGTTACGTGCTGTAAACCGCCAGCGCCAGTCGCAGCCACTGGACAATGGCGGCAGGTCGGATAGCCTGCCGCCATTTGAATTTGGGGGCAAACATGAAGCAGGTCCTGCGCGCGGTTTGCGTTTTTCTACTGATCGGACTGGCGGGCTGTGCGGACAGGTCCTTCTCGCCGACAGTCCCCAGCGCCTTGAAGATCGGCACCCCGAAAACCGTCTTTGCCGCCACAAACCGCGAACCGCTGCCGGATGGCACATACGGGTCAGAGAGAACCGACGGATTCAGCCTTCTGGAACTTACGGTCTCCATTCCGCCGGAACACAAGCCCGGCTCGCTGAAGTTCGGTTATGGGGACCCGGATCCCACTACCGAGTTCACCATGGCCGGGCGCAGGAAATTCGAAAGTGAAGCGGCCTTTTCCACTAGGCTGCGTCAGGAGCTGGCCAAATTTCCCGCCGGCGAGCGGGACGTCACGGTTTTTGTGCATGGATTCAATTCCACCCAGGCAGAGACTGCGTTCCGGGCCGCACAGCTGACCCACGACATCAATGTTCCCGGCGCAACAGTGATCTATTCCTGGCCCAGCAAAGGCAAGGCGCTTGGCTATGCTTACGACGGAGACAGCGTTCTGTTTGCCCGGGACGGGCTGGAAATGCTGCTGCGCAAGCTGGGTGCATCCGGTGCCGGGCGGGTTGTCGTGGTTGCGCATTCCATGGGAGGCCTGCTGACCATGGAGGCTCTGCGGCAGATTGAAATCAAGACCCCCGGCTGGGCTGCCGGCAACCTTGGCGGCGTTGTGCTGATGTCACCGGACCTGGATGTTGACGTGTTCAAATCGCAGATGCAGCGCTTTGCCAAAGTACCGCAGCCTTTTGTGATCTTCGTATCGCAAAAAGACAACGTTCTGACCCTGTCTCAACGTCTGCGCGGATTGGACGGGCGCGCGCGGCTGGGCAATCTGAATAATATAGATGAAATCAGCGAACTGCCGGTAGAAGTCATCGATACCACTGCATTTGCCGATGAAGCTGAATCGCAGCATTTTGTTGCTGCGACCTCGCCGGCGCTGCTGGCCCTGCTAAAGGGGGCCCGGGAAACGACAGAGTCGTTCGAGAGGGATCAGGACGGGCTTCGCAGGATTCTGCCCGGCCAGATCATAGTCCGGGACAACGTCATTGCCGTGGCGCTGGCACTCCCGCCATCCGACAACAGATGACAGCCCTCAGCGGCAGCGCCGGAGGTAAACGTAGTAGGCGCCTTCACCGCCATGGCTGACATGGGCCGGCGTGACCTGCATCACCGCTTGCGACAGCGGCGGCAAGGCCAGCCACTGAGGCACCTTGTGGCGCAGCACTCCGCGCGGCACCGGCATCGGGCCCGGTTCATCCCGGTCCTTGCCTTTGCCGGTCACCACCAGCACCAGCCGCTTTCCAGAGGCCTGCGCCGACAGGATGAAGCGTGTAAGCGCAGGATGCGCGGTGTCGATCCGCATGCCATGCAGGTCCAGCTTGCCTTCCGGCCTGATCTTGCCGCGCTTCATCCGGCGGAAGGCCTTTTCGTCCATCTGCAGCGGATCACTGGCCAGGTTGCGGGCAATCGACGGCTTCAGGTCGTGTTTCACCGGCTTGGGTTTGGCATTGCTTCCGACCTTGAACGGCGCCAGGCGCGGCTCTGGCTGCTTGACCGGTTTGGGTTTCGGCATCGGCAGGGCTGGCGGAGTGGAATGCGCACCCGGGTGCAGCCGCTCGGTGTGCTTCACGACCTTGTGCCAGAGGTCGATTTCATCTCCTGTCAGTTTGCGCCGTGTCATTCAAAGATCTTCCGGCAGCATCGCATAGGCCCGCTGGATCGGCAGCAGCACAACCATCCGTCCCGGGTCTTTCATCGTGCCGGCGGCTTCACCGGCGTCGTCGCCTGTTCCGACAAAGATGTCGGCCCGCTGCGCCCCTTTGATCGCGGAACCGGTATCCTGCGCCACCATCAGCCGGCGCAGCGGCATGTGCCCGTCCTTTTCCACCCAAACCGGTGCGCCCAGCGGGGTGTAGGCCGGATCAGCGGCAATGGTTCGCATTGGTGTGACCGAGCGGTTCATCGCGCCAAGCGGCCCCTTGGACGCCGCCACTTTGCGCACCTCGCGGAAAAACACATAGGACGGGTTGTGGAACAGCAGCTCCTTGCCGTCCGCCGGGTTTCGCCGCACCCACGATTTGATCACCTGCGCGCTCACCTGGTGGGCATTATAAACGCCGCGGCGCACCAGTTCCTTGCCAATGGACTTGTAAGGGTGGCCATTGGCCCCGCCGTACCCCACGCGAATGGTCGACCCGTCGGGCAGGCGGATCCGGCCAGAGCCCTGGATCTGCAAAAAGAACAGCTCCACCGGGTCATCCACCCAGGCAATCTCCAGCCCGCGGCCCCGCATCACGCCTCCGGTCAGAATGTCCCGCCGCGGCAGCCAAAGATCAGTGCTGCGTGCTTCCGGCGGCATCTTGTAGACCGGATAGCGGAAGCGGCCAGTGGGATAGCGCGAGCCGTTCAGTTCAGGTTCGAAATAGCCGGTGAACAGGGCAGGGCTGCCGTCCTCGATCAGCACCGGGCGGAAAAACAGCTCAAAAAACGCCCGCGCACCGTCTGGTGATTGGGATCGCGCAGCGTTGCACAGCGCCGCCCAGTCAGGATCTTTAAGGTCCAGGCAGGTTTCCAGAAAGACCTTCAGCGCTGCAGCATGATCATCCTCTGCCCAGCCATCCAGCTGGGCAAAGTCCAGTATGCTGGACACGGTCTCGGATTGCGCCCCGGAGGCGGTCATCGCGGCACCTGCAATTGCAGCCGCCCCAAGTGCCCCCCGAAGCGCCGCAATCATGCGTCCGTCGCGACAAGCTGCCAGTTGGGATCGTCGCTGCCCATGGTGCGGGCAAAAACCCAGGTGTCCTTCTGGCGTTTGACCGCCTTGGGGTCGCCCTCGACGATGTCACCGCCGCGGTCACGCACGACCGAGGTCAGCTCTCCCACGAAACGCATGGTGATTTCCGCACGCCCGGACTGCGCGTCAAACCGTGCATCGGACAGGGTAGTTTCACGCACACCGATGAATTCGGCCTCGATCTTGTAACCCTGGTCTTCGCGCTGTGCGACGGCGTCCACGAAGCTTTCGAACACATCCTCCGCCAGGAACGGCTGGATATCATCCAGATTGCCGTGTTCGAACCCCATCAGGATCATCTCATAGGCGCCGCGGGCACCCTGAACGAAATCCTGCACCTGGAACGAGGGCTCAGCCCGTTTCATCGCAGCCAGGGCCTGAGCCTGCGTGCTGCCTTCTTCAACATAATCCGTGATGTCGCGGTCAGGGCCGCCTTCGATCACTTCCAGATCCGGGCGGCGGCTCTTGGCTTCCGACTTCGGCAGCGGCGGTTTCTCGAAACCTTCGCGTGTTCCCAGAACGCTTTTCAAGCGCAGGATCAGAAACACGGCGATACCGGCCAGAACCAAAAGCTGAATCACAGGCGACTCCATGGATACCTCATGCTAGGCGTTCGTGCTTTGTTTGAAACCAAAGCGGTCAGGTCTTATGTAGGTGACGGGCGGGGGCAAGTCTACCGCCCGGGTGTATGATCGCAAGGAAACCCTCATGTATCTCTTCCTGGCCTTTCTGATGGTTCCCATCATTGAAATTGCTTTGTTTATTCAAGTCGGCGGCGCCATCGGCCTGTGGCCGACACTGGCCATCGTGGTGCTGACCGCAGTGCTGGGCACCTGGCTGGTGAAGACCCAGGGGCGCATGGCAATGGGTCAGCTGCGGTCATCCTTCCAGCAATTGTCGGATCCGGCGGAACCTTTGGCCCATGGGGCGATGATCCTGTTTGCTGGCGCATTGCTGCTGACCCCGGGCTTCTTCACCGATGCCGCCGGCTTTCTCCTGCTGGCGCCGCCCGTGCGGCTGGCGGTCTACCGCTACATTCGCGCCCGTGTCACTGTGGCGCAGTTCCAGATGGGGCCAGGCAGCATGCAGGGCCGGCACTATCCCGGCACCGCCGGCAGGCCGGATGACATCATCGACGGCGATTACGAAGATGTGACGCCAGGACAGCGGCCCAGCGGCCCGTCGGGCTGGGTCGACGGGCCCCGTTGAGCTGGCCGGACCAAGCTGTTAAGCACGGTCCAAAGCATATTTTCAGGAGTATCCCGATGGCCGAAAACGGCGAAGCCCAGCAGCAGCCGCAAGTCCAGATGAACGTTCTGGCCCAGTTCATCCGCGACATGTCGTTCGAAAACGTGATGGCGCAGAAAGGCACCGGCGGCGAGGTTCAGCCCGACGTCAGCGTGCAGGTGAATCTGGATGCGAAAAAGCGCTCGGCCGAGAACCAGTATGAGGTTGTCACCAAACTGACCGTCGAGTCCAAAAACAAGGAAAGCGGCAACGTCTTGTTCGTGCTGGAGCTGGAATATGTCGGCGTCTTCAACATCGTCGGCGTGCCGGAGGATCAGCTGCATCCGTTCCTGCTGATCGAGTGCCCGCGCATGACCTTCCCGTTCCTGCGCCGCATCGTGTCCGACGTGACCCGCGACGGCGGCTTCCCGCCGCTGAACCTGGACAACATCGACTTTGTCGGGATCTACCGCAACGAACTGGCCCGCCGCCAGCAAGAGGCTGCGGCTGCGGCAACGCCGCAGTAAGGTGTCAATCCTTTGAAACAGAAAACGCCGCTGAAATTCAGCGGCGTTTTTCTTTGGCGGCTTTCTTAAAGCTCATGACGCTTTCCACAAAGCGCCGTCGCCCATTTTTTCGACAAACGCCTCATGTGATGCCAGTTCTTCCGCGGTGATCCGCGGCGGCAGCGGAGACTGCCGCGGGGCAGGGCGCCAGTCGTCTTCCACCTGCGCATTGCCTGCAGAGGAGGTCTGCGTTGACAGGCCAAAATCGGGCTGCCGCCCGCCGATCAGCTCCAGATAGACATCCGCAAGGATTTCGGAGTCAAGAAGCGCCCCGTGCAGGGTTCGGTTGGAGTTGTCGATATTGAACCGGCGGCAGAGCGCATCCAGCGTCGCCGGCGAGCCCGGAAACCGCTGGCGCGCCATCGCCAGCGTATCGATGGCCTGTTCCATCGGCAATTTGGGCAGCCCCATCCAGTCGAGTTCCGCATTCAGGAATTTCATGTCAAAGCTGGCATTGTGAATGACCAGCTTGGAATTCTGCACAAAGTCCAGGAACTTCTGGCCGACCTTGGCAAAGACCGGCTTGTCGCGCAGCGTTACCGCACCGGGTTCGGGTTTCTGCGGCGGTTCCAGCAGGTCCGGGCCGATACCATGGACAGAAAAAGCCTCAGCCGGCATTGACCGTTCCGGGTTGATGTAAACGTGAAACGTTTCCCCGGTCGGCATATGGTTGTAGAGTTCCACCGCGCCGATCTCGACGATCCGGTCCCCGGAAAACGGATCAAACCCGGTGGTTTCGGTATCGAGAACGATTTCACGCATGGCCCAGCTTGCTCCTGATATCTGCGAGGATCTCTGCCACCTGTGCGACGGCATGGTCGAGCGTATCTGTCTCGATCACATAGTCGGCGCGGGAGAGTTTCTCCTCGATCGGTATCTGTTTCTGCAGAATATGCCGGAATTGCTCAACCGTCATCGTGCCGCGGGCAAGAACCCGCTGTTGCTGGGTCTGTGCATCCACTGTCACGCAGGCCACCGCATCCATTTCCGCATAGCCGCCAGTTTCAAACAGCAGCGGGATGTCGAACACCAGAATGTCGCTTTGGGCCGTTGCCCGGAACGCCGCCCGGTCCTGAGCGACCAGCGGATGCACGATGGCCTCGATGCGCTTCAGCGCCTCCGGATCGTTACCGATTATCCGCTTCAGCGCGGTGCGGCTGACCTCGCCATTCTCTACCGCCTCAGGAAAGGCCGCCTGCATAGGCTGAACCGCAGCGCCCCCCTTGCCATAAAGCCGGTGCACCGCTGCATCCGCGTCCCAGACCGCGCAGCCTTGCGCAGCGAATAGCTGGGCCGTAGTGCTTTTGCCCATGCCGATGGAGCCGGTGAGGCCAAGGCTGAAACTCATCCGAGCACCGCTTCCCGCGTGGCAGCGTCAACTTCCGGGCGGTGGCCGAACCAGCGCTCAAACCCAGGCACCGCCTGGTGCAGCAGCATGCCCAGCCCGTCGACCACGGTGCAACCCGCGTCCTCTGCCGTTTGCAACAGATCGGTTTTCAATGGCGCATAGATAAGGTCGGTCACCACCGCGCTTGGCTGCAGGCCGTCCAATGGAACCCGCAGACGCGGCTTGCCCACCATGCCAAGCGAGGTGGTGTTCACGATCAGCGCACCTTCTTCGATGACATTTCCGGCCTGAACCCATTCCACCACTTTGACCCGGTCGCCGAAGTCCTTGTGCAGCTGATCAGCGCGGCCGCGGGTGCGGTTGGACAGCAGGATTTCCGGCACGCCGGCCTCCAACAGCGAGGCGACAACGGCCCGGCAGGCCCCGCCAGCGCCCAGCACGACGGCAGGTCCAGTCTGCGGATCCCAGTCCGGTGCCCCCTGATGCAGGTTGGTGATGAATCCATAGCCGTCGGTATTGTCGGCCATGACCGTTCCATCCTCGCGGAAGATCAGTGTGTTGGCGGCACCTATCAGTTTAGCCCGGTCCGTCACCTTGCCGGCGATCTCCATCACCGCTTCCTTATGCGGAATGGTGACATTGGCGCCAACGAAACCCATCTTTGGCATCGCCTGGATGGTTTCAGCCAGGTCATCCGGCTCCACCTGCATCGGAACATAATGGCCTGCAATGCCATACGTCTTCAGCCAGTGGCCATGAAGCTGCGGGGATTTGGAATGCGCGACAGGACAGCCAATAACGCCGGCGAGCGGGATTCTTGCTTCTGTCATTGCTCAATCACCCCTTGAAGACCCAGGTAACTGATAAGCTCCATAAGCGGCAATCCCAAGACATTAAAGTAGCTGCCGTCGATACTGGCGAACAACCGGACACCTTCCTCCTCCAGCTTATACGCGCCAACGGCGTGGCGGATGCTGTCCCAGTTCCGACTGACATAATCCGCCAGATAGGTGTCAGAGCATTTACGCATCACCAGGCGGACTTGCCCGACATGCCGCCATATGGGTTCGCCGTCCCGGTAAATCACGGCCGCGGACAGCAGCATGTGGCGTTTGCCGCGCATCGCCTGGAGCTGGCGCAGCGCTTCTTCTGCGCTGGCGGGTTTGGATAAAAGACTTCCTTCGAAATCAAGCACCTGATCACAGCCCAGCACCAGTCTTCCCGGGTGTTTGCCGCTGATCTTGCGCGCTTTCGCCTCTGCCAGCGCATCGGCGATGTCCCGCGGCGGCGCTTCTTCGGCCAGCAGCGCCGATTTGATCGCATCCTCGTCCAGGCGCGGAACATCGCAGTCGAATTCTATGCCCGCCTGGCGCAGCAGATGCGCCCGGATTTCGGAGCCGGAGGCCAGCACAATGTGGGCAGTCATGTGGAAAACCCCGTGGGAAAGAAGCAGATCGTTTCAGGACGTTTTGTATGGTTTTCCGCGGTTAAGTAAAGACTCCAGGGGTTGACGCAAATCTCAGGATTCAGCCGGCTGAGTCGTCCTTTGTGAGTCAGGATAACTTTGAATCCGTGGATATGCCGGCTCTCCCCGGATCATCCCGGCGTTATCCCCAAGTTCAGATTGGTAAACCGCACCTTAACAAGCCTTGTTTACAAGACGGTAAGGAAATTTTCGCGGCTTCTGTCCCATGTGCGCTGGAATCTTATCCCTGCTGGGGATAAGCGAAGGAAGATTCAGTTATCCACTGGAATCCACGCACACTACAAAAACATCATCCTTCTAATATTTCTTTATTTATTAGGGTGGTCCGATCTGACCGGGGAGAACAGCCCATGGACCTGAGCGATCTGATGTTCACGCTCTACCCATATGCCAAGTCGCTGCACATCATGGCGGTGCTCAGCTGGATGGCCGGTCTATTCTATCTCCCCCGTCTGTATGTGTATCACGTGGAGCAGGCAGAGAAGGTTCAGGAGGCTTTGCCGATCTTCCTGACCATGGAAGAAAAGCTTCTCAGGATCATCATGCGCCCGGCAATGTATGTCTCCTGGGCCGCAGGGCTGTTCATCGTGCTGACCCCCGGCATTGTCGACTGGAGCTATCTGTGGCCCTGGACCAAGGGCGTGTCCGTTATCGCGATGACCTGGTTTCATCATTGGCTGCTGTTTCGCCACCGGGATTTCAAAGATGGACGCAATACGCTGACGGGGCGGCAGTTCAGGATGATGAACGAGGTGCCGACGGTCCTGATGGCGGTGATTGTGATCTCGGTCATCTTCAAATTCTGACGCAGCGGTGCTGGGGTGGGGGCTGTGGCTGCGAAACGTTTGCAGCCGGCGTTTGACTCATCTGAAACGAGTCCCTATGTATGGCTCTCAGCGGGCCCGTCCGGGCAACCGTGTTTTCCAAACCTGTCGTGTGACCGACCCCCGGGTAAGCGGGGAGTAGAGGCCGTATCTATATGACCGTGCAATCCCTGAATCTGTCCGATCTCAAGGCGAAAAGCCCAAAAGCGCTGCTGGCGATGGCCGAGGAGCTTGAGATCGAAAACGCCTCGACCATGCGCAAGGGCGAGATGATGTTCCAGATCCTGCGGGAACGCGCGGATGAAGGCTGGGACATCGGCGGCGACGGTGTGCTGGAAGTGCTGCAGGACGGCTTCGGTTTCCTGCGTTCTCCGGAAGCAAACTATCTGCCTGGCCCGGATGATATCTATGTCTCCCCCGACATGATCCGCCAGTATTCCCTGCGCACCGGTGACACGGTCGAAGGCCAGATCAAGGCGCCGTTGGAGACTGAGCGCTATTTCGCGCTGACAAATGTCACCAAGATCAACTTCGAGGAGCCTGAGAAGGCCCGCCACAAGATCGCCTTTGACAACCTGACGCCGCTTTACCCGGATGAGCGCCTGAAGATGGAGATCGAGGATCCGACCATCAAGGACCGCTCTGCCCGGGTGATCGACCTGGTTGCACCGATCGGCAAGGGCCAGCGTTCGCTGATCGTGGCGCCGCCGCGGACCGGTAAAACGGTGATCCTGCAGAACATTGCCCATTCGATCGAAAAGAACCACCCGGAATGCTATCTGATCGTCCTGCTGATCGACGAACGCCCGGAAGAGGTAACGGACATGCAGCGCTCGGTGAAGGGGGAGGTCGTATCCTCCACTTTCGACGAGCCGGCGACACGCCACGTTGCGGTTTCCGAAATGGTCATCGAAAAGGCCAAGCGGCTGGTGGAGCACAAGCGAGATGTTGTGATTCTTCTCGACTCCATCACAAGACTTGGTAGAGCGTTTAACACAGTTGTGCCGTCCTCGGGTAAAGTTCTGACCGGCGGTGTCGATGCAAATGCTCTGCAGCGCCCCAAACGTTTCTTTGGTGCCGCGCGGAATATCGAAGAGGGTGGATCGCTCACCATTATCGCCACTGCGCTGATCGACACCGGCTCGCGCATGGACGAGGTGATCTTTGAAGAATTCAAAGGCACCGGCAACTCGGAGATCGTTCTGGACCGCAAGATTGCCGACAAACGCGTGTTCCCGGCAATCGACATTCTCAAATCCGGCACCCGGAAAGAGGACTTGCTGGTCGACAAGGGCGATCTGGCAAAGACCTTTGTTCTGCGCCGGATCCTGAACCCGATGGGTACCACCGACGCCATCGAGTTCCTGCTGTCCAAGCTGAAGCAGACCAAGTCGAATTCCGAGTTCTTCGACTCGATGAACACCTGATCCGGGCCGGCAAGAGAGAAAGGCCACCCCATGGACACGATCTTTGCGCTGGCCTCCGCACAAGGGAAGGCCGGGGTCGCGGTGATCCGCGTCTCCGGCCCTTTGGCGCTTGCTGCCGGCGCGCAGCTTTGCGGCGGCGATCTGCCGGCGCGGGGCACCAGCCTGCGAATCCTGCAAGACGAATCAGGTGAACGCCTGGACGAGGCTCTGGTCCTGAGCTTTACTGCTCCCAGCAGCTTCACAGGTGAAAATACCGTTGAATTTCAAACACATGGAAGCACAGCGGTTGTTTCCGCCTTGCTTGAAACGCTTGGGCGAATCGATGGGCTAAGGATGGCCGAGCCGGGTGAATTCACCCGCCGCGCCCTGGAAAACGGCAATCTGGATCTGGCACAGGTCGAGGGTCTGGCCGATCTTATAGACGCGGAGACCGAGGCACAGCGCAAGCAGGCGCAAGTTATTCTCGCCGGCGGGCTTGGAAAAGAGGCAGAGGCCTGGCGCGAAAAGTTGATCAGGGCGGCCTCTCTGATCGAAGTAACCATTGACTTCGCAGACGAAGAGGTGCCTGTCGACGTAACACCTGAGGTCACAGCGCTTTTGGCAGAAGTCCAAGCCGGCTTGGACCGGGAGACTGCCGGCGTCAGGATAGCCGAACGGATCCGAACCGGTTTTGAAGTTGCGATCGTCGGCGCCCCCAATGTCGGGAAGTCCACGCTGCTGAACGCGCTTGCCGGCAGGGAAGCCGCCATCACGTCGGAATACGCCGGAACTACCCGGGACATCATCGAAGTCCGCATGGACCTGGCGGGGCTGCCGGTTACCCTGCTCGACACCGCCGGCCTGCGGGATACCGAAGACCATGTTGAGGGGATCGGTATTGCCCTGGCCCGCCGTCGGGCGGAAGATGCTGATCTTCGCGTCTTCCTGGCCGAAGATGGCGAGGTCCTGGATGTCGAAATGCGCCAGGGGGATATCCGGTTGCGTCCAAAGGCAGATTTGCGGCCGGACGCCGGCGGCGCAATCTCCGGCCGTTCGGGGCAGGGGGTCGATCGTCTGGTTGATCATGTGTCTAAGGTTCTGAAGGCGCGCTCGGCCCAGGCCGGCATCGCCACAAGGGCCCGCCACCGGGACGCAATGCTGTCCGCTGCTGTCAGCCTCAGAGAAGCGCAGGAAATTCTGAAGCGCGGCCCTGAGTTCTATGATATTGCTGCTGAAGAGATGCGTTCAGCCATCCGGGCCCTTGAAATGCTGGTGGGCCGCATTGGGGTTGAAAATCTCCTGGATGAGATTTTCTCTAGTTTCTGTCTGGGAAAGTGAAGGAGTGTTTCACGTGAAACATTCATCGTACGACGTTGTTGTAGTTGGCGGCGGCCACGCCGGCACCGAGGCTGCTCATGCGTCCGCGCGGATGGGAGCCGCCACCGCACTGGTGACGCTTTACCGGGGCGGTATCGGGGTGATGTCCTGCAATCCGGCCATCGGCGGCCTTGGCAAGGGGCATCTTGTGCGGGAAATCGACGCCATGGACGGGGTGATGGGCCGCGTCGCCGATCGCGCCGGTATTCAGTTCCGCTTGCTGAACCGCCGCAAGGGGCCGGCGGTACAGGGGCCGCGTGCTCAGTCTGACAGAAAAATTTACCGGCAGGAAATGCTGCGTCTGACGGAAGCGCAGCGGGATTTGGATATTGTCGAAGGGGAGGTCACGGACTTCCTCATGGCGGGTGGCCAGGTCGCCGGCGTGATTCTGGCGGATGGCAGCGAGATCCCCGCAAAAGCAGTGATTCTGACATCCGGAACCTTCCTCCGTGGCGTTATTCATATCGGGGATGTGTCCAAACCAGGCGGACGGATGGGGGATAAGCCGTCCGTGAGGCTGGCGGAGCGGCTGGACAGTTTTGAACTGCCGCTGGGCCGGCTGAAAACCGGTACGCCGCCGCGGCTGGACGGGCGCACAATCAATTGGGATATTCTGGACGCTCAGCCCGGCGATGATGATCCGGTGTTCTTCTCATTTCTGACGAAGTCGCTCCAAACTCAGCAGGTATCTTGCGGTATTACCCACACTAACGCGGAAACCCATGAGATTATCCGCCGTAATCTGGGGCGGTCGGCCATGTATGGCGGCCATATTGAGGGGGTCGGGCCGCGTTATTGCCCATCAATCGAGGACAAGATCGTCCGGTTTTCTGACAAGGACTCTCATCAGATATTCCTCGAGCCGGAGGGAGTGTCGGACCACACGGTATACCCGAACGGCATTTCAACCAGCCTGCCGCAGGACATTCAGGAGGCCTATGTCAGGTCGATCAGAGGCCTGGAGAACGCGGTCATCCTGCAGCCCGGTTACGCAATCGAATATGATTACGTCGATCCCCGCGCGCTGCAGTTGGATCTTGCTCTGAAGGATATCCCGGGGCTGTATCTCGCCGGCCAGATCAACGGAACTACCGGTTATGAGGAAGCCGCGGCGCAAGGTCTTGTTGCCGGCCTGAACGCTGCGCTCCGAGCAAAAGGTGAACAACCAGTGACTTTCAGCCGGGCCAATAGCTATATCGGGGTGATGATCGATGATCTCACCACAAACGGTGTCGCCGAGCCATACCGGATGTTTACGTCCCGGGCGGAGTTCCGGCTGTCCCTGCGTGCCGACAATGCAGATCAGAGGCTGACGCCAATGGCGATTGACCTGGGCTGCGTTGGAGAGGAGCGCCGACGCGCCTTTCTGGATAAGAGCGAGCAATTGTCGGCCGCGCGGGAAGTTCTGGAAGCACAGACGTTCACACCGAAACAGATTTCCGAGGCCGGAATACGGATCAATCAAGACGGCAACCGCCGAACCGGGCTGGATGTTCTTGCGTTCCCTGACGTGAGCTTCGAAGATTTGCTGCCGCTTATGCCCGGGTTAAATACCGTTTCTCTGGATATCTGCCGGCAACTCGAGCGTGACGCGCTTTATGCGAACTATATCACGCGCCAGGAACGGGAGGTTTCCGCGCTGAAGCGTGATGAAGGGCACCGGATCCCCGGTGACTTCGTCTATGAGGGGATTGAGGGATTGTCGAATGAGATCCAGCAAAAACTGAAGCAGGCCCGCCCGGAGACACTTGCGCAGGCTGCCCGGATTGAAGGCATGACGCCGGCGGCCTTGGCGCTGATCCTCGCGCGGCTGCGAAAGGACAAGGTCCGGCAGGAGAAATCTGCATGATCAACAGTGGATTGTGGAAGGCGCTCAATGTTTCACGTGAAACAATGGGGCGCCTGGAGCTGTTTGAGGGCGTAATACGGAAGTGGAACCCAAAGATCAACCTCGTATCACGGTCCAGCCTGGAGCACCTCTGGACCCGGCATATAGCTGACTCCGTCCAAATCTTCCGCTGTGCTCCGGCGCCCTCCCGCTGGGTGGATATCGGCAGCGGTGGAGGATTTCCCGGCCTTATCGTTGCTTTGATGGCTGCCGAGGAAGCGCCGGACATGGAAGTGACCCTCATTGAAAGCGATCAGCGGAAATCAGCATTTCTCCGTAGTGCGGCGCGGGAATGTGGCGCAGCCGTCAGGGTTGTTTCCGACCGGATCGAAAAGGTGGATCCTCAGGGGGCAGGGGTCTTGTCGGCGCGCGCCTTGGCGGATCTTTCTGACCTTCTGGAGTTTTCGCAGCGGCATCTTGCGGAGGATGGCGTCGCGCTTTTTCCAAAGGGGCAGAACTGGAAAAAAGAAGTGGATAACGCGCGGCAGCGATGGCGGTTCGAAGTGGAACCCGTTAAAAGTCTGACTGAGCCCGAAGCAGTTATCCTGAAAATCTGGGGAGTTGAACGTGTCTGATTATTCCCGCCCTGAGGGGCCTCGTATCATCGCGGTCGCAAATCAGAAGGGCGGGGTGGGGAAGACAACAACGGCAATTAACCTTGCCGCGGCTTTGGTTGAATGCGGTCTGCGCGTGCTGGTGGTGGACCTCGATCCGCAAGGCAACGCTTCGACAGGATTGGGAATAGAACCGTCTGAGCGGGATCTCACCTCCTATGATCTCCTGGTGGAAGACGCGTCTCTCCAGGACGTTATCCGCCAAACAGAGATCGAGGACCTGTGCATCATACCGGCAACTGTTGATCTGAGTTCTGCAGATATTGAGCTGTTCACCAATGAAAAGCGGAGCTTTCTGCTGCATGACGCGCTAAGGCAAACGGCTATGGACGAATACGACTGGGACTATGTGCTGATCGATTGCCCGCCGTCCCTGAACTTGCTGACTGTCAACGCAATGGTTGCCGCGCATTCTGTCCTGGTCCCTTTGCAGAGCGAGTTTTTCGCCTTGGAAGGGGTGACGCAGTTGATGCTCACCATTCGCGAAGTGCGCCAGTCGGCAAATCCCAATCTTCGGATCGAGGGGATCGTTCTGACCATGTTCGACCGGAGAAACAACCTGTCCCAGCAGGTTGAACAGGATGCCCGGGATAATCTTGGAGACCTTGTGTTCCAGACGAAGATTCCGCGCAACGTCCGGGTCAGCGAAGCCCCGTCTTATGCGCAGCCGGTTCTGAACTATGACACAAACTCCCTCGGCGCACAGGCATACCGGGCTCTGGCAGAAGAACTCCTGAATAAGCATCACAAGATAGCAGCGTAAATGAAGAACACTAACCGGAGGCAACCATGGCAGAGAAAAAGACAAAACCGCGCGGGCTTGGCCGGGGGTTGTCGGCATTGATGGCAGATGTGAACCCTGCGCCAGTAAGCACGCAGGCTGAGGCACCCCGCAATGCAGAAATTCTGGTGCCCATTGAAAATGTGATTGCCAACCCGAACCAGCCGCGCCGGCAGTTCCTGCAGGAAGATCTGGATGATCTGACGGCCTCCATCAAGGAGAAGGGCGTCCTGCAACCGCTGATCGTGCGGCCAAGGCCTGGTGGAAAATACGAGATTGTAGCCGGGGAACGCCGCTGGCGGGCTTCACAGGCTGCCCAGCTGCATGAAGTTCCGGTGCTGATCCGGGACTACTCTGACCTGGAGATGATGGAAGTTGCCATCATCGAAAACATCCAGCGCTCCGATCTGAACGCGATGGAAGAGGCGCAGAGCTACAAGCAGCTGATGGAAAAGTTCGGCCATACCCAGGAAAAGATGGCAGAAGCGCTCGGCAAAAGCCGCAGCCACATTGCCAACCTGGTCCGGCTTTTGCATCTGCCGGAAGATGTCCAGATCCTGGTGCAGGAGCGGAAGTTGTCGGCAGGCCATGCGCGGGCTCTGATCACGTCCGATAATGCTTCGGAACTTGCAACCAAGATTGTGAAAGGCGGCCTGTCTGTCCGTGCGACTGAAGCATTGGTCAAGAAGGATGCCGCGGGTATCCAGTCAGGCGGCGCAAAGAAAGCGCGCAAGGCGCCGGAAAAGGATGCCGACACCCGGGCGCTGGAAGGCGACCTGTCAGCGATGCTGAAAATGAAAGTCTCGATCGACCATAAACCTGGCGGTGAGGCGGGCGCGGTGACGATCAGCTACGAGTCCCTGGATCAGCTGGATGAACTGTGCAATCTGCTCAGCCGTTAGGCCGGGTCCAGATGAAGATAAGCACGGCGGACAGAACCACTGCTTGAATCCCCAGAACGTGACCCGGGGCACCCAGCAGCAGAGACAGGCCAAAGACGGCGGCAATCGACAGGGTTGCCGCCTTTTTTGCGCCCGGCCGGATGGCGCCATGATCGCGCCAATCCATGATCATCGGACCAAACACATTGTGGGCGACGATCCAGTTATGCAGGCGCTCTGAGGAGTTGGCGAAGAAGAACGCCGCGAGCAGCAGGAATGGGACGGTGGGGAGCAGGGGGAGAACAATGCCGATGACGGCCAGAGCGACGCAAAACAGTCCAAGGCCGGCGTAGAGGAAACGCATTGCTTCAATCCATCAAGAGTTCGCGGAGTACCGCATTCAATACCGCGCGGCCCTGGTCAGTCGCGCGAAGCCTCTGGTCAGAGATAGTCACCATACCCATTTGTGCAAGGTCATCCAGCCGGTCTTCCGGTAGTTTGTGGCCTGAAAGCTGGTTGTAGCGTGCCATATCCAGACCTTCGGACAGGCGCATCCCCATCATGAGGTATTCAGCCGCAGCATCTTCCCTGTTCAGAAGCTCGCGCAGGGATTCTCCGCTGCCCTTGCTCACCGCATTCAGCCAGGCCCCGGGCGCCAGATGGGTTTCGGTGGCATAACGCTGGCCATTCAAAGTCAGACGCCCATGGGCGCCCGGGCCGATGCCGGCATAGTCGCCATAGCGCCAGTAGATCAGGTTGTGGCGGGATTCCGCGCCCGGTTTGGCGTGGTTGGAGATTTCATAGCCGGCCATGCCGAACCCGGCGCAGATTTCCTGGGTGGCCTGGTACATGTCCGCGGCGGTGTCATCTTCTGGCAGGCCGCGCAGTTTGCCGCGCGCGTAGCGGTCGCCGAAGGCGGTGCCTTCCTCGATTGTGAGCTGGTAAAGAGACAGGTGGTCAATTGCCATGGAAAGTGCTTCGCGCAGCTCTGCCTGCCAAGCTTCTAATGTCTGTCCCTGGCGCGCGTAGATTAGGTCAAAGCTAACGCGGTCAAAACATTTGCGGGCTACGTCGAAAGCTGCCTTGGCTTCTGCAACGCTATGAATGCGGCCAAGCCGGCGCAGGTCTTCGTCGTTCAGGGCCTGAATGCCCATGGAGATTCGGTTCACGCCTGCGCCGCGGTAGCCTGCAAAGCGTCCGGCCTCGACTGACCCGGGGTTGGCTTCAAGAGAGATCTCTATGTCATTGGCAAAAGGCCAGATTTCACGTGCGCGCTCAATGACTGCGGCCACGGTTTCCGGCTGCATCAGGGAAGGGGTGCCGCCGCCAAAGAAAATGGAGTTCAGAACACGGCCCTGAAGCTGTTCCGAGAGTCTGTCGAGTTCTTGCAGATAGGCACTAATCCATAGGTTCTGGTCTATTTTTGCCGAAACATGGCTGTTGAAATCGCAATAGGGGCATTTGGCCTGGCAAAAGGGCCAATGCACGTAAAGGCCAAAGCCCCCATTGCGCCAGTCATCCACCGAAACAGCCCTGGACGAACTGCGCAACCGCCTTGCCGCGGTGGCTGATCTTGTTCTTCTCCGCCGGGTCCATCTCAGCGCAGGTGACGCTGTAGCCGTCCGGCTGGAACATCGGATCATAGCCGAAGCCGTGCTCTCCCCGGATCGGCCAGACCAGCTGCCCCGGCATCACGCCTTCGAACACCTCGTCGTGGCCGTCTGGCCAGGCAATCACCAGAGTGCAGCGGAACTGGGCAGTGCGGGGAGCTTCAGGGCCGGCCGCGGCCAGTTCGTCGTTGGCGCGGGTCATCGCCAGTTTGAAGTCGCGGCCACTGGGTGTTTCTGCCCAGTCGGCAGTGTAGACCCCGGGCGCGCCGTTCAGTGCGTCGATGGTGATGCCAGAATCATCGGACAGGGCCGGCAGGCCGGTTGCCGCGGCGGCGGCGTGGGCCTTGATGCGGGCATTGCCAACGAATGTATCCTCGGTTTCCTCCGGTTCCGGCAGGTTCATCTCGCCGGCGCCAATGACCTCCACGCCGAAGGGTGCGAGGATTTCGGTGATCTCGTTCAGCTTGCCTTTGTTGTGGGTGGCGACAAGCAGCTTGCCGCCTTCCAGTTTGCGGGTCATCTGCAGGCGGCCTTCTGCATTTCTGCCAGTTCAGTGGTACCCTTGGCTGCCAGATCCATCAGCTGGTTCATCTGATCACGGGAGAAGACGGAACCTTCTGCAGACATCTGCACTTCGATCAGCTTGCCGGATCCGGTCATGATAAAGTTGCCGTCGACGCCGGCTTCGGAATCCTCGGGGTAGTCCAAGTCCAGCACCGGCTGGCCGGCATAGATGCCGCAGGACACGGCAGAAACCGGGTCGATCAGGGGGTCGATCTGAACGTCGCCGGCCTTCATCAGCTTGTTGACGGCCAGACGCAGGGCGACCCAGCCGCCGGTGATCGAGGCGCAGCGGGTTCCGCCGTCGGCCTGCAGCACGTCGCAATCGACGGTGATCTGGCGTTCGCCCAGGGCAACACGGTCGACGCCGGCCCGCAGCGCACGGCCGATCAGGCGCTGGATTTCCACGGTGCGGCCGCCTTGCTTGCCAGAGGCAGCCTCGCGGCGCATCCGGGTATTGGTGGCACGGGGCAGCATCCCGTATTCAGCGGTAACCCATCCGAGACCGGTACCCTTGATAAAAGGCGGCACACGGTCTTCGATGGTGGCGGTGCACAGGACATGGGTGTCGCCGGCCTTGATCAGGCAGGAGCCCTCGGCGTGTTTGGTGAAGCCGGTCTCGATCGAGACAGGGCGCATTTCATTCAGTTCTCGTCCTGAGGGTCGCATGGCACATCCTTTTGCTGTTGGCTTGGGGATATCCCCCGGACGCGGGGCTATGCAAGCCCGATTGACCTTTTCCCGAAGTGCTCTTTAATGACATTTTGGCGCTGGGTTCCTATGTTTAGACTGGAAGAAATGCTGGTAGGCTGATGAGCGATCCGAACAACATTCTGAAGGACCTGAATGACCGCTCCCGGGAGGTGTTCCGGGCTGTGGTGGAGAGCTATCTGGAGAGCGGCGATCCGGTTGGCAGCCGCACCCTGACCCGGTCGCTGAGCGAAAAGGTCAGTGCCGCCACCGTGCGCAACGTGATGCAGGACCTGGAATATCTGGGCCTGCTGGACAGCCCGCATGTCAGCGCGGGCAGAGTGCCCACGCAGATGGGGCTCAGGATGTTTGTTGACGGATTGCTGGAGGTAGGCGACCTCAACGCAAATGACCGCGAGAAGATCGATGCGACGCTTGGCCGGAATGCGGGCGATGTCGGGGGCATGCTGGACCGCGTTGGTGCGGCGCTGTCGGGCGTGACGCAGGGCGCCTCTCTGGTGCTGACACCCAAGCATGAGGCGGAGATCAGGCATATCGAGTTTGTCTCCCTGGCGCATGACAGGGCGCTGGTGGTCCTGGTGTTTTCTGACGGGCATGTGGAGAACCGGCTGTTCACACCGCCGCCGGGGCAGACGCCCAGTTCGATGCGGGAGGCGGCGAATTTCCTGAATGCGCTGATCGAAGGAAAAACGCTGAGCGAGGTGCAACGGCAGATCCAAAAGGAGATCTCGGCCCGGCGTCAGGAAATTGACAGCCTCGCACACGCAATGATTGAAAGCGGGCTGGCGGTTTGGGAGGAAGAAGGCAGCGAACAAGCCAGGCTGATTGTGCGCGGGCGTGCGAATCTATTGGCCGAGACCGGTGCGGCAGAGGAGCTGGAGCGGATCCGCACGCTGTTTGACGATTTGGAACGCAAGCGGGACATCGCCGAATTCCTGGAACTGACCGAGGATGGCGAAGGCGTGCGCATTTTTATCGGGTCGGAGAACAAACTTTTCTCACTTTCGGGTTCCTCTTTGGTGGTGTCTCCCTATATGAACGCGGATCGAAAGATCATCGGTGCGGTTGGGGTGATTGGCCCGACGCGCCTGAATTACGGACGGATTGTGCCGATCGTGGACTACACGGCACAGCTGGTCGGCAAACTGTTGTCCGACCGGAGTTAGAGGTGAAACATGGCAGAGCTCAAGGACGAAGACTTTCTGGACGACATCGCCGCCGCCGAAGCTGAAGAGCTGGCAGCGCAGACCGAGGAATTTGATGATGCCTCGCTGGAAATCGATGCGCTCCGGGCGGAACGGGATGAGCTGAAGGACCGCTTTATGCGGGCGCTGGCGGATGCGGAAAACGCTCGCAAGCGCGGTGACAAGGCACGCCGCGAGGCGGAACAGTATGGCGGTTCGAAACTGGCCCGCGACATGCTGCCGGTCTATGACAACATGAAACGCGCGATCGAAGCGGCAACCGACGAGCAGCGCGAAGTTTCCGCCGCCCTGATCGAGGGCGTGGAACTGACCATGCGCTCGCTGCTGGGGGTGTTCGAGAAGCACGGTATCCGGATTGTGTCGCCGGAAGTGGGCGACAAGTTCGATCCGCAAGTGCACGAAGCGATGTTCGAGGCGCCGGTGCCGGGCACCAAGGCGGGCGACATCATCCAGGTGTCTGCGGAAGGTTTTATGCTGCATGACCGCCTGTTGCGGGCCGCGCAGGTTGGCGTGTCCTCGACGCCGGCCAGCTGACGCGGACAGGCCCTGACGGGCCTGTGCCTACGGCCGGAGTAACTTCTGAAAGATGAAAAGGCAGGTCCGGTTCGGGCCTGCCTTTTTCTTAACCTGCCGCTTCTTTGAGCTTGTAGAGCATCTCCAGCGCTTCCCGCGGGGAGAGGTCGTCGGGATGGATGCCGGCGAGGAGCTCTTCGGCCGGAGAGGGGCCCGCCGGTGCCTTGGGCTGCTGCGGCGGTGCTGCTGCGAAGAGAGGCAGGTCGTCTATCTGGACCTTGGACCCGCCTTCACGGCTGCCTTGTTCCAGCATGTCGAGTACGTCGCGTGCACGTGCAACAACGGAGGCAGGCAGGCCGGCGAGCTGGGCCACCTGGACACCGTAGGACCGGTCGGCAGCGCCTTTGCGCACTTCGTGCAGGAAGATGACCTCGCCCTCCCATTCCTTGACCGCAACGGTGGCGTTGTCGACGCCGTCCAGCTTGGCGGCAAGCTGAGTCAGTTCGTGGTAATGGGTGGCAAACAGCGCGCGGGAGCGGTTCACCTCGTGCAGGTGCTCCAGTGTCGCCCAGGCAATGGACAGGCCGTCATAGGTGGCGGTGCCGCGGCCGATTTCGTCGAGAATCACCAGCGCCCGGTCATCCGCCTGGTTCAGGATCGCGGCGGTCTCGACCATTTCCACCATAAAGGTCGAGCGGCCGCGGGCCAAGTCGTCGGAGGCACCGACGCGGCTGAACAGCTGGCTGACCAGGCCGATATGTGCGGCCTCAGCCGGGACATAGCTGCCCATCTGGGCGAGCAGGGCAATCAATGCATTCTGGCGCAGGAAGGTCGATTTACCGGCCATGTTGGGGCCGGTCAGCAGCCAGACAGCGGCACCGTCCTGCGCTGACAGATCGCAGTCGTTGGCGACGAAGGTCTCTCCGCCTTGCTGGCGCAGGGCCTGTTCCACAACCGGGTGGCGGCCGCCTTCCACGTGAAACGCCCGGCTGTTGTCGACCTTGGGGCGGGTCCAGTTCTCACCGCGGGCCAGGTCGGCCAACCCGGTCAGCAGGTCCAGTTCTGCCAGCCCCCGCGCAGCAGTGTTGAGACGCGCGGCATTGTCCAGAATGGCGCTGGAAAGCCTTGCATAGAGCCGCTTTTCGATCTCCAGCGCCAGGTTGCCTGCATTCAGGATGCGGGTTTCGATCTCGCTCAGCTCTACCGTGGTGAACCGGACCTGGTTGGCTGTGGTCTGTCGGTGGATGTAGGTCTCGTTCAGCGGCGGCGACATCATCTTGTCCGCGTGTGTCGCTGTCGTTTCGATGAAATAGCCCAGCACGTTGTTGTGCTTGATCTTCAGCGAGCCGACGCCGGTGTGTTCTGCGTATTTCTTTTGCATCGAGGCGATGACCGACCGGCCTTCGTCGCGCAGGGTGCGGGCCTCGTCCAGTTCCGGATCATAGCCTGCTGCAATGAAGCCGCCATCGCGGGCCAGCAGCGGTGGTTCTGCCACAAGCGCGGCGTCCAGCAGGGACAGCAGACCGTCGAAGCCTTGAAGATCGGACAAGGCACCTGACATCAGGTCCGGCAGATCCATACCGGAGCAGAGGCCGGCGATCACCTCTGCCTGGGACAAGCCGTTGCGTATGGCGGCCAGATCCCGGGGGCCGCCGCGTTCCAGCGCGAGACGCGAGAGCGCGCGGTCGAGGTCCGGTGTCTTGCGCAGCGCGGTGCGCAGGTCTTCGGCGGTACGCGTATTTTCGACGGTAAAATCCAGGGCAGCCAGCCGCTGGTGGATAGTGCCCAGATTGCGCGAAGGGCTGGACAGCCGCTGTTCCAGCAGACGGGCGCCGCCCGGGGTGACGGTCCGGTCTACGACGGACAGCAGGGAGCCGGCACGGCCGCCGGACAGGGACCGCGTCAGTTCAAGATTGCGGCGGGTGGCGGCGTCGATCTGCACCACCCGCTCCTGAGCCTCCTGCTGCGGCGGCTGCAGCAAAGGCAGTTTGCCCTTCTGGGTGATTTCTAAGTAGTCGATCAGCGCGCCCATCGCCGAGACTTCGGCGCGGGTGAAGGTTCCAAAGCCGTCCAGCGCGCTGACGTTGAACAGGGTGCAGATGCGTTTTTCGGCGGCGGTGCTGTCAAAGCTCGCCTTGCCCAGGGGGGTCAAAGGGATCTTATATTCATCGGCCAGCGGGCGGGTGGCATCATAGCCCGGGCCGTCGGCAACGATCAGTTCCGAAGGTGCAAGGCGGGCCAGTTCCGGAGACAGGCGCACCCGCGCAACCTGCATCACGTGAAATGCGCCGGTGGAGATATCGGCCCAGGCCAGCGCAGCGTCGTCGCGCAGTTCGGAATAGGAGACCAGGAAATTGTGGCGGCGGGCTTCGAGCAGGGAATCTTCGGTCAGGGTGCCGGGGGTCACCAGACGCACCACATCGCGTTTCACAACCGATTTGGACCCACGTTTCTTGGCCTCGGCCGGGCTTTCCAGTTGTTCGCCAACCGCCACGCGGAACCCCTTGCGGATCAGGGTCAGCAGATACCCTTCGGCGGCATGGACCGGCACGCCGCACATCGGGATGTCCTCTCCGTTGTGCTTGCCGCGTTTTGTCAGTGCGATGTCCAGCGCCTCGGCAGCATTGACCGCGTCCTCAAAGAACATCTCGTAGAAATCGCCCATCCGGTAGAAAAGCAGAGCATCCGCATGTGCTTCCTTGATTTCGAGATACTGCGCCATCATGGGCGTTACGGTCATTGGAGGTCCCCCGGGGTCGTCTTTGCAAGACATCTACAATGGGGGGGGGCCGAGGAAAACCCGGATATGGCTGCCGCCAGCGGTCCCGGCGGCAGCCTGCTGTCAGTAGAGATTGCGCAGCGTGTCAGGCATCGTGTTGACGATAGAAAGCGACAGGCTGCTCAGTTGCTGCTGAGACTGCAAGGCCAGCAGCTTGGCCGCGGCCTCTTCAATGCTGGTGTCGATCATCGAACTGACGCCTTGGGTGATGGAGTCCGACAGTTTGCCAACGAATTGCCCTTGGGCAGCAAGCTGATTGGCGCCGGCCCCTAACGCAGCCGAACTGTCGATCGCGTAGGACAGGAAGCCTTCGATCTCACCCAATGCGGCCAGAGCGCTGGCGCCGTCGGTGACCGCGGTGCGGCTGCCGAGGTCAAACTGCGGGCTGCCTTCAAAGTCCACCCCATCAACGCTGAGCGTTGAAAGGCTGCCGCCTCCTGACAGCCCGGACGGGACGATAAGGGAAGTGCCGCCAGCGCCGTCGACGTCGGTTCTCAGGAGGTTTACCCCGTTGAAGCCGGAGGCGGAAATGATCGAATTGATCTTTTCGGTCTTCTTCGCCAGGGCATCTTCGAATTTGCTGAAGTCGCCCATTCCGCTGGCGGCCATCACCGCCAGCGACCGCATTTCTGCCAGTGTTTCGGTAATTTGCTCAGCACCGGCGGAGGCAACCGCCACGGTGGCCTCGCCCAGCGACAAAGTGTCCGAAACTGACCGCAGCCCGGAAAGGTCCGAATTCATCATCTCGGAGATCGCCCAAAGGGCTGCATTATCCTGTGCTGTGTTCACGTTCTGGCCGGTGGATATGCTGTCTTGCACGGTATTCAGCTGGCTATTGACACCCCCCAAAGTCTGCAAGGCGACCATCGCACCGGAATTGCTGTGAAAGCTTATCATTCCTCGCTTTTCCTTTGATCCAAAGCCCGCACTGCGGGCGGACAAACGCCGTTCTGAGCGTTGCCTGCAGGCCGATGAATTCCAGGCCTCAGCGCCACCTGGAACACAGGTGCGCGTTAATACCTATTAATAAATTACAGCATCTGGAGGTCTGCTTTAAGGCGAAAACCTGACGGTATTTATCGTCTTTTGGCCGCTTTTTTCTAAAATCTGGCGATACAGATTCTTGAAACCGCGGATTGAGGGGCGCCGTGCGCTGGGCTAAGACGGTCGGCGACGAGGAGAGGACATGAGAATAGATGCCTAAGAACAAGATCACCGACGAAGAAGCCCTGGCGTTTCACCTGGAGCCGTCTCCGGGCAAATGGGAGATCAACGCGACCGTCCCGATGACCACCCAGCGGGATTTGTCATTGGCCTATTCTCCGGGGGTTGCGGTGCCTTGCGAGGCAATCGCGGAGAACCCCGAAACCGTTTACGATTACACCAACAAGGGCAACCTTGTCGCGGTGATCTCCAACGGTACCGCCGTGCTGGGCCTGGGAAACCTGGGGGCACTGGGCTCCAAGCCGGTCATGGAAGGTAAATCCGTCCTGTTCAAACGGTTCGCCGATGTGAACTCGATCGATATCGAGCTGGACACGGAAGACCCGGACGAATTCATCAAGGCGGTCAAGCTGATGGGGCCGACCTTTGGCGGCATCAACCTGGAAGACATCAAGGCGCCCGAATGTTTCATCATTGAGCAGAAGCTCAAGGAAGAGATGGACATTCCGGTGTTCCACGACGACCAGCACGGCACTGCTGTTATTTGTGCCGCGGGTCTGATCAACGCGCTGCATCTTTCGGGCAAGAAGATCGAGGATGTGAAGATCGTTCTGAACGGTGCCGGCGCGGCAGGCATTGCCTGTATCGAACTGCTGAAGGCGATGGGTGCGCGTCACGAAAACTGTATCGTCTGCGACACCAAGGGCGTGATCTTCCAAGGCCGCACCGAGGGCATGAACCAGTGGAAATCGGCGCATGCCGTCAGCACCGATCTTCGTACCTTGGAAGAGGCGATGCGCGGTGCCGATGTGTTCCTCGGCGTTTCGGTCAAAGGTGCAGTGACCCAGGAAATGGTCGCCTCCATGGCCGACAATCCGGTGATCTTTGCGATGGCCAACCCGGATCCGGAGATCACACCGGAAGAGGCACATGAAGTGCGGGTGGACGCCATCGTTGCCACCGGCCGGTCGGATTATCCGAACCAGGTGAACAACGTTCTTGGCTTCCCCTACCTGTTCCGCGGCGCGCTGGACATCCATGCCCGCGCTATCAACGACGAGATGAAGATCGCCTGCGCCCATGCGCTGGCGGCGCTGGCGCGCGAGGATGTGCCGGACGAGGTAGCGCTGGCCTATGGCAAGTCGCTGACCTTTGGCCGCGACTACATCATCCCGACACCATTTGATCCGCGGCTGATCCACCGGATTCCGCCGGCCGTGGCCAAGGCGGGGATGGATACCGGTGCGGCGCGCCGCCCGATCGTGGATATGGACGCCTATGAGGTCGGCCTGAAATCACGAATGGACCCGACCGCTTCGATCCTGCGCGGCCTGAATGCCCGGGCACGCTCTGCCCAGTCCCGGATGATCTTCGCCGAAGGCGACGATCCGCGGGCCTTGCGTGCCGCAGTGATGTACCAGCGTTCCGGTTTCGGCAAATCGCTGGTCGTGGGCCGGCCGGATGACGTGCGCGGTAAGCTGGAAAAGGCCGGCCTGGGTGACGCCGTGCGTGAACTGGAAGTGGTGAACGCCGCCAACACGCCGCATTTCGAGATGTACAAGGATTTCCTGTATAACCGCCTGCAGCGCAAAGGGTTTGACCGCAAGGATATTCACCGCTTGGTGGGCCGCGACCGGCATGTGTTCTCCAGCCTGATGCTGGCGCATGGGCACGGAGACGGGCTGGTGACGGGCGCAACCCGCAAGTCGGCGCATGTGCTGGACCGGATCAACCATGTGTTCGACGCGGATGCCGATCACGGCGTGGCCGGCGTGACCGCGCTGCTGCACAAGGGCCGGATCGTGCTGATCGGCGACACGCTGGTGCACGAATGGCCGGATGAAAACCACCTGGCCAACATCGCGGAGCGTGCAGCTGTGGTGGCCCGCCACATGGGCCTTGAGCCGCGGGTTGCCTTTGTCAGCTTCTCGACCTTTGGCTATCCGGTGTCGGAGCGGGCTGAAAAAATGCATGTTGCTCCGACCGTCCTGGACCAGCGCGGTGTCAATTTCGAGTACGAAGGCGAGATGACCGTCGATGTGGCTCTGAACGAGCGCGCGCAGCGGTATTATCCGTTCCAGCGACTGACCGGCCCGGCCAACATCCTGATCGTGCCTGCCCGCCACTCGGCCTCGATCTCGGTCAAGCTGATGCAGGAGATGGGCGGTGCCACCGTGATCGGCCCGATCCTTTCCGGCATCGACAAGCCGATCCAGATTTGCTCGACCACCTCCACCACCAATGACATTCTGAACATGGCGGTGCTGGCAGCCTGCAATATCGGGTGATCTGTCATGGCGATCTGGAACCTCGGCTCTATCAATGCGGATATGGTCTATACCTTGCCGCATCTGCCGGCGGCGGGGGAAACCCTTGCCGCCCTCAACCTTGACCGCTTTCTTGGCGGCAAGGGCGCCAACATGTCCGTCGCCGCCACCCGCGCAGGCAGCGACGTGCACCATATCGGTGCTGTGGGGCCTGACGGCGATTGGGCGGTGAAGCGTCTTGAGGAGTATGGGGTTGGCATCAGCCACATCGTCCAGGCGGACACTCCAACCGGGCATGCCATCATCGCGGTGGAACCTGAGGGAGAAAACCAGATCATTCTGTTTCCTGGGGCTAACAGGACGCTGAGCCGGGAACAGGTGGAACAGGCTCTGTCCCGGGCGGGCGCCGGTGATATTCTGGTCATGCAGAATGAAACCAGCATGCAGGCAGAGGCGGCGCAGCTGGGGCAGAAGATGGGGTTGCGCGTCTGCTACGCAGCCGCACCGTTTGACGCAGAAGCGGTGCAGGCAGTTCTTCCGTGCCTGGATTTTCTGATCCTCAATGAGGTCGAAGCCCAGCAGCTTCAGCAGGCCACAGGAAAAGAGCCGGGCAGCCTGGGCGTCAAGGATGTGATCATCACCCTGGGAGCCAAGGGCGCGCGGCATATCGACGGGGAAACGGGCGTGGTCAGTGATGTGCCCGCCTTGCCGGTCACGCCGGTCGATACAACCGGTGCAGGCGATACCTTCACTGGTTACGTCCTGTCTGGCTTGGATCTCGGCCTTACGGTTGCCGAAGCAATGGCGCAGGCCAGCCGGGCAGGGGCGCTTATGGTCACGCGACGGGGCACGGCTGATGTCATTCCTACCTTGAAGGAAGTGCAAGCCGCCCGGTTCTAAAACCGGACGGCCTAGGCTCAATGCCCTTTGGCAAAAGGAGCCGCGTCGCCCCAAAGCTGCGCGACCTTCGCGTCGCGCCCGCAGGCCTGGCGGTAGCGCTTGTATGCTGCCGCCTGCCGCTTGGGTCCGAACCGGGTGAACACTAGGCTGTCGCCCTTGTAATAATCCTGGTGATAGTCTTCGGCCTGATAGAAAGTCTTGGCTGGAAGTATTGGGGTTACGATCTTCTGCCCCAAATCTTGCTGCGCCTGCGCCTTCGTTTGTTCGGCTAGGGCCCTTTCTTGGCTGTTAGAGACAAAAACCGCAGTGCGGTAGCTGTCGCCACGGTCACAGAACTGGCCGCCGGGATCGGTGGGGTCAACTGAGCGGAAGAACAGCTCCAGAAGGCGCTCGCGAGAGACTTTCGCAGGATCAAAGACGATCTGAACTGCCTCATAATGGCCGGTGCCGCCGCGGGTGACGTCCTTGTAAGTGGGGTTTGCCGTGGTGCCACCCGTGTAGCCCGATACGGCTTCAACTACGCCCGGGACGCTTTCGAAATCGCTCTCCACGCACCAGAAACAGCCACCGGCAACGGTCAGAACTTCGGTGGATTGCGCGTGCAGCGGATTGCCGTGTGCAGAAAACCAGACGGCAATCAAACCGGTTAAAACCAGCGGCTTCAATTTCTCCAGAATTTGCATTCCCGACTCCATCTTGCCTTGCCGCCAGCCTGCCGGCTGCCGCGTCTCGGCTCAACCCGGCAAGTCAGGATTTCACGGACTGGTGACAGCACGTTATCGTTTGGATTCCGGATCCAGTATTACTAACGTGCCGGCCAAGGAGGATTCCATGACCGACAAGATGAGCACCCACCAGGCCGAAGAAGATCAGCGCAACGAAGAGATACTGATTTATCTGAACGGTGAAATTGTGCCCAAGGCCGAGGCCAAAATCAGCGTTTATGACAGCGGTTTCATGCTGGGCGACGGCGTGTGGGAAGGGCTGCGGCTTTACAATGGCCGCTGGGCTTTCATGGATGAGCATCTGGACCGGCTGTTCGAGGCGGCCAAGGCCATTGATCTGGATATTGGCCTTGACCGCGATGGTGTCAGAAAGGCCTTGTTAGAGACACAATCAGCCAATGGGATGACGACCGATGCCCATGCCCGGCTGATGGTGACGCGCGGCGTGAAAACCCGGCCGTTCCAGCATCCTTCACTGTCGCGCCAGGGGCCGACGATGACCATTATCATGGAGCATTCCCGCCCCAATCTGCCGCGCCCGATCAAGCTGGCGACAGTGCCGCATCTCCGCGGTCTGCCAATGACGCAGGATCCCAAGCTCAACTCCCATTCCAAGCTGAATTGCATCCTCGCCTGCATCGCAGCAGAGAAGGCCGGTGCGGATGAGGCGCTGATGCTGGATGTGAATGGTTTTGTGAACACCACCAACGCCTGCAACTTCTTCATCGTGCGCAAGGGAGAGGTTTGGACCTCCACCGGGGACTACTGCATGAACGGCATCACCCGGCAGAAAGTGATTGATCTTTGCCGCGGCAACGGCATCCCGGTCTATGAGAGGAACTACTCTTTGGTGGACACCTACGGTGCGGATGAAGCCTTTCTCACCGGAACCTTCGGCGCCCAAACCCCTGTGGGCAGTATTGATGGCCGGCAGATCGGCGACGGGCAGATGGGCGCGATGACAGAGCGCATCCGCGGTCTCTACAAGGCGCTGATCGAGAAGGAGTGCGCCTGATGCGGATTGCCATGTGGTCCGGGCCGCGGAACCTGTCGACGGCAATGATGTATGCCTTTGGCAACCGCGGCGATTGCGCCGTTGTGGATGAGCCGTTTTACGCGGCCTATCTGGCGATGACGGGCCTCGACCATCCGATGCGCGCGGAAATCCTGGAAAGCCAGCCGCAGGATCCTGAGACCGTGGCGCAGGCGCTGTTGGGGCCGGTGCCGGCGGCCAAGCCGTTCTATTACCAGAAACACATGACCCAGCACATGATCCAAGGGGTTCCGCGGGAATGGATGCGGGATGTCACCAACGTCTTTCTGATCCGCCATCCGGCGCGGGTGATCGCGTCTTATGCAGCGAAACGGGAGAACCCGGTGCTGGAGGACATCGGCTTCCGCCAGCAGGCGGAGCTGTTTGATCTGGTGCGCAGCTGGGGTCAGGGGCCGGTAGTGGTGGACAGCCATGACATCCGCGAGGATCCAGCCGCCAAGCTGGAGCAGCTGTGCGAGATGATTGGAATGCCGTATTCGCCGAAGATGCTGAATTGGCCGAAGGGCGGCCACAAGGACGACGGGGTCTGGGCTGCCCATTGGTATGGCGCTGTCTGGACTTCCACCGGATTCGCCGGCCCTGAAGGCCCCTTGCCGGACGTGCCGGAGGATTTGCAGCCGGTCTTGCAGGCAGCGATGCCCTATTACGAGCAAATGAAGGCGGCCAAAATCTGACGGGCTGAGGAGTGCTTCCCCTCGCCCTTGTGGCGCTCAGCCCAGGAAACTTGCCGCTCGAAATGGATCAGCTGATCAGCTTGCTCAGTTTCATCGCAACGCCCATGTCGCCGGAAATCTTGATCTTTCCCATCATGACGGCGGTCATCGGATTGAGGTTTCCGGTCAGCAGCTTTTTCAGGTTTTCAGCCGACAGCCGCAGCGTGCAATCCGTTTCGCGGTCGTCTGTGCAGGCGCTTCCTTCCGACAGGACAATCACACCATCCGTTCCGCAATCGAATTTCAGCGACCCGTCGAAACTCTTCCCGGCCAGACCGTCCCGGATTCCAGCCGCAATATCGTCCAATGCCATCTCGTCCTCCCTCGCTATACGAAAGGGTTAGGCAGAGGGATAAAACCGGGCAAGATTGACCGCGGGAGAGGCGGAAGGATTACGCCGCGGCAAGTGCGGTCTTGGTCAGCGGGCAAGGCTGGCCGCCGTAAAAGGCATCCAGAACCTGCTGGAATTCCACCGGTGCGCCAGGGACGGCGGCAAACAACGTCATCGAGGAGCGCAGTTTCTTGGCGTCGATGCCGCCAAGGATCTGTGCGGCATCCGCGCCCTGATGAGACAGCATCAGCAGGCTGACCTCGACCAGTCGGGCGCGCAGTATCTCGTGGTTCAAATAGGCTGTGGCTTCGGTCAGGTCTTCGATCCCGTAAAGCTGCGCCATATGGGACCGGCCAAGCTCAGCCAGCTGGGGAAAGACAAACCACATCCAGTGGCTCGTCTTTTTTCCTGCAGAGAGTTCGCTCAGGACAGCCGTCCAGACGGTGTCCTGAGCTTCGACGAACATGTCCAGCTCTTCCGCGAAATCGTCCTCGAATTCGCCGTCTATGCCGTCTTGGTCACTCACTTCTTGATCCGGCGTTCGCGGGCAGCCAGCAGTTTGAGACGCAGGGCATTCAGCTGGATAAAGCCTGCGGCGTCCTTCTGGTCGTAGGCGCCGGCGTCTTCTTCGAAAGTCACATGTGCTTCGGAGTAGAGCGAATTGTCCGACCAGCGGCCAACGGTGGAAGCCAGACCCTTGTACAGCTTCACGCGCACGGTGCCGGACACGAACTCCTGGCTCTTGTCGATAGCCGCCTGCAGCATTTCACGCTCGGGGCTGTACCAGAAACCGTTGTAGATCAGCTCTGCGTACTGCGGCATCAACTGGTCCTTAAGGTGCATTGCGCCGCGGTCCATGGTGATGGACTCGATGCCGCGGTGGGCTTCCAGCATGATGGTGCCACCCGGGGTCTCATAGATGCCGCGGGACTTCATGCCGACAAAACGGCCTTCGACCAGGTCGAGGCGGCCGATGCCGTGCTTGCGGCCGTACTCGTTCAGTTCGGTCAGAATGGTTGCCGGGCTCATCGCCTCGCCATTGATGGCAACCGGATCACCCTTTTCAAAGGTGATCTCGATGAACTCCGGGGTGTCCGGCGCCTCTTCGGGGTGGACGGTGCGCTGGTAGACGTAATCGGGCGCCATTTCCGCCGGGTCCTCCAGCACCTTGCCCTCGGAGGAGGTGTGCAGCAGGTTGGCATCGACCGAGAAGGGAGCCTCGCCGCGCTTGTCCTTGGCGATCGGGATCTGGTGCGCCTCGGCAAATTCCAGCAGCTTGGTGCGAGAGGACAGGTTCCATTCACGCCAGGGCGCGATCACCTTGATTTCGGGGTTCAGCGCATAGGCTGCCAGTTCGAAGCGGACCTGGTCGTTGCCCTTGCCGGTGGCGCCGTGCGCAACCGCGTCGGCACCGGTGGCCTCTGCAATCTCAACCAACCGCTTGGAGATCAGCGGGCGGGCGATCGAGGTGCCCAGCAGGTAGAGGCCCTCGTAAACCGCATTGGCGCGGAACATCGGGAACACGAAGTCGCGGACAAATTCCTCGCGCACATCTTCGATGAAGATGTTTTCCGGCTTGATGCCCAGCATTTCCGCTTTCTTGCGGGCGGGCTCCAGTTCCTCACCCTGGCCGAGATCGGCGGTGAAGGTGACAACTTCGCAGCCGTATTCGGTCTGCAGCCATTTCAGGATGATCGAGGTGTCGAGGCCGCCGGAATAGGCGAGCACAACTTTCTTGGGCGCGGACATGGAATTCCCTCTCAGGTCAGAACGCCTGCGGCGTAGCGGGTTTTGGCCGCAAGGGCAAGGTTTTCCGGGGTTTCGCACAGACTGCGTGGCAACTAAGGTCCGCGCCAAACAAGATTTTCAAACTGGAGCGGATTTTCATGAAACCTTGGGCGCTGTTCAGCCATTCAGTTGGAATGCTGACACGGAATTTCAGCGACATGCTGAGGGTGTTTTTGATCCCCACGCTTCTGATCGTGGCACTGTCTGCAACGTTTCTGAAAACGACGGGCTTGTGGGAATTCTTGCAATGGGGCGTGGTAACTCCGCTGCCGGAAGACTCGGGTCTCGGCGGCCCGTTTTTTCTGGTCGTAGTTCTTTCGCTCTTGATCGGTATGTGGAGTGTCGTTGCCTGGCATCGCTTCGTCCTGCTCGAGGAAATGCCGCAGGGCTGGATGCCGCACATGCAAGGCAGCCGGATCATGGCCTATTTCGGCCGCTCTGTGCAGATCGCGCTTGTTCTTATCTGCATGATGATCCCTGTCATGCTGTTCGTTCTCCTGGTGACAACCATTCTCAGCGGGGCAGGTCCGGCTGCACTGCAATTGATCAACCTGCCGATTGCAATTTTCGTCACCTACCTCGTTTTGAGGCTTTCTGTCATTCTCCCTGCGGCAGCCCTAGGTGCGGATATGGGCCTGCGCGACGCTTGGAACTTCACCGGGAACGCTTTTGGTGACCTATTGGGTTTGGCTGCCATTTTGGTTGCGGCGCAATATGCAGCACAGTTCATTGCCGAATCCCTAGCTGTGTCACCATCTTTGGCCGCTGGTGTTTCAATCCTGGTGTCTGCTGCTCTGGCGCTGCTGAACATCAGCATTCTGACCACCCTTTACGGTCATTACGTTGAGGGACGACCGGTCTGACGGCCGGTATTCTTATGTATGCTTTCAAGCCCGCCTCTTGCCTTGGAGGCGGGCTTGCGCCACTGAAGGATACATGAGTGATTTCAAGACCCAGGCCCGCGCCGCTGAGCAGGCGATGCGCGACGTGTTCCCGGCAACGCCGCTGCAGCGAAACGTGCATCTGTCCGAACGTTTCGGCGCCGACATCTACCTCAAGCGGGAGGACCTGAGCCCGGTCCGCTCCTACAAGATCCGCGGCGCGATGAACGCGATGCGCAAGCAGCCGGATCAGGAACTGTTTGTCTGTGCATCAGCCGGTAATCACGCGCAGGGCGTGGCTTTCATGTGCCGCCATATGGGGAAGCGCGGGGTGATCTTCATGCCGGTCACCACGCCGCAGCAGAAAATCCAGAAGACCCGGATGTTCGGCGGCGACAATATCGAAATCCATCTGGTCGGCGACTATTTCGACGTCTGCCTGGCTGCCGCGCAGGATTGGTGCGCGCAGGAGGGCGGCCATTTCCTGTCGCCGTTCGATGATGCCGATGTGATCGAAGGCCAGGCTTCCATCGCGGTGGAGATTGAGGAGCAGCTGGGCAAGGCACCCGATCATGTGCTGCTGCCGGTCGGCGGCGGCGGCATGTCGGCGGGCGTTTCCTCCTGGTTTGGCGAAGACGTCCACAGCCTGTTTGTGGAGCCGGACGGCGGCGCCTGCCTGCGGGCGGCGCTGACGGCGGGCAAACCGGTGCCGCTGGACACGGTGGATACCTTCGTCGATGGCGCTGCGGTGGGGCGGATCGGCGATCTGCCGTTTGATATTCTGAAGGACGTGCCGCTGCCGGATGTGCTGGCAATCTCCGAAGACCGCATCTGCGCCACCATCATCGAGATGCTGAACGTCGAGGGCATTGTTTTGGAGCCGGCTGGTGCGCTGTCCGTTGAGGCGCTGCAGGATGTGCGTTCCTGGATTCGCGGCAAGACAGTTGTCTGCGTCACCTCAGGCGGAAACTTCGATTTCGAGCGGCTGCCTGAGGTAAAGGAACGGGCGCAGCGCTATTCCGGGGTGAAGAAATACTTCATTTTGCGCCTGCCGCAGCGGCCCGGAGCGCTGAAGGAATTCCTGGGCATCCTCGGTCCTGAGGATGACATCGCCCGCTTTGAGTATATGAAGAAGTCGGCCCGGAACTTCGGCTCGGTTTTAATCGGTATCGAAACCAAGCGGCCGGAAAACTTTGAACAGCTGTTTGCGCGTCTGGATGCGGCAGGCATGACCTATACGGACATCACCCGGGACGAGACACTGGCGCAGTTCGTGATCTGACGCTGATTTCCAGCGTCAGAATTTCTCGGACAGGCCGCTCAGAAACGCCGACTTGGATGCTTGAAAGTTGGCAATGATAGCCGAGAGGTCGACACTGCCTGCCTCGCCTTGCGCCGACTTTTGTTCCCCTGCCAGGCACATGGAAGAGAATTCGTCAAACCCGAGGTTGAGAGCGCTGCCTTTCAGGAAGTGCAGGTCCTGTTCCAGCTGTCCGCGGTCGCCGCCTTCCAGTTTGCCAATGACCTCTTCGACCTCTTCCAGAAAGATTTCAACTACTTCCTCAAAGTCCTCGGCACCCACTTCTTCGCGCAGCTCCGTCACGCGTGGCCAGTCAATCATGTGATACGTCCTTACGATCTTCCGCTGTGCGCTTTTCTTAAGTTGATTGCAGTAAAAATATAGTGAAATAAAGAAGGAAGCTCAAATTTTAGGCTTCACCGCCTGTTAAATCTCTGGACCGATAGTATCACAAGATCTTCTGATTTTGCCATTTGTGAGGTGCCTTCGGTGCTGCCAGAAAGTTCGATGGACAACGAGGACCACGCAGTGGCTGGATCAATACGCCGTGTGCTGGTTGTGGACGACAGCCGCCTCCAACGACGCATCCTGGTCGCATCCCTCAAGAAGTGGGGCTTTGAGGTCGTCGAGGCTGAGAGCGGCGAGGCAGCTATGGAAATCTGCCAGCAGGATCCGCCCGACCTGATTCTCAGTGATTGGATGATGCCGGGCATGAACGGGCTGGAGTTCTGCCGCGCTTTCCGCGCCCGGCCCAGTGACGACTATGCCTATTTCATTCTGCTTACCTCCAAGAGCGAAAAAAACGAAGTCGCCGAGGGGCTTGATGCCGGGGCCGACGATTTTTTGACAAAGCCTGTAAGCTCGGATGAGCTGCGAGCGAGGATCTCCGCCGGCGAACGTATCTTGCGGATGCAGCGGGAGCTGTCAGAGAAAAACCGTATCGTGTCGGAAACTCTGGGGGAACTGCAACGGGTCTATGATGCGATCGACAAGGACCTGATCCAGGCACGCAAGATCCAAGAATCGCTGGTTCCGGAACTGTCCAAAAGCTTCGGCTCTTCCACGGTCAGTCTGCTGCTGAAACCCTGCGGCCATATTGGCGGCGATCTGGTGGGGATGTTTTCGCCGGGAGTGAACCGAATCGGCTTCTATTCGATTGATGTGTCCGGCCATGGCATCACCTCTGCAATGATGACGGCGCGGCTGGGCGGGTATCTTTCTTCGAGTTATTTCGACCAGAACGTCGGGATGGAAAAGCGGTTCAACCGCTTCTATGCCCTGCGCCAGCCCGAAGAGGTCGCCAGCCTGCTGAATGCGCGGCTGATCGCGGATACCGGGATCGAAGAGTATTTCACCATGGCTTACTGCATTGCCGACCTGCGCAGCGGTGTCGTCAAGATGGTGCAGGCCGGCCACCCGCACCCGCTGCTGCTGCGCAAAAACGGTGACTTGGAGTTCATCGGCAAAGGCGGCGTGCCGGTTGGGCTGGTTCCTGACATCGGCTACAGTCAGGAAGAGTTCGTGATGGAGCATGGCGACCGTTTGCTGCTGTTTTCGGACGGTTTCACCGAAGCGAGGCTGGAGGATGGGTCCATGCTGGAGCCCGAAGGCCTTCTGGAGCTGGTTGGAAAATGCGGTCCGGAGCAGAGCGGTAAAGAATTCCTTGATGACCTTTACTGGCATCTCACCCAGGTGATGAGCAAGGAACACGGGCTGGAGGATGACGTCTCCGCCACCTTGTTTGAGTACCAAGGACCGTAATCCAGATATTCGCTTCTGCCTGATTGTGTCCTGGCTGCAGCCGGGCTTTTTGCGTCTGCGGCAATGTTTGACTGGAGCTGCTACATGCGCGCTGCGAGCTGCGCCGCGAAATGGCGGTCGCCGGCATTGCCCAGCCGGTGCGCAGCAATCTGTGGGTCGATCCACAGCGCCTCATGCCCTTCTTCGGCAGGCGGGCCGATCCGGCGCAGCGGGCGGGCCACGTAGATGTGGCACAGCTTTTCAGCCCAAAGATCGTATTCCGGCATATAGGCAAACCGCCGGAACACTCCCAGCTTGCGCGGGGTGGATATTCTCCAGCCGGTTTCCTCATAGACCTCGCGGTGCAGCGCAGGGATTGGCGACTCGCCCGGATCGATGCCGCCGCCGGGCAGCTGCAAATCGGGATGAGGATCATACTGGCAGGTGATCAAAAGCTTGCCGTAGCGGGGCAGCAGCGCATAGGCTCCGGGACGAACCCGGTAGTGCTGGCCTTTCTGAGGCGTGTTGCCAAATCGTCTGATCACGGGCCGGCCCCTTCACTCTGCTGTCGTTTCTCCTATATAGCCCCGGTATGCCAACACCCGGCGCGTAAGGAAACCCCATGACCCTTGGTTCGAAAATCGCGTGGGACGACACCGTCCTGCCCTTCCAGCTTGATGCATCGGATATGCGCGGCCGCGTTGCGCGGCTGGACGGCGTTCTGGACGGCATCCTGAAACAGCATGACTACCCGCCCGTGGTTGAGGCGCTGGTTGCGGAGATGGCTCTGCTGACGGCGCTGATCGGCCAGACGGTGGCGCTGCGCTGGAAACTGTCGCTGCAGGTGCAGTCCAAGGGTGCGGTGCGGATGATTGCAACCGACTACTACGCGCCGCAAAAGGAAGGTGAGATCGGCCAGATCCGCGCCTATGCCAGTTTTGACCGCGACCGTCTGACAGACAGCAACCCCTTTGACCAAGTGGGCGAAGGCTATTTTGCCATTCTGATTGACCAGGGCAACGGCACCCAGCCCTACCAAGGGATCACACCGCTGTCCGGCGAATCGCTGAGCGCGTGTGCAGAGGCCTATTTCGCGCAGTCCGAACAACTGCCGACCATGTTCAAGCTGAGCTTCGGCAAGTCGGCGGAACCGGGTGTGGCGGAGCATTGGCGCGCGGGTGGCGTAATGCTGCAAAGCATGCCGAAAGCCTCCCCCTTTGCGGCGCAGAGTGAAGGGACGGGGGATGTCCTGCAGGCCAGCGACCTGATGTCCGGGGACGAGGAAGAGAACTGGAATCGGGCCACCACGCTGCTGAGCACGGTGGAGGAGCTGGAACTGATCGGCCCGTCGGTCACACCCACGGATCTGCTGATCCGGTTGTTTCACGAGGAACAACCGCGGGTCTACGACACCCAGCCGGTGCGGTTTGGCTGTACCTGTTCAGAGGACCGCGTGCGGCAAAGCCTGTCGATCTATTCGGCCAAGGACATCGAGAAGATGACTACCGACGACGGCCGGGTGACTGCCGATTGCCAGTTCTGCGGAGCGCATTACGACCTGGATCCGTCGAGCGTCGGATTTGATGCGGAAAACCCGCCCAGTGAGTGAACCTGACCTGGATCTGACGGACCGGATTGCCGCCGCCCTGAACCGCCAGGGCAGCGGCTCGTCCGATTTTGATCTCAATCCTGGCACCGTGCTGCCGGAGGGGCGCAAGCTGCGCCCTGCCGGGGTGCTGGTCCCGGTTTCCATTGCTTCTGGCGCGCCGCGGCTGATTCTGACCAAGCGCTCTTCGGCGCTGAAGCACCATCCGGGGCAGATCGCCTTTCCTGGCGGCAAGGTGGATGCGGGTGACAAGGATGCTTGTGCCGCAGCGCTGCGGGAAGCCTGGGAGGAGATCGGCCTGCCGCCGGATATGCCCAGGATCATCGGCTGCCTGCCGGAGCATGAAACGGTAACCGGGTTTGCAGTGACCCCGGTTGTTGCGCTGATCCAGGAAAACTTTGCCGCGCGGCCGGAAGCCGGTGAGGTGGCGGAAGTGTTTTCCGTGCCTCTGGACCATGTTCTGGGTCTTGAGAACTACATCATCGAATCCCGCCGCTGGCGCGGCACCCGGCGCCGCTATTATACCGTGCCCTATGGCCCCTACTATATCTGGGGCGCCACCGCGCGTATGCTGCGCGGGCTTGCGGCACGGATGGAGCAAAAATGCGGATAGATCAGCCTTGGTTGAAGGACCGGGCGACTCAGGCGGTGTGCGAGGCTGTCACTGCGGATGGGGCGCAGGTGCTGTTTGTCGGCGGCTGCGTGCGCAATTCACTGCTGGGTGAACCGGTCTCAGATATGGACATCGCCACCGATGCGCGGCCGGAGCAGGTGATGGAGCTGGCTGCCCGTGCCGGTATCAAGGCGGTGCCGACCGGGATCGACCACGGCACCGTGACCCTCGTCAAAAACGGCATCCCGCATGAGATCACCACCTTCCGCAAGGATGTAGCGACCGATGGCCGCCGGGCCGTGGTGGCATATTCCACCGATATCGCCGAGGATGCCCGCCGCCGCGATTTCACAATGAATGCGATCTATGCCCGCCCGGATGGCGAAGTCGTCGACCCGCTGGGCGGTCTGGCGGACCTCACCCGGCGCCGGGTGCGCTTTATCGGCACTGCGGAAAACCGGATCCGCGAAGATTACCTGCGCAGTTTGCGATATTTCCGCTTTCATGCCTGGTACGGCGATCACGCAGAGGGTTTCGACGCGGATGCGCTGGCAGCGATTGCAGCCAACCTGGACGGGCTGGTTTCGCTGTCCAAAGAGCGCGTGGGGGCGGAGCTGTTGAAACTGCTCGCAGCACCCGATCCGGCACCCTCGGTTGCAGCAATGCGGCAGGCTGGCGTCCTGGGACAGATTCTGCCTGGGGCCGATGACCGTTCCCTTGCGCCGCTGATTCACCTGGAGACAGGCCGGGTGGCCTCCGGCATCCGCCGTCTTGCCGCGCTGGGCGGGGAGGATCTGCAGAAGGCGCTGCGGCTGAGCAAGGCCCAGGCCTCTCATCTGGAAGCAATCCGGGAAGCGGCCGCTGGTACTGCGGGGGCAGGGGAGCTGGGGTACCGGTTGGGTGCGGAGAAAGCGCTGGATGCGCTTCTGCTGCGCGCTGCCCTGCTGGAACAGCCGCTTTCTCTAAGTTTAGAGACTGATATTGAGCTGGGCGCCAATGCCAAGCTCCCGGTGAAAGCGCGGGATCTTTTGCCGGATTTGAAGGGGCCGGAGCTGGGCGCGGCGTTGAAAAAAATGGAAGCCGACTGGATTGCGTCGGGTTTCAGCCTTAGCCGCGGGGAACTGCTGGACTCCTTGCGCTGACAAGGGATGTCAGCAGCGTCACAACCTTGGGGGGTGACAAAACGGCAAATCTTGCGTACCCATAAGGCAGCCACCACATGACGGAGGAATGCTGATGTATTACGGGATCTGGTTTCTCTAACGCCTGAGACCTTGCCCCGTGTGACGTGGGAGCCTTGGGCGGCCCGCTGTCTTCATCTGTATTCCGATTTGCTCGAACTTCTGGAGCACCCGCATGTTTCGCTTTTTTGAAAACCTAATTGACCCTTATTGCGCCTATCCGGAAACCAACACGCCGCCGACGCGTCTGTGGCCGTTCCTGCGCGACTACTCCAAGCCATTCAAAAAGATCTTTGTGCTGACCGCGCTGATGTCGGTGATTGTCGCCGCGATCGAGGTGGGGCTGATCTATTACATGGGCCGGGTTGTGGACCTGATGGCCGGGACGCCGGCGCAAGTTTGGGAAAATCACGGCACAGAGCTGATCCTGGTTGCCCTGTTCATCCTGTTATTGCGGCCGCTGATCCAGTTCCTGGATGTGGTTCTGCTGAACAACGCCATCCTGCCGAACTACGGCACATTGATCCGCTGGCGGGCGCACAAGCACGTGCTGCGCCAGTCAGTGGGCTGGTTCGAGAACGACTTTGCCGGCAGGATTGCCAACCGGATCATGCAAACCCCGCCTGCCGCGGGGGAGGTAATCTTTCAGGTCTTTGATGCCATCACTTTTTCGCTGGCCTATCTGGCCGGGGCGGCGGTTCTGCTGTGGGTCGCGGACGTGCGGCTGATGCTGCCGCTGGCGGTGTGGTTTGCGCTTTATACGATGCTTGTGATGTGGACCGTCAAACGGGTTGGCCCTGCCAGCCAGGCGTCTTCCGATGCGCGTTCCACCGTGACGGGGCGTGTTGTCGACAGCTATTCGAACATTCACTCAGTCAAAATGTTTGCCCATCACGACTGGGAACTGACCTATGCGCGGGATGCGATCGAGAACACCCGCAAGACGTTTCAGACAGAGATGCGGATCTTTACTATCATGGACGCCACGCTGGTCACGCTGAACGGGTTGCTGATTGTCGGCGTGGTGGGCTGGGCAGTGATGCTGTGGATGCAGGGCTCCGCTTCGGTCGGGCTGGTCGCCGCGGCAACAGCACTGACCTTGCGTCTGAACGCGATGACGGGATGGATCATGTGGGCGCTGACCTCCTTCTTCCGCCAGTTGGGCGTTGTGGCCGAAGGGATGGAAACCATCGCGCAGCCGATTGATCTGGTGGATGCGGCCAATGCGGAACCGCTGCAGCTGAAAAAGGGAGAAATCGAACTGCTCAATCTCTCGCACCACTACGGGCGCGAGGCTGGCGGGCTGGACAAGATCAGCCTCACCATCCAGCCCGGTGAGAAGATCGGGCTGATCGGGCGCTCAGGTGCCGGAAAATCGACCTTGGTAAAACTGCTCTTGCGGTTCTATGACGCCGAGCGCGGTCAGATCCTCATCGACGGCCAGGATATCCGTTGTGTCACTCAGGATAGCTTGCGCAGCCGCATCGGCATGGTGCAGCAGGACAGCGCGTTGATGCACCGCTCGGTACGGGACAACCTTCTGTACGGCCGTCCGGATGCAACCGAGGAGCAAATGATTGCTGCCGCCAAGCAGGCGCAGGCGCATGAGTTCATTCTGGACCTTGAGGATCCGCAGGGCCGCGCGGGGTATGACGCCCATGTGGGGGAGCGCGGGGTGAAACTGTCCGGCGGGCAGCGCCAGCGGGTGACTTTGGCGCGTGTGATCCTGAAAGATGCGCCGATCCTGGTGCTGGACGAAGCGACGTCAGCGTTGGATTCCGAAGTGGAAGCGGCAATTCAGGAAACCCTTTATGGCATGATGCAGGGCAAGACGGTGATCGCAATTGCACACCGGCTGTCCACCATCGCGCAAATGGACCGTATCCTGGTGATGGATCAGGGCCGTATAGTAGAAGAAGGCTCGCATGAGGCGCTATTGCAGGCGCAGGGGCTGTATGCACAGCTCTGGGCGCGCCAGTCCGGAGGCTTCCTGAACATCGAGGCAGCAGAATGAACATAGGCAATCTGATCGACGCCTTCCGCCCGGCTGAGGGGCCGCCGCCGCAAAAGCTGGGGGCATTCCTGCGCTGGTGCCTGGAAGGCGCCTGGCCGATGCTGCTGCTGGCAGCGGCGTTTTCTGCGCTGGCTGGCGGGATGGAGGCGGGCACGGCCTTTATCCTGGGCATGGTGATCGACACGGCAATTGCCAGCGGGCCGGAGCAGTTTTTCTCTGCTGGCAATACGGCTGTCATTGCGCTGGCGCTGGGCTTCTTCCTGTTTGTGCGCCCGGTGCTGTTTGGCCTGTCGGCGGCGTCCAATGCGATCATCGTGCAGCCTAATGTGAACCCGCTGGTGCTGTCGCGGCTGAACCGTTGGACGCTGGGGCAGTCGGTGCGGTTCTTTGACGATGATTTTGCGGGCCGTATTGCTCAGAAACAGATGCAAACGGCGACGGCAGTCACGTCGGTCACGACTGAGATGATCAACGTGGTTGCCTTTGCTCTGGCCTCTCTGGCTGGGTCTTTGGCCTTGTTAGGCTCTATTGACTGGCGCGTCACTGGTGTGTTCGTGGTCTGGCTGGTGGCCTATTTCGCGCTGATCCGCTGGTTCTTGCCGCGCATCCGCAAACGGTCCGGAAAGCGGGCGGGTGCACGGGCAATGGTGACTGGGCAGGTTGTCGACTCGATCACCAATATCAAGACGGTGAAGCTGTTTGCACATGCCGACCACGAGGAGCGCACGGCCCAGGACGCCATGGTTGCGTTTCGCGAGAGGTCGCTGCGTTTCGGCTATCTTTCCGCCAGCTTCCGGTTTTGCCTCATGTGTCTGGCTGGCGTTCTTCCGGTGCTGCTGATTGGTGCGACGCTGTTCCTGTGGCAGTCCGGCATAGCAACAGAAGGCGACATCGTTGCTGCAGGTGCCGTCTCGATCCGCATTGCGCAGATGACCGGCTGGGTCAGCTTCACGCTGATGGCGATCTACTCCAACGTCGGCGAGATCGAAAACGGCATGAAGACCCTGTCTGTCCGCGACAGGGTCGAAGATGCGCCGGGCGCCAAGGCTCTTCGCGTCACTGAAGGCCAGATTGAGTTTGACCAGGTGGAATTTGCCTATGGCCGCGATGTGGGCGGGGTGCAGGGGATAAGCCTGCGGATCAATCCGGGCGAGAAACTGGGCATTGTCGGCGCATCAGGGGCTGGAAAATCGACACTCGTTTCGCTCTTGCTCAGGCTCTATGACGAAGAAAACGGGCGCATTCTGATTGACGGGCAGGAGATCTCTGATGTTACCCAGAACTCCCTGCGCAGCCAGATCGGCATGGTCACGCAGGAAACCGCCATGTTCAACCGGTCCGCGCGGGAGAACATCCTGTACGGGCGGCCGGATGCAACCGAGGCTGAACTGACAGCTGCGGCCAGGAAGGCCGAAGCGCACGGCTTCATTAGCGAACTGGAGGACGGCCAGGGCCGCACCGGGTATGATGCCTACCTTGGCGAACGCGGGGTGAAGCTGTCCGGCGGGCAGCGGCAGCGGATTGCCTTGGCTCGCGCCATTCTCAAGGACGCACCGATCCTTGTGCTGGATGAGGCGACGTCGGCCCTGGATTCGGAAGTTGAGGCGTCGATCCAGGCCGCTTTGCACCGGGTGATGGAAGGCAAGACAGTCCTGGCCATCGCGCACCGCCTGTCGACGCTCAGCGAAATGGACCGCATTATCGTGATGGAAAAGGGCCGGATAGCCGAAAGCGGCAGCCATGCGCAGCTGCTGGCAAAGGGCGGCCTTTATGCTTCCTTCTGGGCCCGCCAGTCGGGCGGTTTCATCTGCACCGACGATGAGCGGACGGCAGCAGCTGAATAAAGCTCCCGGCGCATTTTGCTTTTGCTGACCGTTTTGCCGGGGTAATGAGCGGCCATGACTGACGCAGCCAGAACCACAGCAACGATCAGCCGGCTGGGCCATCAGGGGGATGGCGTGGCCGATGGCCCCCTGTTTGCCCCGCGGACCCTGCCGGGTGAGATCGTCAGCGGTATTGCCGAGGGCAGCCGTTTGACCCAGATCCGTATTCAGACCCCCTCGGAACACAGGGTGCAGCCGCCCTGCCGCCACTATAAATCCTGCGGCGGCTGCCAGCTGCAGCACGCCAGCGATGCTTTTGTGGCAGAGTGGAAGACAGATGTGGTGCGCAATGCGCTGACTGCGCAAGGTCTGGAGACGGAGTTCCGCCCGATCCTGACTTCGCCGCCTCGCTCCCGCCGCCGCGCGACGCTGGCGGTACGGCGCACCAAGAAAGGGGCGATGGTCGGTTTTCATGGTCAGGCGTCTGATGTGATCACCGAGATCCCGGACTGCCAGCTGTTGGAGCCAGAGCTTCTGTCGGCCATTCCGGTGGCCGAAGCGCTGGCCCTGGCGGGTGCCAGCCGGAAAGCGCCGCTGGCAGTAACGGTCACCACTTCGGATTCCGGCCTTGATATGCTCGTCCGCAACGGAAAACCGCTGGATGGCCCTTTGCGGATAGAACTGGCGCAGCTGGCCGAGAAACACAGGATTGCGCGGCTGACCTGGGAGGATGAGCCCGTCGCGATGGAGCAGCCGCCCGTGCAGCCCTTTGGCGCGGCGCATGTCTGCCCGCCGCCCGGGGCTTTTCTGCAGGCAACCCGCGAAGGCGAGGCAGCACTGCTTGCCGCCGTTCTGGAGGCCACCAAAGGCGCCAAGCGCATCGTGGACCTGTTTGCCGGCTGCGGCACATTTGCATTGCCCTTGGCGCAAATGGCGGAAGTGCATGCGGTGGAGGGCGAGCGGGATATGGTGAAGGCCCTGGATGCCGGCTGGCGCAAGGCAAAGGGCTTGAAAAAAGTCACCACCGAAGCCCGCGACCTGTTCCGCAATCCGCTGCTGCCGGAAGACCTCAATCCCTTTGGCGCCGCCTTTGAGGCTGCGGTGATCGACCCGCCGCGGGCCGGAGCAGAGGCACAGGTCGCGCAGCTTGCCAAGGCGCGCACACCAGTGATCGCCTATGTGTCCTGCAATCCGGTCAGCTTTGCCCGCGACGCAAAGGTGCTTGCCGGAGCGGGCTACAGTCTTGACTGGGTTCAGGTTGGTGACCAGTTCCGATGGTCGGCCCATACCGAACTGGCTGCAAGATTTACCCTGAAAGACTGACATGACGGATACCTATGTGATGACACCGACCCGCCGCCTGGAAGCCATTCTGGACAGCAGCCGATTTGGCCGCTTCATCACCGCTGTCATTCTTGTCAATGCCGTCACCCTTGGGCTGGAGACGGCGCCGTCAGTCATGGCGAAGGTGGGTGGGCTTATTCACCTGATCGACAAAACCTGCCTGTCGATTTTTGTTGTCGAAATCCTGGCCAAGCTCTTTGTCCGGCGTCTGCGGTTCTTCATGAGCGGCTGGAATGTGTTTGATTTCGTGATTGTCGGTATTGCTCTGGCGCCAGGCACTCAGGGGCTGTCGGTGCTGCGCTCGTTGCGTATTCTGCGGGTGCTGCGGGTGATTTCGGTTGCACCGCGCCTGCGCCGGGTGGTCGAGGGGTTCATCACCGCGCTGCCCGGAATGGGGTCGGTTTTTCTGCTGATGGCGATCATTTTCTATATCGGCTCGGTGATTGCCACCAAGCTGTTTGGCCAGGACTTTCCCGAATGGTTCGGCGACCTCGGGCTCAGTGCCTATTCGCTGTTCCAGATCATGACACTTGAGAGCTGGTCGATGGGGATCGTTCGGCCCGTGATGGAGGTTCATCCGCATGCCTGGGCCTTCTTTGTGCCCTTCATCATGGTCACTACTTTTGCAGTGGTGAACCTGCTGGTCGGCCTGATCGTCAATTCCATGCAGGATGCGCATGGCGAGGAAGAAGGCGAACGCACGGATGCTTACCGGGACGAGGTTCTGAGCAGGCTGGAGGCCATCGAGCAGAAGCTGTCCAATCAGGCGGCCCAAGACAGGAAATTGTGAATTTCCTTAACAGCCAATTCGCGCTAAAGCCTGAATAGAGGCAAAAACAAAATACAGGCTGGGACAATGAACAGAAGGGCATTTGGCATCGGTGCTGCCGCTAGCCTTGCGCTGGCGGGTTGCAGCACCACAGGCGGATCGGTGAGCAGATTCCGGGCGTATGATGGTCCGCAGGTCACGTCGATTGTGATCAACAAGGGTGCGCGGAAGCTGTACCTGATGCATGATGACGAAATCCTGAGGGAGTACAAAGTTGATCTCGGCTTTGCACCGCTTGGGCCCAAGCAGTTCGAAGGCGATGGCAAGACACCCGAAGGCACTTACGTAGTCGATCGCCGTAACCCCAACAGCCGTTACCACCTGTCGATTGGTATCTCTTATCCGAACAGCCAGGACCGTGCCCATGCGCAGGCCAGTGGAAAGCGGCCGGGCGGCGAGATTTTCATCCACGGGCAGCCTAACAACCCCAAAGAGCGCAAGCGCGCAGCACGGGTTGACGATTGGACCGCCGGTTGCATCGCTGTAACCAACGAAGAAATAGAAGAGATCTATGCCATGGTGCAGGATGGCACTGCCATCGCGCTGCGGCCCTGATCAAAAGGAACGGGTGTAAGGGATAGGTCCGCCGCGGCTGTGTCTGATCGCAGAGCGGTGCATTCTCTGCCGGGCTTGGGAACAGAGCCGTGCGGCCGCACGGCGCCGCTGCTCAGTTTGCCATCACCAGCGTCCACCAGATCTTGCCGTTCGGCTCCTGGAACCAGGAGAAGCCCATGTTCACTGCCTTGGGATCGAGGATCACAGCGCGGGTTGCGGGCCTTTCAAGCCAGGCGGCCAGCGTCTGCTGCTCGTTCTCGTAGGTTTCGGAGATGTTTTCCCCTAGCAGCGTGCCGGCATAGCCCGCCCGGGCGACCCGATCCAGCGGCGAAGAACCGTCGGAGCCGAAATGCCAAGGCCGGTTTTGCACCGACATGTCACGGGAATGGGTGGCAGCCGCTGCGTTCAGTTCCGCGTTCAGCTGAACGGCCTGCGCACCGGAGGCCTGGCGCAGCGCATTGACCGAGTCGAGCATCCGGATCTGCACCTTGTCCGCATTCCTGATGCGGTAGGAGCCGCCGGATTCGGTTGAAGGCGTACACGCAGCCGCCACCGTGAGAAGTGCAGCAGCCACCAGCAGAAAAACGCGATTCATAATGCTCTCTCGCTCCATCAGTTGCTGATGCATTTATCCTTCCTGTGGCAGAGGTGCAAACGGACCGGCAGAAATATGCAGGCCTCCCGCCCGGATTGATTTGCGACTGCGGCTTTCCGGCCATAAAATGCCGCAATCTAGGATCCTGAATGCGCAAGTTGGAAAGAGTGATGTCCAGAAACCCCTTTGAAACCTTCAGCCGGCGGCAGTTTCTTGCCGGCAGTGCCGCTCTGATTTCCTCTCCCGCATTGGCGCAGGACGACAGTGACGTGACGCAGCAGGCCTTCGATCCGCTGCGCCCGCCGCCGGAACCGGAACCGCCGGTTCAGCGCAATATTTCAGCTTTCCGCGCCAAGTCCTGGAGGCCGTATTTCGATAATCTGCACAACGGGGCGATCCTGGTCGACATTGACAGCCGGGCTTTGCATTACTGGTCGCATGACCAGAACACCTACAAGCTGTTCCCCTCTTCGGTGCCGCTGTCAGATGATCTGACCCGCCGTGGCCGCACCCAAGTTGTTCGCAAGGTCGAAGGACCCGGCTGGGCGCCTACTCCGAACATGCGCAAGCGCAATCCGGAGTGGCCTGCATATATTCCGCCCGGCCCGGACAATCCGCTGGGCACTCATGCGCTGTACCTTGGGTGGAAGTATTACCGCATCCACGGAACCCACGACACGCGCAAGATCGGCCGCAAATCTTCCAACGGGTGCATCGGTCTTTACAACGAACATATCGCTGAACTGTTCAGCCTGGCAAAAGTTGGCACACAGGTGTTGCTAATTTGACGACACGCGGCTGGGCGCTAAGCTGTTAACTATAACAAGCAATTGCAATCCCGCGTTTTTGCTGGTTAGAAAAAAATACGAGGTAAGTCTTGGGTGCGCGGTTCAGATGTTTGATCCGCGCAAATTCTGGAGGTTAACATGAAAAAACTCGTTATCGCTGCTGCGCTGACCGCTGCTGCTTCGACTGCAACCGCTGGCAACCTGGCTGAGCCGGTTGTTGAACCGCCGGTCATCGTTGAAGAAGCTCAGGGCTCTTCCAGCGGCATCCTGCTGCCGCTGCTGCTGCTGGTCCTGGTCGGCGTAGCTGTTGCATCGAACTAATTTCGAAAAACGGTTACAGAAAAGGCGGTGGTTCCCCACCGCCTTTTTTGTTGCCCGAATGTGAAATGGCTGGGTGGTCAAGCTGCCTCCACCTCTTGAAGGATAGTGTCCAGAGTGCGGACTATCACGTCTGTGTCGTCTGATTCGATGGTCAGGGGCGGGCGGATTTTCAGAATGTTGTCCTTGGGGCCCTCGCTGCCGATCAGAATCCGGTAATCACGCATCCTATTCTTGACGTAGGAGCAGATTTCCGTGGCTTCAGAGCCATCCGTGTTGATCAGTTCGAGACCCAGAAACAGACCCATGCCGCGGACATCGCCGACGCAGGCATATTTCTGCTCCAGCGCTTTCAGGCCTGCCATCAGCCTGCCACCCTGAACGCGGGCGTTTTCCTGCAGCCCTTCAGTATCGACAATATCCAGCACCTCCTTGCCAATCCGGCAGGACAGGGTCGAGCCGCCGAAGGTGGAAAAGAACTCGATCCCGTTATCGAAACTGTCGGCGATTTCCCTAGTTGTCACCAGCACGCCCAAGGGGTGGCCGTTGCCGATCGGCTTGCCCATGACCACAATGTCAGGAATTGCTCCCTGATGTTCGAAGCCGAAATAAAAGTCTCCCAGGCGGCCAAGGCCGGTTTGCACCTCGTCAGCAATGCAGACCCCGCCTGCGGCGCGGATTTTCTCGTAAACCGCAGGCAGATACCCCTTGGGCGGAATGATTTGCCCGCCAACTGAGGGGAAGGTTTCCGCGATGAATCCAGCAACGCCGTGGCCTTTCTTCAGTAGGCGTTCAATTGCCGGATCCACAAGGTTGGCAAATTTCTGCGCCCGGTCAGGATCATCGCGGCGGAAGGAGCCGCGGTAATCGTCGGCTACTTCGACCAGCTCAACCCAGTCTGCCTGTCCAACTCCTCCAGGCTTGTTGAACTTGTAGGCGGAAATGCTGATCGCGCCAGTGGTGTTGCCATGATAGCCGTGATCGGGCGTCACCATGCCTTTGGATCCGGTATGGGCGCGGGCCAGGCGCAGGGCAAGCTCATTGGCCTCGGTGCCCGAGTTTACAAAGAAGCAGATCTCGAAACGATCAGGCAGCTTGGACAGCACCTTCTCGGCAAAGGCGGTCTGTGCCGGGTGCAGATAGCGGGTGTTTGAGTTCATCCGCTTCAGCTGGTCTGCCGCAACAGCTTGGATACGCGGGTGCGCATGTCCTACATGCGGCACGTTGTTATACGCGTCCAGATACGGCCGTCCCCATTCGTCAAACAAATGGTGTTTCCAGCCGCGCACCAGCATCACCGGATCCCTGTAGGTGAGGCTGAGGTTGCCGCCGAAATGGGCGCGGCGCCCGGCAAGCACGTCTTCCTTGCTCGTGGGGTGATACAGGACCTTTTCATCCGGCAGGTTCAGAAGGGCTGCCGGGTTCGGGCAGAGCGCGTGCCAAAGGTACATTTCGTCAGGGTCCCCGACGCCTGGCCAATCGGTTTCGATTCCCTCGGTGCTGAGCGCGACCTGGAAATGCACATGCGGCGCCCAGCCGCCGTTCTGGCCAGGATCGCCCAAGCGGCAGAACTCTTCGCCTTTTTCAACCGTTTCGCCCGGCTTCAGACGGTCCAGAAACTCCGGGTTCAGGTGGCCGTAAAGGGTGTAGAATGCATCTCCATCTGGCGTTTCATGACGCAGGATGATCACGCCGCCGTAGTCCAGATGCCCGCTGCGGAATTCGGCGGCAAAAACCTTGCCGCGCAAAGGCGCAAACAGTGGCGTGCCCGCCGGAGCAAAGGCGTCCACGGCCAGGTGCACGGTGCGGCGGTTGCTTGATTTGAACGGTCCCTTGCGGAAGGCGCAATCGGTATAGATCAGACGTGGTTCGTGGTAGTAGCCAAGCCATACACGTCCGTTGTCCTCGAATTCGCCGCCAACCCGAGCGGCTTCCTCCAAAGGCATATTGAAGGGATTCTGCGGCCATGTGGAGTTTTCGACCGACAGCGAGCCCATCGGGGCGTCATTCAAGTCATAGCCCATTAGCGGGGCAAAGCTGCCGCGTTCCTGTTCCAGCCAGGCCATCACGCGGTCCGCGCCCTCGACTACCGGCAGACCGCAGGCGGCCCTAAGCCGGGCCGTCAGCAGGCCGCCGTGCAGTTTATTGCCTTCCAGGAACCGCCAGGCCGGCGCCTGGGAGATGGTGACATATGGATCATCCGGGTTTTCCACGGCCATCAGGGTGGAGTTCACCACGCTGACCGCCAGACGCATCCGCAGCAGCGGCCAGACCATGTCCAGTTCGGCAGCGGTGAGCGGGTAGCTGTCGTGGTAGCCCGCGACCAGTGACGCAAGTGCGGCCTCGGGTGCCGGGTGGTCCAGCACAATGTAAGCCGCGGCAATTGCCAGATCGCAGATCCGCGGCGCAGCGCACATGTCGCCCAGGTCGATCAGGCCGGACACCCGGCGCGGCTCGTTCAAAATACCTGCCACCATGATGTTATAATCGTTGGCATCATTGTGGACGGCCTGCGCGGGCAACGCTGTCAGATCAGGCTCTAATCCAGCAAATTCCGCTGAAATCTGTTCCAAGATCGCCCGGCGCGCGGGATTCGTGACGCAGGAAAGCTGGTCCTGGATCCAGCCTGCGCGCATCAGATCCCATTTGAAATCGCGCGTCATCCCTTCGTGCTGGAAATCTTTCAGCGCCTTGGCCGAGCCGCCCAGAACCTCCCCGATCTCATGGATCAGCGCATCGCTTTTGGGCTCTGTCTTGGCGTAGCAGCGCCCCGGCAGTTGGTTCAGCAGCCAGACCAGGCGGTCCTGACCTTCCTCGTCTGGCAGGGTCAGCAAAGATTTTCCGGTGGCAGAGGCAATGACCCGCGGACAGGGCAGGTCCGGCTGCCGCTCTGCGATATGCTCGAATGCCTTCACCTGCATATCGACCAGCCATTCCTCGCAGCCGGGGCGCATGGCCTTGAGGATATAACCTTGGCCGTCCAGCCCTTTGGCCAGGAAGTTCAGGTCGTATTCTCCATCCAGGCGAGTCAGCTCCGCCTCAATTCCCCAATGCTCCCGGAGTGCAGCTGCCCAATGCGCAAGCGTCATCCAATATCTCCCCGTGTTCCGGCAGGTCCGGAAATTGAATATTGGATACTTTTTGGACTGAGGCGGAGGGTTAGTCCAGCCAGCCTTTCAGGTTTTCCTCAATCACGCCTGCCAATGCCGCGACGTGATCGTCATCGTCATTGAGGCAGGGGATATAAAGGAAGTCTTCTCCGCCTGCGTGCTCAAAGCTCTCGCGGATCTCTTCGTTGATTTCTTCCAGCGTCTCGATGCAGTCCGCCGAGAAGGCCGGCGCAATCACTGCGATGCTCTTCTTGCCTTCCTTGGCCAGCGTGGCGACGTGATCAACCGTGTAGGGTTTAAGCCATTCTTCAGGCCCGAATACCGACTGGAAAGTGCTGGTAATCTGGGTGTCGTTCCAACCAAGCCGCTCCTTCAGCAGCCGCGTCGTTTTCTGGCACTGGCAGTGATAGGGGTCACCCTGCACCAGATACCGCTTTGGCATCCCATGGTAGGAAACTACCAGAATATCCGGGCGTTTCTCGGCTTTGGCATAGGCTTCTTCCACCGATCGTGCCAAAGCGTCGATATAGGCGGGCTGATCGAAATACGGTGCGATGGTGCGGGCGGCGGGCTGCCAGGGCTCTTCCATCAGCGCGCGGAAGAACTGGTCATTGGCGGTGCCCGACGTGGCGCCGGCGTACTGCGGGTACAGCGGCACAAACAGGATCTTCTGGCAGCCGGCCGCTATCAGTTCCCGCACCTTGGACTTGGTGGAGGGATTGCCGTAACGCATGCAGAAATCGACCATCACCTGATCGCCGTAACGGGCTTTCATCGCTGCGGCCATCTTGGCGGTCTGATCCTTGGTGATGGTCATCAGCGGGCTTTCGCCCTTGTCGTGGTTCCAGATAGATTTATAGGCCGCACCTGAGGAGAACGGGCGTTTGGTCAGGATGATCAGCTGCAGAAGCGGCTGCCATTTCCAGGACGGGTAATCTATGACCCGCTTGTCGGACAGGAACTCATTCAGGTACCGGCGCATCGGCCAGTAGGAGTAGTCGTCCGGTGTGCCAAGGTTGGCCAGCAGGATGCCGACCTTCTCCGCCGGGATCTTCGGGTGATCGGCAGGGGCGTGGGCAGGGCAATTGGCGGTCCGGGCGGCGTCCAGCATGGGCAGGTCCTGTGGAATTGAGAGTTCGTTGAACGAAGGCAAGTTACTGTCTTTACGGGCAGAAGGCCAATTGGATCACATTGGCGCAGTTATAGCGGAAACTGACCGGGTTCAAAGTTTGGTCTCCGGCACTTTCAGCGCATCCGCCAGGCGCATTTGGGCTGACCCCGGGCGCAGCGGCTTCTGCTGGCTGTCCGAAGGCGACCAGCCGGTCAGGCAAACAAGTTCGAAGGTGGCGGGCAGGCGGCCCTCGGTGTTGGCGAAATGCTCCCGGTAAATGTGATCGGCCAGTTGGAACAGGCCGCGCGGCGCCGGGCGTTTCAGGCGCTGGGCAAGTACGTTGGTTTCCCCCATGCCGCGCAGGTCGTGTATCAAATGGGTAAGGTCGCGGTATTCGGCAGTGAGCGGCACCAGATCCGCAACCGGCAGGGCGAAGCCCGCACGCTGAAGCAAGCCGCCTAGATCGCGAATCTCTCCCATTGGCGCAACCCGTGGCGAGAGCCCGCCCAGCACCACGGTTTCGGCTTCCGCCATGGCTGCGCGCAGTTCGTGCAGGGTCTGGCCGCCCAGCGTGATCACCAGCAGCAAACCGTCCTCCTTCAGAGCACGGCGGCATTGGATCAGCTGGCCGACAGGATCATTGGCCCAATGCAGGCACATGGCGTGGATCACCACATCATGGGCACCTTCCTCCAGCGCCAGCACATCCTGATCTTCCACAATCTTCGCGCCTGGCAGCGATCCTTCCCAAACCTCCGGAAAGGGGCAGACCACCGCCGGGGCTGTAAAGGTTCTGTTAACCAAGCTTAGGCGATCCTCTGCCTCGTCCCGTGCCATCTGGTGCAGGAACAGGGCATCCGGCTGCCGGCGTGAACGGCGGGCTTCCAAGGCGCGGCGGTCGAAAAGCTGCATGGGTGCTTGTGTCATGGGGGCTATTTAGATGCTGACGGCCCGGATTCAAACCGCTGTTTCACTGATCTACCCTGCACAATGCCTGGGCTGCGGCGGGCTGGTTGGCAGCGACTTCGGTCTTTGCGCCGACTGCTGGTCGGGCATGCATTTCATAAGCGGCACAGTTTGCGAAGGCTGCGGTGTCCCGCTGCCTGGGGAGGCGGACGGGTTTCGGCTGGAATGCGACAGCTGCATGCGCCATCCGCGGCCTTGGAACCAGGGGCGGTCTGTACTGCTTTATGAGGGGCAGGGCCGCAGGCTGGTGCTGGCCTTTAAGCATGGGGACCGCACGGAAATTGCCGACACGGCCGCCGGCTGGCTGCAAAGGGCTTCTGAACAGCTGCTGGACAGTCATCCGCTGGTCTGCCCGGTGCCGCTGCATTGGACCCGGCTGCTGAAGCGCAAGTACAATCAATCCGCCTTGCTGGCGGGGGCGCTGGCCCGGCGCGCGGGGCTGGAGCATTGCCCGGACCTGCTAAGACGCGCTCGGCGAACACCGGCGCTGGAGGGGAAAACGCGAGATCAGCGCTTTCAGATCCTGGGCTCTGCCATAACTGTCCCGCGATGCCGGAAGGCAAGGATCAAAGGGCGGGCCGTGCTGATCGTGGATGATGTGATGACGTCTGGCGCCACGCTCAGCGCCTGCACCGATGCCTGCCTGCAAGCGGGTGCGGCAGAAGTGAGGGTGGCGGTTCTGGCCCGGGTCACGCAAGCGTGAGGCCGCGGGCCGACCACTGGCAATTGTTGCAATGAATGCCCAATTCCTCCACAACCTTCGAAACCAGAATATGGGGTCCTGAATGAAACCGGTCGAAATCTACACCTCGCCGCTCTGCGGCTTTTGCCACGCTGCCAAGCGGCTGCTGAACCAGAAAGGTGTTACATTTTCGGAAATTAACGTGCTGGCGCAACCGGATCGCAAAGCGGAAATGATCCAGCGCGCCAATGGCGGCCGCACGGTGCCGCAGATCTTCATCGGCGATACCCACGTCGGTGGCTGTGATGATCTTTACGCGCTTGAGCAGGCGGGCAAGCTGGACCCGCTGCTTGCGGCCTGAGCCCGGAGAATCGACATGCGTACAGCTTTGCTTCAGATGACATCCACTGATCTTCCGGCCGAAAACCTGGAAACAGTGAAGGCAATGATGGCGGAAGCTGTGCGCGGCGGTGCCGGGTTTGTACTAACGCCGGAGGTCACCAATTGCCTGTCAGGCAGCCGGACGCATCAGAATGGTGTGCTGTGCCACGAGGAAGATGATCCAACTCTGGCGGCCTTGCAGGAAGAAGCAGCCAGGCATGGGGTGTGGCTGCTGCTCGGATCGTTGGGGATAAAGACCCATGACGATGACGGCCGCTTTGCCAACCGCCAGTTCCTGATTTCCCCGCAAGGAGAGATCAAGGCGCGTTATGACAAAATCCACATGTTCGATGTCGAGGTTACACCGGAGGAAACCTACCGAGAATCCGACGGATACCGCCCGGGTACCAAGGCGGTTGTGGCAGACACGCCGTTTGCCAAAATCGGCATGACCATATGTTATGACGTGCGCTTCCCGCATCTGCACCGGACTCTGGCCAAGGGCGGCGCGCAGATCATCACCGTACCCGCCGCTTTTTCCTATGTGACTGGTGCCGCGCATTGGCATTCGCTGCTGCGCGCGCGGGCGATCGAGACCGGTTGTTTCGTGCTGGCGCCTGCGCAAACCGGAAAGCACCCAGCTTCCCGCGGTCCCAGCCGAAAGACCTTCGGCCATTCGCTGGCCATTGCCCCGTGGGGCGAAGTTCTGGCAGATGCGGGTCAGGAACCAGGCGTGACTTACGTTGATCTCGACTTCGAAAAAGTGGCAGAAGCACGAAAACGTGTGCCTTCTTTGACCCATGACCGGGAGTTCGACGGACCCTGATGGACGAGACCCATTCCCTGGCAGTCTCGCTGTTCAGCGAGATTTTGATGGCTGACCAGCTGGCCCGGTCACGCCTCAGCAAAGTGCTGCCCAAGGGTATGGAACTGTCGCATTTTTCAGTGCTGAACCATTTGGCCCGTGCCGGGCTTGAAAGGTCGCCTGCGCAACTGGCCAAAGCGTTCCATGTGACACGCGGCGCCATGACCAACACCCTGAACAAGCTGGAAGTGGCTGGCTATATCCATGTGCGTCCCGATTGGGACGATGCGCGGCGCAAAATGGTGGCGATCAGTCCGGCAGGAAAACAGGCCCGTGATGCGGCGCTGGCCGGGATCATCCCGGTCATTTCCGAAGTTGTCGGGGAGTTGGGCAGCGACAGGGTCCGGGCCACCCTCCCGATTTTGCGGGAACTCCGAGGCAAGCTGGAAGAGAGCGGCTGATCCAAACGGCCGCACTCGGCTAGGCGCGGACACCTTTCAAAAAAGAAAGACACCTGCAAGCAGGCGCCTTTCTTCCCCATCGGTCCGTGAGTGGCGGTCCCGGTAACCTTTGGGCGGACCCACCCGTTTAAAAGTGGCAAGCATTCACTTGGTTGTTGGGCTTGCGCCCGTTTGCGGAGCGGAAAACATTCCAAATCCGCTATCTGACGATAGCAAGCCGGCCACAGCCGACAAAGTGTGCATAGGGATTACTCCCTATCCTTTCGGATAAGCCGCTGTCGTGATCAGGCATCACGGGCCGATTTCTCAGCCAGGTTTCACGCTGGCAGTCACGTAGTTGACCGACAGGTCGCGCTCGGAGATCGACCAGTTCCAGGTGATCGGGTTGAACACGAATCCTTTTCGGTCCACCGGTTTCAGCTCGGCGTTGCGCAATAGCTCGAACAGTTCGTCGGGGGTAATGAACTTGGACCATTCATGGGTGCCGCGCGGCAGCCAGCGCATGATCACCTCGGCCCCGACAATTGCCATCGCAAAGCTCTTGGGGTTGCGGTTGATGGTTGAGCAGATCTCTAAGCCGCCGGGTTTCAGAAGCTGCTGCGTGGCCGTCAGGTAGCTGAGCGGATCGGCGACATGCTCCACCACTTCCATGTTCAGCACGACGTCGAATTGTTCGCCTGCCTCGGCCAGCGCTTCCGCGGTGGTGTGGCGGTAATCTATTTCCAGCCCGGATTGCTCGGCATGAATGCGGGCCACCGGCAGATTTCCTTCGGCTGCGTCCGCGCCGATGACGGTGGCGCCCAGCCGCGCCATCGGCTCGCTCAGCAGCCCGCCGCCGCAGCCGATATCCAGAAGCCGCAGACCCTCAAACGGGCGCTGTGACCTGAGGTCGCGGCCGAATTCGCCAGCGATCTGGCTGGTGATGTAGTCGAGACGGCACGGGTTCAGCATATGCAGGGGCTTGAACTTGCCGTTCGGATCCCACCACTCCGCCGCCATCGCTTCGAATTTGGCGATTTCCGCAGGGTCGACCGTGGATTGAGGCGCTTGCATTCCTGTCTCCGTGTGCTCTTTTGTAGTCTGACGTTTCACTAAGGTCAGTAATGGATAGATACCCGGACCAAAAGCGCGCTGTGCATTATCTTTACCCGCCGGTTGAGCCTTTTGACCAGCGTATGATCGACGCAGGCCAGGGCCACCGTATCTATGCGGAGCAAAGCGGCAATCCCAACGGCATTCCGGTGATCGTATGCCATGGCGGCCCCGGGGGCGGCAGCAGCCCAGCGATGCGGCGCTACTTCGATCCGCATGTCTATCGAATCATCCTGTTCGACCAGCGCGGCTGCGGCCGGTCGCGCCCCTATGCTTCCTGCGAGAACAATACCACCTGGCACCTGGTGTCCGACATGGAGCTTATCCGTTCGCAGCTGGGAATCGACTCGTGGATCCTGTTCGGCGGCAGCTGGGGGGCGACACTAGCGCTTATCTATGCCCAGACCCATCCAAACCGGGTGCACCAGATCATCCTGCGCGGCGTTTTCCTGATGACCAAGGCTGAGCTGGACTGGTTCTATGGCGGCGGCGCGGGCAAGTTCTGGCCAGAGACCTGGGCCAAGTTTGTCTCGCTGATTCCCGATGCGGAGCGGGGCGATATGATCGCTGCTTACAAGAAACGGCTGTTCTCCGGAAACCTGGACGAAGAAGTGCGCTATGGCCGGGCCTGGTCGGCTTGGGAAAACGCGCTGGCTTCGGTGCATTCTAATGGCCACAGCGGAGAAAGCCCTGGCGATTACGCTCGTGCCTTTGCCCGGCTGGAGAATCACTATTTCAGCAGCGGCGGGTTCCTAGACTACGATGGCCAGATCCTCGCCAATATGGGGCGTATTTCCCATATTCCGGGTGTGATCGTGCAGGGCCGCTATGACATGATCTGCCCGCCGTCCTCCGCCTGGCGCCTGAACGAGCTGTGGCCAAATGCGGAGTTGAAGATGGTGCGCAATGCGGGCCATGCTCTGTCGGAGCCGGGAATCAGCGCAGAGCTGGTCCGGGCGATGGACCGGATCGCAGGAGAGCTTGTGCCATGACGCGCATCGACCGCCGTGCGCTGTTCACCTCGGGTGCTGCTGCAGCCTTGCTGGCGGCAGCTGGGGGGTCGGTTCATGCGTCGCCCAAGGCTGGCGGTGTGCTGCGCCTGGCAGTGCCGCGTGAGGGCGGAATGCTGGAGCAGGCTGCCCGCGGCGCGGTCTATGACACGCTGACGGAAATCGCGCCTGACGGGCTGCTGCGCGGGGAGCTGGCAACCAGCTGGCAATCGGCGCCGGATGCACGAACCTGGACCTTTGATCTGCGCGACGGTGTCGCTTTTCACGACGGCTCACCGCTGACGGCGGCGGATGCCGCGGCCTCGCTCAACGCGTTGGGTGTGACCGGTGCAGATGTACGGTCTGTCACCGCGCTGGGCGGCCATCAGCTGCTGCTGGAACTGGCGCAGCCCAACCCGCATCTGCCCTATCTGCTGGCCAATGCGGATCAGCTGATTGCCCCGGGCGGGAAACTTCCCGTGCCGCTGACTGATGCAGTCGGGACCGGATGTTACCGGGTTGAACGTGCTCAGGAGGACCGTCATTTCCGCGCAGCGAAAGTGCCCGGCCATTACAAGGCTGGCGTTGCTGGCTGGGCGGATACGATTGATATTATCGTGATCCCGGACTCTGCAGTCCGGGCCGAGGCGCTGCGCGACGGCTATGTCGATGTGGCTGCCCTGCCGGAGCCGCGGGGCCTGCTGAAGCGCGGGGAGTTCCTGTACTATCCTTCCTCCAGGGATATGGCATTGGCCGCCCGCCACGATGTCGGCATTCCGCGCAAAGTTGGTAAGCGCGCACCGCTGGACGATGGCCGTATCGCTGAACGCTGGTGGCGAGTTTAGGCCCCCTCGGAGCCGGTGAAAACACAAGCCTTGCAGTTTTCCCCAATTCCCCCTATATGCCTTTGACAACAGCGGCGCGTTGAACCTCTGGCTCAAGGCTCCACCGGGAAATTCGACGGGCCGCGCGCCCGTTTTTTTGTGTTTGCAGGCCTTTGTCTGCACGCCCCAAGTGGAGGTCTGATGACCAACGACCTGATTGCCAAAGCTGCCATCGACCGGCGCCTGGCCGAGATCGTCACCCCGGTGATCGAGGATCTGGGATATGAGCTGGTGCGAATCCGGCTGATGTCTGGTAAGGCGACCACGCTGCAGATCATGGCTGACAAGCCGGATGGCGGCATCGAGGTGGATGACTGCGCCGAAATTTCGAACGCCGTGAGCGCGGTGCTGGATGTCGAGGATCCGATCATCGATGCCTATGCGCTGGAGGTCTCCAGCCCCGGCATCGACCGGCCGCTGACCCGGCTGAAGGACTTCGAGATGTTCGAAGGCTACGAGGCCAAGCTGGAAACCGCTGAGATGGTCGGCGGCCGCCGTCGCTTCAAGGGCGAACTGGCGGGCACTGAAGAGGATGAAGTTCTGATCAACATCGACGATCAGGGCGAAACCGTGACCATTGGTCTGAAATTCGACTGGCTGAGCGACGCCAAGCTGGTCCTGACTGATGATCTGATCAAGGAAATGCTGCGCCAGCGCAAAGAGGCCGGCACGCTGAACGAAGACGCATTCGACGAAATCGAGACCGAAGAGTCCGAAGAGGAGAACAAGTAATGGCTATCACCTCTGCAAACCAGCTGGAGCTGTTGCAAACCGCCGAGGCCGTGGCGCGCGAAAAGATGATCGACCCCGGTCTGGTGATCGAGGCGATGGAAGAGAGCCTCGCCCGTGCGGCCAAAAGCCGCTACGGCGCCGAGATGGACATCCGTGTCTCGATCGACCGCAAGACCGGCCGCGCCACCTTTACCCGCGTGCGCACCGTCGTGGCCGATGATGAGCTGGAAAACTATCAGGCCGAGATGACCGTCGAGCAGGCGCGCCAGTACATGGCGGACCCTGAAGTGGGCCAGACCTTCGTCGAGGAAGTGCCGCCGGTTGAGATGGGCCGGATCGCCGCCCAGTCGGCCAAGCAGGTGATCCTGCAGAAGGTCCGCGAAGCAGAGCGCGACCGCCAGTACGAAGAATTCAAGGACCGCGCAGGCACCATCATCAACGGCCTGGTCAAGCGCGAGGAATACGGCAACGTCATCGTCGATGTGGGCGCCGGCGAAGCGATCCTGCGCCGCAACGAGAAGATCGGCCGCGAAAGCTACCGCCCGAATGATCGTGTGCGCTGCTATATCAAGGATGTGCGCCGCGAACCGCGCGGCCCGCAGATCTTCCTGTCGCGCACCGCGCCGGAATTCATGGCTGAACTGTTCAAGATGGAAGTGCCGGAAATCTACGATGGCATTATCGAGATCAAGGCCGTTGCCCGCGATCCCGGTTCGCGCGCCAAGATTGCCGTTATCTCCTACGACGGCTCGATCGATCCGGTCGGCGCATGTGTGGGTATGCGCGGCTCCCGCGTGCAGGCTGTGGTGAACGAGCTGCAGGGCGAGAAGATCGACATCATCCCGTGGAACGAAGATCAGCCGACTTTCCTGGTGAACGCGCTGCAGCCTGCAGAAGTGTCCAAGGTGGTCCTGGACGAGGAAGCCGGCAAGATCGAGGTCGTGGTTCCGGAAGAGCAGCTGAGCCTGGCCATCGGCCGCCGCGGCCAGAACGTGCGCCTGGCGTCGCAGCTTACCGGTCTCGACATTGATATCATGACCGAGGAAGAAGAATCGGCCCGCCGCCAGAAGGAATTCGAGGCACGGACCAAGCTGTTCATGGAAACCCTGGATCTGGACGAGTTCTTTGCCCAGCTGCTGGTGTCCGAAGGTTTCACCAACCTCGAAGAGGTTGCGTATGTTGAGCTGGACGAACTGCTGGTCATCGACGGTGTCGACGAAGGCACTGCCGAGGAATTGCAGGCCCGCGCCCGCGACTACCTGGAAGCCCAGGCCAAGGCGGCGCTGGACGCGGCCCGTGAACTGGGTGCCGAAGACAGCCTGATCCAGTTTGAGGGCCTGACCCCTCAGATGGTCGAGGCGCTGGCCAAGGACGGCGTGAAATCGCTGGAAGACTTCGCCACCTGCGCGGACTGGGAACTGGCCGGCGGCTGGACCACCGATGGCGGCGAACGGGTCAAGGATGATGGCATCCTGGAACCTTTCGGCGTGTCCCTGGAAGAAGCGCAGGATCTGGTGATGACCGCCCGCATCATGCTGGGCTGGGTAGATCCGGCGGAGCTGGAAGCCGAAGCGGCTGAAGGCGAAGAAGCTGGCGAAGAGGAAGGCGAAGCCTGATTTCAGGCTTTGCACGGGAGAACTGCATGACCCGCGGTGGCGCAACAAAAGACCGGACCGGCGAAAGCGAGCGCAAATGCCTCGCGACCGGCGAGTCCCAGCCCAAACAGGGCCTCATCCGTTTTGTGATGGGCCCTGAGGGGCGGGTCGTGCCCGACGTGATGGGTAAACTGCCCGGCCGCGGCGTCTATGTCACCTCCAGCCGGGAAGCCCTGGGCACTGCGGTCAAGAAGAAGCTGTTTGCCCGCGGGTTCAAGGCGCAGGTCCAGGTGCCGGAAGAGCTGGTTCAGGATGTCGAGCGCCAGGTCGCTCGACGGGTGATCGAACTGATCAGCCTGGCGCGCAAGTCGGGCGATGCGGTGTCCGGCTTTGAGCGGGTCAAGGACTGGCTGGCCAAGGAAGAGGCGCGGGTGCTGATCCAGGCCTCCGACGGGTCGGGGCGCGGAAAGTCGAAGCTGAGCACGCCCTACAAGGGCAAATTCATCGGCTGCCTCACGGCGGACGAGCTGGGAATGGCATTTGGACGCCAAACTGCGATCCATGCCGCCCTCGCCTCTGGCGGACTCAGCAAACGTGTTGTAGATGAGGCGCAACGACTGCAAGGTTTGCGCGAAATGGTGGGCGGCAACGGCCGCACGGAAGGATAAGTAGCTTTATGAGCGATAGTGACGGCAAAAAGACACTGGGTCTGCGTGGGGGTTCCCGTCCGGGGAACGTGAAACAGAGTTTCAGCCATGGACGGACCAAGAATGTCGTGGTGGAAACCAAGCGCAAGCGCGTTGTGGTTCCCAAGCCGGGTGCGGCCAAGGGCGGCAGCGGTGCCGCGCCTTCCACATCCGGATCGCGCCGGCCTGCCGGCATTAGCGACGCAGAAATGGAACGCCGCCTGAAGGCTCTGCAGGCCGCCAAGGCCCGCGAGGCTGAAGAAGCCGCGCAGCGCGAAGCCGAGGAAAAGGCCCGCGCCGAAGAGCGTGAGCGCCGCCGGGCGGAGCAGGAAGCCAAGGAACGCGAGCAGCGCGAAGCTGAAGAGCGCGCCCGTCAGAAGGCTGAAGAGGAAGAGCGCAAGCGCATCGAGGCCGAAGAAGAGGCCAAACGTGCCGCCGCTGCGCCCGCACCTGCTGCTGCCAAGGCAGAGCGTCCTGCCCCCAGCAAGCCTGCTCCCGCTGCAGCGCCCCGCAAAGCCGACCGGGAACGCGAGCAGCGCCCGGCACGCGGCAAGGGCCGTGACGACAACCGCCGCTCCGGCAAGCTGACTCTGGGCCAGGCAACCGGCGGTGAAGGCAACCGCCAGCGTTCGATGGCTGCAATGAAGCGCAAGCAGGAACGCGCGCGCCAGAAAGCCATGGGCGGTTCTGTCGAGCGTGAAAAGGTTGTGCGCGACGTGCAGCTGCCGGAAACTATTGTGGTTTCCGAACTCGCCAACCGTATGGCCGAGCGCGTCGCCGATGTGGTGAAGTCGCTCATGCAGATGGGAATGATGGTCACCCAGAACCAGTCGATCGACGCCGATACCGCCGAGCTGATCATCGAGGAATTCGGCCACAAAGTCACCCGCGTTTCCGATGCGGACGTCGAGGATGTGATCAAGGAGGTCGAGGACAAGGAAGAGGACCTGAAACCGCGTCCGCCGGTCATCACCATCATGGGCCACGTCGACCACGGCAAAACCTCGCTGCTGGACGCCATCCGCGATGCGCGTGTGGTGGCAGGCGAAGCCGGCGGCATCACCCAGCACATCGGCGCCTACCAGGTAACCACTGAAGGCGGCACCGTGCTGAGCTTCCTGGATACCCCGGGCCACGCTGCCTTCACCTCGATGCGCTCGCGTGGTGCGCAGGTGACCGATATCGTGGTTCTGGTTGTGGCCGCGGACGACGCGGTGATGCCGCAGACCGTCGAGGCGATCAACCACGCCAAGGCCGCTGGAGTTCCGATGATCGTCGCGATCAACAAGATCGACAAACCGGCAGCAGACCCGATGAAGGTCCGCACCGACCTGCTGCAGCACGAGGTGATCGTGGAGCAGATGTCCGGTGAAGTGCAGGATGTGGAAGTCTCCGCTGTTACTGGTCAGGGTCTGGATGAGCTTCTGGAAGCCATTGCGCTGCAAGCGGAAATCCTGGAACTGAAAGCCAACCCTGACCGCGCTGCACAGGGTGCCGTGATCGAGGCGCAGCTGGATGTGGGCCGCGGCCCGGTTGCCACCGTTCTGGTTCAGAACGGCACCCTGCGCCAGGGCGATATCTTTGTTGTGGGTGAGCAGTACGGCAAGGTCCGCGCGCTGATCAACGACAAGGGCGAGCGCGTTCAGGAAGCGGGCCCCTCGGTTCCGGTCGAGGTTCTTGGTCTCAACGGCACTCCGGAAGCAGGCGACGTTCTGAACGTAACCGAAACCGAAGCGCAGGCGCGCGAAATCGCCGCCTACCGCGAGCAGGCCGCCAAGGACAAACGTGCCGCCGCTGGTGCCGCGACCACTCTGGAACAGCTGATGGCCAAGGCGAAGGAAGACGAAAACGTCTCTGAACTGCCGATCCTGGTCAAAGCCGACGTGCAAGGTTCCGCCGAAGCCATCGTTCAGGCGATGGAGAAGATCGGTAACGAGGAAGTGCGCGTGCGCGTGCTGCACTCCGGAGTTGGCGCGATCACCGAGACCGACGTCGGCTTGGCGGAAGCCTCCGGTGCACCGATCATGGGCTTCAACGTCCGTGCCAATGCCTCGGCCCGTAACACCGCCAACCAAAAGGGTGTGGAGATCCGCTACTACTCGGTGATCTATGACCTGGTGGATGACGTAAAAGCAGCGGCTTCGGGCCTGCTGTCGGCGGAGATCCGCGAAAACTTCATCGGCTATGCGCAGATCAAGGAAGTCTTCAAGGTCACGGGTGTTGGCAAAGTTGCCGGCTGTCTGGTCACCGAGGGCGTTGCCCGCCGCTCGGCCGGTGTGCGCCTACTGCGTGACAACGTTGTGATCCACGAAGGCACGCTGAAGACCCTGAAGCGCTTCAAGGATGAGGTCTCTGAGGTTCAGTCCGGTCAGGAATGCGGTATGGCGTTCGAGAACTACGACGATATCCGCCCGAATGACGTGATCGAAATCTTCGAACGCGAAGAAGTGACCCGCACCCTCGATTAATCCCCGCGGGAAGCAGAAAAGACAGGCCCCGGTTTTTGCCGGGGCCTTTTTTGTTCAGCATTTCCCTCTTCAGCGGCCTCACCAGTGAAAACAGGAAGAAGGGCAGCCTAAGCAGCTGCCCTTCATTGCCTGGCGTGCGTGAGTGGCTGCCCAGGCCGCGGGTGCTGCCGGGGGGACTGCACCGCGATTACTCCGTTCGGGAATGCCCGTATGATGAAGCCGAGAAGCAGGTAAAGAGTCCCCCTCAATATGAGAGGCGGTTCCTGTTTTGCTGAAGTCGAAGCCGGTAAGCCCGTTTGTTCTTAAATACTTGATCAGATAAATTAACAAAGGGTTCACGCGCGCCGGGGCCGGGCAGTTAAATGCCCGGCAAAAAAGCAGAAAACGGATTCCGCTTTGCGGCAGCTGCACCGCAAAATGACTGTTCGCGTGCTAAAGCCAATCGCGAAGGATGGGGATCAGCGGGATATCGGCTGGCGGCATGGGGTAATCGCGCAGGTCCTGCGGGCGGACCCATTTCAGGGTCTGGCCTTCTTTTGCTTGCGGGATGCCCTCCCATTTGCGGCAGGCAAACAGCGGCATCAGCAGGTGGAAATCCGCGTAAGAATGGCTGGCAAAGGTTAGCGGAGCCAGGCAGGAGGCCCAGGTATCAATGCCCAGCTCCTCATGCAGCTCTCGGATCAGCGCGGCCTCCGGAGTTTCCCCTGGTTCGATCTTGCCGCCGGGAAACTCCCAAAGGCCGGCCATGGACTTGCCTTCAGGCCGCTGTGCGAGCAGCACGCGCCCATCCACATCGATAAGTGCAACCGCGGATACCAGCACTGTCTTCATGACCGGTAATCCGCGTTGATTGAGATGTATTGATGCGTGAGATCGCACGTCCAGACGGTTGCCGAGCCGCTGCCAAGGCCCAAGTCGACCTTGATGCTGATCTCCTGCTTCTTCATCTCCGCCGCACCCAGCTCTTCCTTGTAGTCTGGCGACACCCAGCCCTTTTCGGCCACCAGCACATCGCCAAAGGAAATCGACAGGAGATCGCGGTCTGCAGCGGCGCCGGACTTGCCGATTGCCATCACTACGCGGCCCCAGTTCGGATCTTCTCCGGCTATGGCGGTTTTCACCAAGGGGGAGTTGGCAATTGCCATGCCATGCACCTTGGCATCCGCATCCGAAGCCGCGCCCGTCACCTGAATTTCCACGAATTTGGTTGCGCCTTCACCGTCGCGCACCACCTGGTGCGACAGGTCCACCATGACCCGCTCTAGGCCGGAAGCAAATTCCGCGTTGCCAGTGGCGTCCACGCCAGACGCTCCGGTGGCGCAGAGCATCAGGCTGTCGGAGGTGGAGGTATCGCTGTCCACGGTGATGCAGTTGAAGCTGCGGTCGCAAATCTCCGCCAGCTGGGCCTGCAGCGCCGCCTGCTCCACCTTGGCATCGGTGAAGATGTAGACCAGCATCGTCGCCATGTCCGGCGCGATCATACCGGAACCTTTGGCGATGCCGGCGATCTTGACCGTCTTGCCTTCGATGCCGACCGTGGCGCTGGCGCCTTTGGCAAAAGTGTCGGTCGTCATGATTGCCTTGGCGGCATCTTCCAGCGCGTTTTCATCCAATGCGCCGTTCAGCTCTCCGATCTTGGCAATAATCCGGTCGTGCGGCAGCGGCTCGCCGATGACGCCGGTGGAGGCGGTGAATACGCGTTCCGCCGGGATGCCGGTTTCTGCGGCCACAGCCGAAGTAATCTCCGCTACTGAGGTTTGGCCGTAGTGGCCAGTAAAGGCGTTGGAATTTCCTGAGTTCACCAGGATGGCCGCGCCGGCATCCGCCGCACCGCCCAGCTTGGACTGGCAGTCGAGAACCGGAGCGGAACGGGTCTTGGACCGAGTAAAGACGCCAGCTACTGCGGTGCCCGGATCCATGACAGCCAGCATCACATCGGTACGGCCCTGGTATTTGACACCGGCAGCAGCAGATGCAAAGCGCACGCCGCTGATCACGGGAAGGTCGGGGAAGCTAGCGGGTGCCAGCGGTGAAACGGGCATGGATTTGGCCATGATCAGTTCCTTACCAGGCTGATGTCTTTGAGGATGGCCGGATCCAGGTCCTCGATCTCGGGCCGTTCGATTTTGGCGGCAGCGGTCAGCTCGTTCACCCGCTCCTCAACCGCTTTCTGGCGCAGCTCATCCGCCAATTCTGCACGCACCTCTTCGAATTCGGGCGCTTCCGTTTTGCGGCGGTCGTTCAGCAGAATGATATGCCAGCCGAACTGGGTCTGAACCGGGGCTGATACCTCTCCCGCGCGCAGTTTCAGGACCGCCTGCTCGAATTCCGGTACCATGCGGCCGGTGGTGAACCAGCCGAGGTCACCGCCATTGGGGCCGGACGGACCGGTGGAACGCTCTTTTGCCAGGGTCGCAAAGTCGGCGCCAGCGTCCAGCTCGGCCTTGACGTCCACCGCGTCTTCTTCGCTTTCGACCAGGATATGCGCAGCGTGGAATTCATCGCCGCCTTCGCCGGTGGAATACTTCTCGTCGTATGCTGCCCGTATCTTCTCTTCACCGCTGGCCTTGTCCATAACCATTTCGATCACGTCCGCCGCCAGCATGGCGCGTTCCTCGTTTTCGACCGAAAGCTCGACATAGCGCGGGACCTCGCCTCGCAGCTGCTGTTTCAGCGCCGTCTGCTGGATCAGCTGGTCCAGGATTGCGTTGTACAGCACTTCGTCCGGCAGCTGCTTGTACTGGGCCGGCAGGTTTTCGCGGGCCATGACCATATGGCCGATGGTGATCTCTTCGCCGTTGACCGAGGCAACAACGGTGTTTGCATGCGGTGCTGCTGCTGCGGTCAGCGGCAGCGCTGCACAGGCAGCAATCGCCATGCCGCGCAGAAATGTGAGACCTTTACGCATTGAAACCTTCCTATTCCTTGGCCGCAGTGGGGCCTGGCGTTGACACTCTATACCCTGCCGCTTACATCGCTTTGAGGCCATTGGCAGGACCGTCTTTCCACCATTGTTTATGGGTTGCGGACACGGCGGGCAAGCCTGCCCGATGCAATGGCCGGACATAGGATCGCTGGAGAAGATATGCTGGGTTTCGGAACAATCGCCAAAAAGGTTTTCGGCACGCCGAACGACCGTAAAATCAAGGCGACACGGCCGCTGATTGCGCAAATCAACGGGCTGGAAGATGAGTTCGTGAAGCTTAGCGATGACGGGCTGGTGGCAAAGACCGAGGAGCTGCGCAAGCGGGCGCTGGACGGCGAGAGCCTGGATGCGCTGCTGCCTGAGGCATTTGCCAACGTGCGTGAAGCAGCCAAGCGGGCCCTGGGCTTGCGCGCCTTTGATACCCAGCTGATGGGCGGTGTATTCCTGCACCAGGGTAACATTTCCGAGATGAAGACCGGCGAGGGCAAGACCCTGGTTGCCACCTTCCCGGCCTACCTGAACGCCCTGACCGGCAAGGGCGTGCATGTGGTCACCGTGAACGAATATCTCGCCAAGCGCGACAGTGAGTGGATGGGCAAGGTGTTTGCCCAGCTTGGCATGACCACCGGCGTGATCTGGTCGGGCCAGCCCGATGCCGAGAAGATGGCTGCCTATCAAAGCGACGTCACCTATGCGACGAACAACGAGCTGGGCTTTGACTACCTGCGCGACAACATGAAACCGTCGCTGGATCAGGTTTTTCAGAAGCAGCACAACTTCGCCATCGTGGACGAGGTGGATTCGATCCTGATCGACGAGGCGCGCACACCGCTGATCATCTCCGGCCCGGCCGAGGATCGCTCGGAGCTCTACGCGACCATCGACAAGGTAATCCCGCTGCTGGCGGAAGACCACTATGAGATTGATGAGAAAACCCGCGGTGTGACCTTTACCGAGGATGGCAACGAATACCTGGAGCAGGTTCTGCGTGAGCATGGGCTGCTGGAAGAAGAGGCGTCGCTTTACGACCCCGAAAGCACAACGGTGGTTCACCACGTCAACCAGGCCCTGCGGGCGCACAAGCTGTTCCAGCGCGACAAGGATTACATTGTCCGCAACGGCCAGGTGGTGCTGATCGACGAATTCACGGGCCGCATGATGGCCGGCCGCCGCCTGTCCGAAGGGCTGCACCAGGCCATTGAAGCCAAGGAAGAGGTGGACATCCAGCCGGAGAACACCACCCTGGCCTCGGTCACCTTCCAAAACTATTTCCGCCTTTATGACAAGCTGTCGGGCATGACCGGCACCGCGATGACTGAGGCCGAGGAATTTGCCGAAATCTACGGCCTTGGCGTGGTGGAAGTTCCGACCAACCGTCCGATTGCGCGTCTGGACGAGGATGATCAGGTCTACCGCACGGCCCGTGAGAAATATGAAGCCATGATCGAAGAGGCAAAGGAAGCGCACGGAAAGGGCCAGCCTGTGCTTCTGGGCACGACTTCGATCGAAAAGTCCGAGCTGCTGAGCCAGATGCTGGAGAAGGAAGGCATCCCGCACAACGTGCTGAACGCCCGCCACCATGAGCAGGAAGCGCAGATCGTGGCGGATGCAGGCCGCCTGGGTGCCGTGACCATTGCCACCAACATGGCCGGCCGCGGCACTGACATTCAGCTCGGCGGCAATGTCGAGATGAAGGTGCTGGAAGCCTTGGCAGCAAACCCTGAGGCGGATCCGGTGGAGCTGCGTGCCACTGAGGAAGCCAAGCACGCCGAGGAAAAGCAGAAGGTTCTGGATGCCGGGGGCCTTTTCGTGATGGCGTCTGAGCGCCACGAAAGCCGCCGCATCGACAATCAGCTGCGCGGCCGGTCCGGCCGCCAGGGCGACCCGGGGCGTACCCGCTTCTACCTCAGCCTCGAAGACGATCTGATGCGGATCTTTGGCTCCGAACGGCTGGACAAGCTGCTGTCCTCGCTGGGTATGAAGGAAGGTGAGGCGATTGTTCACCCGTGGGTCAACAAATCGCTGGAACGCGCGCAGGCGAAGGTCGAGGGCCGCAACTTCGACATGCGCAAGAACGTTCTGAAGTTTGACGATGTGATGAACGATCAGCGCAAGGTGATCTTCAACCAACGCCGTGAGATTATGGCTGCGGATGACCTGTCCGAGATCACCGACGACATGCGTCATGAAGTGATCGACGACCTGCTCGACACCTATATGCCGCCCAAGACCTACGCCGATCAGTGGGATACTGCCGGCCTGCAGGAACAGGTTCGGGAGATGTTGTCGATTGACGCGCCGGTTGCCGAATGGGCGGCTGAGGAAGGCGTCGATGATGAGCAGATCAGAGAGCGCCTGGTTGAAGCCTCTGACAAACTTATGGCGCAAAAAGCCGAAGCCTTCGGTCCGGAAAACATGCGCAACATCGAAAAACAGGTGCTGCTGCAAACCATCGACAAGAAGTGGCGCGAGCATCTTCTGACTTTGGAGCATCTGCGTTCAGTTGTCGGCTTCCGCGGTTATGCGCAGCGCGATCCTCTCAATGAGTATAAGAACGAGAGCTTCCAACTGTTTGAGGGCATGCTGGACAGTCTGCGCGAAGAGGTCTCTCAGCAGCTCAGCCGCGTGCGCCCGATGACCGAGGAAGAGCAGCAACAGATGCTGATGGAAATGGCTGCCCGCCAGGCCGCCATGCAGCAGATGGCAACTCAGGCTCATGCAGCGGAAGCACCGGCGGAAGAACCCGCTCCGGGCTTCGTCGAGGATGACCCAGCAACTTGGGGCAACCCCTCGCGCAATGAAAAATGCCCCTGCGGGTCAGGCAAGAAATTCAAACATTGCCACGGCAGCCTGGCCTGATTGCGGGCTTGCAATAAAGTAACAGCCTGACTCCGGTAACCTGCCCCTGGCTGCGGCCGGGGCAGGGCCGGAATGGCAAGCCTCTGCTGGAGAAGGTGCTGTGCTGCACCAGGTTCGTCAAAGGAGGGCAGTGCGCTGCCAATCCGAGTGGGCAGCTCCCCCGAGTTTGTTTCCTTGTGCGCAACGAAATCGGCGAAATTGCCGGATTCTCTCCTGCTGGCGGCCATAAACTGGCCGTCATTGCCGGGCAGGTTTCCTCCACTGGGCGGGCTCAGGAGGATCCAATGCCGAATAGACAGGTAATTCTGACAGCTGCGATGACTTTGACTTGCGCCTTGGGCATCGGAATTTACATGCAGTATTCCGGTGCCGGCCGCGGGGTAGAAACTGCCCAGGGACTGGCAGGGGGCGCGTCCGAATTGCCGATTGAGCCGGAAGCGGCCGAGCTTCGGATCGAACGGATTGCTTTGACCTCTGCGCCGCCGGATACGGCCATCGAGCCGAAAGGCACTCCCGGGGCGGATCCGGTGCCGGCAGCATCATGTCAGATGACAGCAACTGCCGAAGCCGCACCCCAGGCAATGGTGGCGTTCTCCGTTGATGCGCCTTGCCGCGCGCATGAGCGTCTGACAGTGCATCACAGCGGCATGAGCTTTACAGCTTCCTTGGACAGCACTGGGCAGTATGCATCCCTTGTGCCTGCATTGGCGCGGACAGCCGTTTTTATTGCGGAAACGGCAAGCGGCGCCGGGGCCGTCGCGGTTGCCGAGGTGGATGGTATCGAATCTATGGAGCGTGTTGTCGTGCAGTGGAGCGGCAATAGCGGATTCGAAGTGCACGCCCGCGAATTCGGTGCAGCCTACGGCAGTGCAGGCCACGTCTGGCACGGGGCCGCAGGCGAGTCAGGAGCCGGGCGGATCGACCGGCTTGGCGACGAGAGCCATCTGGCAGCCCGTGTTGCTGAAGTCTACAGCCTGCCATCCCGTCTGCCCGGCCAATCAGGCACCGTATCCCTGACCGCAGAAGCTGAGGTGACCACCAGCAATTGCGGACGGGACATCTTTGCACAGGCTCTGCAACTGCGCGGTGGCAGGCTCAGCAGCCGGGATCTGGTGCTGGCAATGCCGGACTGTGACGCACAGGGCAGTTTTCTGGTGTTGAATAATCTGGTGGAAGACCTGAAAATCGCCACCAACTGATTTGCGGTAACTTCAGGTATCCACATGACCTTCTTCCGTGCGGCCGTTTGCGCCGCACTTTTTCTGACGGTTCTGGCGCGCGGTCTCGCGGCCCAGGATGTCACCCTGTCTTCTCCGGATGGCGCGGTTGAAATCACCGGCACGCTATTGGGTTTTGATGGTGAATTCTACCGGGTGCAAACCCAGTTCGGCGAGCTCACGGTGGACGGCTCGGGAGTGGATTGCGAAGGGCCTGGGTGCCCCAGTCTGTCCGGCTTTGTGGCCGAGATCACCCTTGCTGGCTCCTCCGTAATGTCGGAAGTGCTGCTGCCAGCGCTGATTGAAGGCTTTGCCCGGCGCAACGGGTACCAGAGCCGCCGCGAGCCCCTGCCGGAAGGGAACTTCAGCCATGTGCTGATGCGCGGCCAGACACCGGTGGCACGCTTCACCTTTATTGCCAGCAATACCGATGCTGGTTTTGCAGCCCTTATTTCCGATGAGGCAGATGTCGCGATGGCATTGCGGGAAATCCGCCCGCTGGAGCGGAAGGCCGCGAGGGCGGCCGGGCTGGGGGACTTGACCGGCGCCGGCCGCAGCCGGGTGCTGGCGCTGGACGCATTTGTGCCGGTGGTGGCGCCCGGCAACCCGGTGCGCGAAGTCTCCCTGCCGCAGCTTGCCGGGATCCTGTCTGGCCGGATCACTAACTGGAAGGAGCTAGGCGGCCCGGATGCGCCCGTTTCCATACATATGCCGGTGTCCGCTTCCGGTCTCTCTCAGGCGGTGGAAGACAAGCTGATGGTGCCTTTCGGTGCCGGCTTCACGCCAGCAATCCGCCGCCATGACCGCAGCAGCACGCTGGTCCGGCGGGTGCTGATTGATCCTTTTGCCATCGGCATTGCCAGCTACGCCGAGAAAGGCGCAGCACGTGTGCTGACGCTGACCGGCCCTTGCGGGTTTTCGCTGCAGGCCAGCCGCCGGGCAGTCAAGACAGAGGATTATCCGCTAACGGTTCCCATGTTCCTGTATTTGCCGGCCCGGCGCCTCCCCAAGGTGGCGCGGGACTTTCTCGCCTATGTGCGCGGGCCTGCTGCGCAGGCCGTGATCCGCCGGGCCGGGTTTGTGGATCAGGCGCCGGAGCTGATCCCGGTCAGCCGCCAGGGCAACCGGCTGGCCAACGCGATTCTTGCCGCAGAAGGGAAAGAAGACCTCAATGAGCTGCAACGCTTGATGAACCAGCTGGGCGGAATGCGGCGGCTGACGGTCTCCTTCCGCTTTGAACCTGGATCGTCCCGCCCTGATGCTCAATCCCGCAGCAATATCGAACACCTTGCCCGGGCTCTGGAGGCAGGTGAATTCGATGCAAAGGAGCTTGTCTTTGCAGGTTTCTCGGACGGGGTCGGACCTGCCACTGGCAACCGGCAGATTGCATTGAAACGGGCCGCTGCCGTGCGGGAGGCTATTGTCCAGGCAGCAGAAACAGCAGATGCAAGCCGTGTTGATATCCGAACAGAGGGTTTTGGCGAGGCCTTGCCGATGGCCTGCGACGACAGTGAATGGGGACGGCAGATCAACCGCCGGGTAGAAGTCTGGGTTCGCTAGAGTCGGCCCGGTTTCAGAAGGGGCATGGTTATTGCCGCGCAGATTATTAGCCCGGCACCTGCGCCGATCGCGGCACCACCTTCGGCTTCCACGGCCCCGCGCCCGTGAAGGCCTGGTTCATGGCAGAGGGGTGCAACCGGATTTCCGGGGCGACCAAGATCAAGGGTAGCGAGATCATCTTGAAGGGGGAGCCTGCCTGCCACAGCGCCGGAGCGGCAGTGCTTGCCCCGCAGCGGGCGGCCATCGCCTCTAACCCGGCTTGAGGCCCGGTACCGGTTTTCGCCGCACTGGAGAAGCGCCAACTCGTGCAGGCCGGCAGTGCGATTCGCGCCATGTGCGCCTGGGCCTGTCGCCGGGGCGGAGTGGTGCAGGTCGGCTACAGCTTGGGGGCAAGCGTTGGCTGAGGATGGCCTCCAAATTGAGCGCTGGGTTAACAAGTGTTAATTTCCATCGAAAAAGAGTAGATAACTCCGCTTTGAGGCTGGGCCGATGAAATCCTTTTTGACTGTTGCCGCAGCAGCAGCCGTTGTGAACTGCTTAACTTTATCCGCCGCCTTTGCCGCTGGCAGGGGTAATGGCAATGGCGGCTGGGGCACCGGCAATGGGAATTCCGGCGGCAACGGTTGGAGCAATGGGGTTGGCAACCCGCATGGGGTTCCAGAAATTGATGCAGGCTCTGGCCTGCTGGCGCTGGCCGCTACCGGTGCCGCGCTGGCCCTGGTCTGGGAGCTGAACCGTCGGCGGAGGAGCTAACCTGGGTGCGGGCAGAAGATCCCTTACAGGCGCCGCATAGCCGCTACCGCTCCGGGCTTCACGCAGGCTGCGCGTGGTCCAGCGACCGTAAAAATGCCGGAAACTCTGCCCCTAGTCATTCCATTTTAGTTGCATTTGAAATAAAGCAAACACGTATAGCGGGTGCAATTCTTCTAATTCGCATCGCAGATCAAGGCGTTTGACGATGAATGATCTAACCTTCACTGCGACTGCTATTGACGCTACCGCGGACCGTCGCGGCCGGGTGAACCTGGGCTTTTACGCCCGGTCGGGAAAGCGGCTGTTTGATCTGGGCCTGGCTCTGCTGCTGCTGCCGGTACTGGCACCCGTTGTCCTGGGTATTTGGGCGTTTGTGCGTTTAGACGGCGGCCCGGGGTTTTTTGGCCATACCCGGGTGGGGCGGAACGGCAGGCCCTTCACCTGCTGGAAGCTGCGCAGCATGGTGGCGGATGCTGAATCGCAGCTGCAGGCGCTCCTTGACGCTGATCCGGCGGCGGCGGCGGAGTGGGCGCGCAGCCGCAAGCTGGCCCGCGATCCACGCGTCAGCCGGCTGGGTCAGATCCTGCGCAGGACCAGCTTGGATGAGCTGCCGCAGATCTGGAACGTGCTGAAAGGCGAGATGAGCTTTGTCGGGCCGCGCCCCATCGTCGCCGCGGAGCTGGCCAAATACGGCAGCAGCGTCTCCGCCTATCTGGCCCAAACGCCTGGCATCACCGGGTTGTGGCAGGTCTCCGGCCGCAATGGCGTCAGCTATGAGGCGCGCGTGGCATTGGACGTGGCTTATCTGGCCCGGTGCAGCTTCTGGAAGGACGTCCGGATCATTGCCAGAACCGGTTTGGCGATTCTTGGCACCACGGGCCGCTGATCTGCAACGCCCTTTCCCCTGCTGAGAGCGGGCTCTTAACACAGACACCGCCGCGCCGCTTTATTTCCGCATAGGTGCGGCGTGTCTGATGAACTGCCGTGCAGGCCTTCCGGCGACCGGATCATGACCTGAAAAAGTGGCAGCTTCTGGAACTGGAGACTGGGCACAACCGAGGAATTGCCTAGGCACGGCCGGTTAAAACAAGGGTTTACAGCTGGGGTTTAAACAGTTCTGACTTGAGAAAATGAACGCAAGCCAGGCGGCGGAAAGGAAATGCCCATGGGACAGTCTCTGTTTGAACTGCCAGAGGCTCCGCTCATCCCGATCACTGGGGAAGCGGCTGTATACCCGGTTGGGCGGATATTCTGCGTTGGGCGCAATTATGCGGCGCATGCCGCGGAGATGGGTAATGAAGTCGACCGGGAAGCGCCGTTCTATTTCACCAAAGCCGCCGCCAATGCGGTGCTGACGGGGGCGGTTGTGCCTTATCCGCCAGGCACAGACAATTTTCACTATGAAATGGAACTGGCTGTGGCAATTGGGGCGCCGGTTTTCCGGGCAACAAAGGAAGCCGCTGTGGCATCCATATTCGGCTATGGATGTGCGCTGGACATGACCCGGCGCGATTTGCAGATCCGCGAGCGGCAGAAGCAGCGGCCCTGGGACTTGGGAAAGGATCTTGAGAACGGCACAGTCCTGGCACCGCTGACCCGGGCGGCGGGGTGGGACGACCCCGAGGGGCAGCGCATATGGCTGGAGGTTAACGGTGAGACCCGCCAGGAAGCCACTCTGGCAGAGATGATCTGGTCTGTAGCAGACATCATTTGCCACCTCTCCGGTTTCTACCACCTTCGGCCGGGGGACCTGATCCTGACTGGCACACCTGCCGGGGTGGGGGCTGTGCAGGCCGGAGACCGGATACGCGGTGGGATTGCCGGGCTGGTGCCGGTTGAACTGACATTGGCTGCTGCGGAATGACGCATAGCGGCCCATGCCTCGATAGTTGTTGCCACGCGGCTGTTTCCATATGTATCAATTTAAGTGTGATTTCTGACTGTTTCGTAACACGTTGACCGGCGAATCTGCCTGAAGACAGGATGTGCAGGCAGATTTCATGAGTAAAAAATGTATAATCTGCTGTTGATGGTTACAAACGCACCTAATAGCAGGGAAGCAGCCGGTTCGTTAAACGAACCCAATGGGGGTCTTTGACGGCAGAATCGGAAAGAAATTCGCAGGGCGCCGCAGCAATGTTGCGAAGGCGGAAGGTCCGGCAAGTGATTTGGTCAAAGGGAGGACACACATGACCACTCGCAGAAAGCTTTTGGGGGCAGCGGGCGCAGCGGCCCTGGCAATGTTCGGCGCGATGCCGGCTCTTGCTCAGGAGGTGACCCTGAAACTGCACCAGTTCCTGCCAGCGCAGGCAAACGTGCCGAAACTGATCCTGGACGTCTGGGCAGACAATGTTGAAGAATCGTCTGGCGGGCGGATCAAGATCGACCGCTTCCCCTCGATGCAGCTGGGCGGCAAGCCGCCGGAGCTGATGGACCAGGCCATCGACGGTGTGGCCGACATCGTCTGGACCGTGGTGGGCTACACTCCTGGCCGCTACCCCTCGACCGAGGTGTTTGAGCTTCCGTTCATGATGACCAATGCGCGCGCCGTTTCGCACGCCTATTGGGAGATGTTCGACAAGCATATGAAAGACACCGAGTTCAAGGATGTGCACATCCTGGGCACATGGGTGCACGGCCCCGGCATGATCCACACTTCGGATCCGGTGGAAACGCCTGAAGATCTGGAAGGCATGAAGATCCGTGGCGGCGGCCGCTCGGTCAACGCGTTGCTGACCGAACTGGGCGCAACCCCGGTTGGGATGCCTGTTCCGGCGATCCCGGAAGGCCTGTCAAAAGGCGTGATCGACGGCACCACCATTCCTTGGGAAGTGACCGCGGCGCTGAAGGTTCCGGAACTGGTGGAGAACCACACCGAGTTCACCGGCAAGGCTCTTTACACCCTGACCTTCGTTCTGGCGATGAACAAAGAAAAGTATGAAAGCCTGCCCGATGACCTGAAGAAGGCGATCGACGACAACTCCGGCCTTGAATTCTCGGTCTTCGCGGGTGGCACCCAGGCGGACTCGGACGGCCCCTCGCGCGAGATGGCACTGGATCTGGGCAACAACGTGATCACTCTGGACGAAGAGCAGACCGCCATTTGGCGCGAGCGCGCGCAGCCGATCTATGACCAGTGGATCGCCGACATGAAGGAAAAGGGCATCGACGGTGCCGCGCTGATCGACGAAGCCAGCGCACTGATCGAGAAATACACGCCTCAGTACCAGTAAGGCGTTTGGATTGACAAAGGTGAAGGGCCGCGCGGCATTGGCACTGCGGCCCTTTGCATACCGGAACAAGGCAACTGAACCATGCACAAGCTCATGATGCGGCTGGCCAAATCAATGGCCTACCTGGGCGGTGCGGTCCTCACTCTTCTGATCATTCTGACATGTGTTTCTATCGCTGGGCGGTTGCTCAACGGTTTCTTCCATGGCGATTTGATGGAGCGGATTGCACCGGGGTTTTCGAAATGGATGACAGGCTGGGTCGGGCCTGTGAACGGCGACTTCGAATTGGTCGAGGCCGGGGTGGCCTTTGCCATCTTCGCCTTTCTGCCGCTGTGCCAGATCACCGCGGGGCATGCCTCGGTCGATGTGGTGGCCAATGCTTTTCCGCGGAGTGTGAAGCGGTTTCTGCGGATGGTGACCGAAATTGTCTTTGCCGCGGTTCTGGTGCTGATTGCCTGGCGGCTGGCGGAAGGTCTGGCAGGTAAATATTCCAACGGCGAGACCTCCTTCCTGCTCGAGTTCCCGATCTGGTGGGCTTACGCCATCAGCCTGCTGGCAGCAGTCGTAGCCGCCATCGTGGGCATCTACATGGGTGCGGTTCGCACCATTGAATTCTTTACCGGCCGCATCCTGATCTGGGACGGCGTGGAGGGTGAACAGTGACAGCTCTTGAAATTGGCATCGCCTCCTTCCCGGTTCTGATGCTTCTGATCTTTTTGCGGGTTCCGATTGGGCTTTCGATGTTCCTGGTCGGTCTCGGCGGGCTGATCTGGGTGACAGACGGGACCCAGGTTGCCTTTGGCCGCTTGAAAAGCGAGACCTATACCACCTTTTCCTCCTATTCGCTGACCATCGTGCCGATGTTCCTGCTGATGGGGCATTTTGCGACGCTGGGCGGCATGTCCACTGCGCTGTTCAAGGCAGCCGAAGGGTTCCTCGGCCACCGCAAGGGCGGTGTCGCTATGGCGGCTATTGGTGCCTGTGCCGGATTCGGTGCAATTTGCGGCTCGTCGCTGGCCACTGCGGCCACCATGGGCCGGGTCGCACTGCCGGAACTGAAGCAATACGGCTATGCCGGCGGGTTTTCGACTGCGACACTGGCTGCAGGCGGCACACTGGGCATTCTGATCCCGCCCTCGGTGGTGCTGGTGATCTATGCAATTCTGACTGAGCAGAACATTGCCAAACTGTTCCTGTCGGCCTTCATCCCCGGCCTGCTGGCAGCGCTTGGCTACGTGATTGCGATTTCCATCTATGTCCGCCTTTTCCCGGAAAGCGCAGGCACCCGCCCGCCGGTCCCGTGGGGCGAACGCTTTGCCGCGCTGTTCCATGTGTGGCCGGTGCTTCTGGTGTTTGGCCTTGTGGTTGGCGGTATTTATCTGGGCTGGTTCACTCCGACTGAAGGCGCGGCTGTGGGGGCGTTCGGCACCGGCCTGATCGCGTGGCTCAATGGCGGTCTGAACCGCGAAACCTTGGCGGATAGTTTCCTGGTGACCGCGCGTTCCACCGCGATGATCTTCTTCATCGTGCTGGGCGCGGGTTTCTACAACGGTTTCCTGGCGCTGACCAAGGTGCCGCAGGAACTGGCGGATTTTGTTGTTAGCCAGGGCCTGAGCCCCTGGATGGTGCTGGCGCTGATCCTGGCCTTCTACCTGGTGTTCGGCTGTTTGATGGATTCGCTGTCGATGATCCTGCTGACCATTCCGATCTTCTTCCCTGTGATCTCCGCCATGGACTTTGGCCTGCTGTCGCTGCCCGCGATGCAGGCGGATGCGGCAATGGAGGTTTTGAAGGCCGGCGTGCCTGAAGGTATGGGGGCGGAGATGCTGGCCTCGATACAGGATGCCATCGCGACCGGGGCAGAACTCACCCGCGAGCAGATGAAGGAACTGGGCATCCGCGTAACCGAAGGCCGGGTGAACCGGATCGAAGCGGAATATGTCGCCATCTGGTTCGGCGTGCTTGTGCTGATCGTGGTGGAGGTTGGCCTGATCACCCCGCCGGTGGGCATGAACCTGTTCATCATCAATGCGATGGACCGCAAGACCCGTATGATCGACACCTACAAGGCGGTCATGTTCTTTGTCGCTTCCGACATTATCCGGGTGATCATCCTTGTGGCCTTCCCGATCATCACGCTGCTGCCGCTGATGCTTATGCAGTGACGCACTGCCCTCTCCCGCTGTGCGCGGGAGGGGGCCTTTCGCCTGCTCGTGCAGGATATGGAAATATTTTGTGACACCGGTCCGGATTGACCTGAATCACCTTTCGGGGTTCCGCTGGTTCTGTCCGACACTGCGCACAAGGGGAGACCCGCCATGCAAATCAGCCGAAGCAAAACCGCAGCATCCAAGGTCAGGGCATTGGCCACCGAGGTTTCCGGGCTGCAAGGGCCCTGTGTGGGTTGCAGCAACTGCGTTGGACTGTGCGAGGCGCTGATTGACGCGCTGGTGCTGCCGGATCTTATCCTGTCCCGCAAACGCGGCAGTTCGTGACGCGGCGGTCCCCTCTGCCTTTGCAGTTTGATACCTCAGACCGGCACCGCTAGGATGCACCTGCAGAAATATGCGGGGCGGCAGAAAATGGCAGAGCAGGACACTTTCATCCATGAAATCCGCGTGGGCTGGGGCGATTGCGATCCGGCGCGGATCGCCTATACCGGACGGTTGCCGGCCTTTGCGCTGGAGGCAATCGACGCCTGGTGGGAGCATCAACTGGGCGGCGATGGCTGGTATCAGATGGAGCTGGACCGCGGCACCGGCACCCCCTTTGTGCACATGAGCATTGACTTCCGCTCGCCGGTCACACCGCGGCACCGGTTGCTGTGCGAGGTTTGGCCCTCGGCGCTGGGCAGTAAGTCGGTCACTTTCAGGGTGAACGCGCGGCAGGACGGCAAGCTGTGTTTCGAGGGGAAGTTCGTCTGTGTCTTCATTGCACCGGAAACCTTCACTGCAAGGCCCGCGCCGGAGGATTACCGTCAGGTGATCGAGGCGCAGCTGCGGCCGGAGTAACGCGGATCAGCGCAGCCAGCCGTCTGCAAAACGCACGTGGCCAACGCCCGAAAAACGGGCGACCCGGTCCAGCTCGGCCTCCAGCCGTTTGGTGCGGGCCGCTGACCATTTGATATCCCGTTCCGGCCAGACCGCAGTGACGCGCAGGATATCCGCGTTGCGGTCCGCCTTCATGTCGATGCGGCCCGCCAGGCGCGCGCCTTCCATCAGCGGAAAGACGTAGTATCCGTACCGCCGCTTGGCGGCGGGAGTGAAGACTTCGATCCGGTAGTGGAAGCCAAACAGCCTTTCAGCCCGCTTGCGGTCGCGCAGGGCAGGATCAAAGGGGCTGAGCACACGCATCCGGCCCGGAGCCGGGCCAAGATCCACGGCGGCCTCCACCGTGCCCGGACGGGCGAATACTTTGCGCAGCTGGCCGTCTGTTTGTTCCACTTCTATCTCTTCCAGCTCTCCCCGGCGCAGCTGCTTGGCGCACCAGGCCTTGGCTTCCGCTGGCGAGGCTGTATCCCAGAAAGCGGCGAGTTCGCCGGATGTGGCGAAGCCCAGCCGTTCCAGCGCGGCAGAACACAGCCAGCCGATGGTCGCGGCCTCGTCGCAGAAAGTTCCGGGCCGCAGATGTTCTTCGATGACCCGCTCAGTCAGGTCATAGCGTTTCTGAAAACCTTCGCGCCCGACCACTGTCAGCGCTCCGGAGCGCCAGAGGTATTCCAGCGCTGTTTTGGACGGGTGCCAGTCCCACCAGCCGCCAGAGCCTTTCTTTTCATCCTTGCCCACATCGGAGGAGCTGACAGGCCCGTGGTCCCGGACATGGTTCAGCACGGTTTCGAACTGCGCCTCGAAACCGTCCCGCCGCCAGTTGCGCCAGCGCTTTCGCAGCAGCTCAGTGTCGCGCTGAAATCGCAGGTGCCAGTGAGGAAAAAAAGCCATCGGGATCATGGCGGCATCGTGGGTCCAGTGTTCAAATAGCCCCCGGTCACGCTCGTAAAGCTGTTTGAGGTTCTTCGCCCGGTACCCAGGCCTGCGCGAGAAAAGGATCACGTCATGCGCCCGCGCCACGGTGTTGATACTGTCGAGCTGCACAAATCCAAGCCGCTGGATAAGTGCCAGCAGATCTGCGCCCTTGGCCGGACCCGCAGGCTGCTCCAGCAGGGCGTGGCGGTCCAGGAACAGCCGCAGCGCGCCTTGAGTGCCGAGCCGCTGCAGCGCCATCAGCGCCGTTTCAGCGTGTCGCCATAAGAAATGGTCGGGGTAAGTGTGACATGTTTTTCGATGTCAGCTTCGGGATCTTCCAGCTGGGCGGCAATGATCTCTGCCGCCTTGCGTCCGATTTCCAGGCGGCAGGCATCCATAGTGGCGAGCTGCCGGGGCAGACCCTGCAGCAGTTCAACCCCGTTAAAACCGGCTAGGCCGATCTGTCCGGGAACGCTGATGCCCTGTTCCTGCAGGTACAGCAAGCCGCCTGCGCCTATCATGTCGTTGGAATAATATAGAAAATCCAGCTCAGGGGAACGCTCCAGCATGGCCTGGGTCATTTCCCTGCCCTTGGCCAAGGCCGACCCGCCGGAATAAAATTCGCGGTCCTCGATCTCCACGCCTTCCTTGGCCAGCACCTCGGTAAAGCCTTCGAACCGTTTGCGTGCGCGGTGGTCCAGCGGCATCTTGGTGCCCATGAAGCCGATGTGGCGGTAGCCGGCCTTGAGGATGGCCTTGGCCATTTCACGGCCTGCACGGCGGTGGGAGATGCCGACCATCGCGTCCACCGGCTTGCCGTCAGTGTCCATAATCTCCACCACCGGGATTCCGGCGCTGCTCAGCATGGCGCGGGCGGCGTCCGTATGTTCCAGGCCCGCGATGATTACCCCGGAAGGACGCCACGACAGCATCTCGTAGAGGACCTTCTCCTCCTTCTCAGGCTGATAATCGGTCACGCCGACAACGGGCTGAAGCTCAGTGTTTTCCAGCACCTTGTTGATGCCGGTCAGCACCTCGGGAAACACCATGTTCGAGAGCGACGGAATAATCACCGCCACCAGGTTCACCCGGTTCGAGGCCAGCGCGCCGGCAATTTTGTTGGGCACATAGCCCAGCTCCTTGGCGGCGGTCAGCACCTTGGTGCGGGTCTTCTCCGACACATCGCCGCGATTGCGCAGAACCCGGCTCACAGTCATTTCGGAAACACCGGTTGCTTCGGATACATCGCGAAGGGTAAGCGGGCGCTTGCTGTCCGTGGTCACGTTCCTGAGCCTCTTGTTTTGTCTGCCTCTAACGTTAGCGCAGACATCACTTGCTGCACAATGGAAACTGCGCGCGGCAAAACGGCTTTCACCAGCCTCCATCCCATTGTGATCGCAAGAGGGATTTGCTATCGCGTAAACAAGCGCGGCCCCGTGGCTCAACTGGATAGAGCAGCCCCCTCCTAAGGGGCAGGTTGCAGGTTCGAATCCTGCCGGGGTCGCCATGCATGTCATTTTTTGATTTCTTTCCGAATGCTTAAGAAGACGAATTGTCCAACGAACGATTTTGTTGGACAGCGGGCGTAAGGTGCGAGAGAGCATCAGCGGCAAGTTTTTTGCGGCTGGCTGCCTGAACATATGTGCGCGCCTGGCGTGGATCTTTGTGAGCGAGAAAAGCCATGATCTGCCATTCAGTTGCCCCTCGTTCGGCGAGGCGGGTTGCTCCGTATTTGCGTAGCCCATGCGCCCTGCAGTGGCTCAAGCCTGCCTTCTGACAGCGGTCGGCGAACCAGTTTCCAAAGCTCTCGGTCGTGTACGGCTTACCCCTGCGGTTTAGAATGAAAATCAGTTGTCCAGGCGGAAGCTGGCGCAATTCGGTTCGGAGCTCAGGAAGCTTTTCAAGTGGCAGGGTTACATCTTGACCAGTTTTGCCGCGCGCATACCAGATCGAAGTCCCCCGGAGGTTGTGGCGCCCCATTGCAGCAACGTCTTGGCGTGCCGCGCCAGTACCAATAATCAGTTCCAACGCTAGTCGAGCAGGCGTTCCTGAGACGTGGGTTTCGCGGAACTGTTCAACCTCAAATTCAGTCCAAGTATGGAAGCCACCGGTTTTAGTCTTGCGGCGTTTGACTTCGCTAGTTGGTGAGTTGCCCTTAAACTGGTGATATCGCCTTGCAAAGTTAAAGATTTCCGACAGTTCTTTGTGTAGCCGGTTTGCGGCTTCGGGCCCGCCTTTTCTATCCATGAGGTGCTCAATGTGGTGCCTCTGGAGGTCACCTAATTGGGCGGTACCGATCAAATTGCGTACCCAATCTAGGCGACGACGCTTTGCGGTGCGGGTAGACGGAGCTAAGGCAAGGAATTCGCTCTTCGAAAGGTAGTCGGTAATTACAAACTCGACGGTTCCGCGAGTACTCGTGGGTTTTGACTGGACCGGGCTATCGGTGATCGCTTGATTATAAGCCAGGACCATTGCCTGACTTCCCCAGGGGCCCGGAAGATAAGTATCAATCTTTCTGCCTTTAATCGTTCTGCGAAGCCGAATGCGTTTGCCACCACGTGCATCGGTGACAATTGCAGCTCCAGGAAATGGGTTGCGCCGCCTCATTTGTTGATCCCTAACATTGCATCAATTTCGCTCGAAGGGCTTCCGCTTTCTCGCTCTCCTGCCTTGATCGTTAGTCGGGTCCCGTCGGGCCGTTCGGCAGTAACAGAAAACGTCGTCACGCCTGCGGCCATTATTGCCTTAGCGTATCCCGTGAGCTCATTTTGTGTGATGAAGACTGGGCGATTGGCCATGGTTCTTTCCTTTCTCTAGAGATGCGGGCGGCGTTTAAGGGTCATACCTCATCAGTTGCGCTGGACATGGCAGCGCGGATCGCGCGGACAATTTCGCTATTTTGGCTCGACATATTCGTCTTCGATTGTCGCTCTATCCATTCTTTGACTTCGCGCGGCAAACGAAGCTGGAACGGCTTTCCCTTTCGCTTGGTCATGCAACCTCCATCATGTTTTCCTGTCGATGTACAAAATATGTCCATTGGACACTATTGCGTCAAGTGGAAGCGTATGTCCATTTGACATCATGACTGAAAAACGCGCTCTCATTGACAAGTTCATGCTCCGCCTTCCAGATGGCATGCGGGCTCGCATCCGTGCTGCCGCGAAGAAAAACGGCCGTTCTATGAACGCGGAAATTGTCGCTCTTCTGGAGGATCAATTTCCTGACGAAACAAAAGAGCTGCCAACGCTAGCAGAGATCGAGCACTGGCAAGACTATATTTTCGAAGCTGAAGACCAAGGCACGTTTGAGAACAGGCTGGCTTGGGCGAATGCGGAGATCGAGTCTTCTGGTTGGGAGTTCAAACTTGAGGCGGACGACGGAAATCCTAGTCTTGTGCTAGTTCTAAGAAAGTCCTTGTCCCGTTAGCTGGTGAGAATTGGCCCATGTGCCTACGCCAGAATGCTAACATCCTTCATCTTGGAAGACGGGCGCGGTGGCTATGCTTGTTCCAGGCAACGGTTTTCCTATGGGCCACTTCCGAATCCCGAATAACAGGCTTGGCGCGGCAAACAGCAGCCCTCCGGAAAATGACCACCGTAGACCAAGCGGCTTACATAACGTTGCGCAGACCTGTTTCAGATCACGTGGGATCCCTGGGTCTTCGTCCCGCAAGAAGTCGCAACACATCCGCACTAGGCACTCCTCTTCGTAGTCAGCTACCGAATTAGCCCGATAATGTTCCAAAAGTTCAGCCCGCCGCCCGCGAGGGTAAAGAACCGGAGCAACATCACCGGCGTAGCGCGCTGCGTCCTCAACCGGCATACCGCCGACCCAGGCCCCCCGGCAACGAAAAGCGTCGATCTTTCCGTGGCAGATTTCGTGGAAAAGCACTTCAAGGGCTTCGGTATCATCACGACACTCAAGCTCTTCAGCCAGCCAAATCTTGCCTTTTGCGTAAGCGCCGAGATTGCCGCGCAAGCTTTGAGAATCGGCCAGAAACACCGACGGCCACGATGCCAAGTGCCAGAAAACAACTCGGCGCACCCATCTTCGCCATTCCATTCTGTCCATGTCGTTGCCTCAATCATTCCAGATTTAGTGTGGTAATATAATACCCCATTCGCTATAAGATTGACAGCAAGCAATGTTTTTTACGGACAAATCCAAAAAACGCTTCCGGGACTTGCCCGGATAGTGGTCGCATGAATGCTCCGAAGGAAAATGGACGTGGCGAAACGTTTGAACCGTAGTTTCAGAATGGAAGTCCGCCTAAGCAATGACGAGCGGGCCGAAATCGACCGCCGGGCCCGAACGGCTGGCGTGCCCGTATCGAAGTTTGTCCGGCATGCCGCATTGAGCATCGAACTGCCCGCCCGCCGTGCGAACGTCGAGGTCGAAGCCGTCGCCGCTCTGAACAGGGTCGGCGCAAACCTCAATCAGATTGCCCGGATTGGGAACAGGAGTAGGAGCCTGTCCGCCGCCGATATGCGCATGCTAAGCGTACTAACCAACGAGGTCGCCGAAGCGGTTAGCGCCATTCGGCAAGGATCAACACAATGAACAGCCGCCGTACAACTCGTATCGCGACCGTTGCGGGCGGTGGTGCAGCCGTCACAGTCATGATGATCCTCATTAACGGCATGATCGGTTACGCTGTTAGGGCCGGTGAATGTCGCCGTGCGCACCGCGCCGCTCAGGAGAAATGAACATGCACGAAGGTCTTACGTCCCTCGATTTCATTCGCGCCAGCAACGACCTCGAGCCTCACACGCTCTTGCCCACCAGAAAAATAGCCGAGTTGCAGTCTTGATCGCGAAGATAAGTAAGGGCACGTACTTCGCGGGCCTCGCCCACTACCTCACCAAAGATGGGCGGGGCAAGTTGCTAGACCTACGCAACCTCGCGTCCGGGACTCCAGACGAAGCCGCCGGCGAAATGCAGATAGCCGCCTCAGTCAGTACTCGGACCAGCAGACCGGTCATGCACATCAGCATCAGCTACAACCCAGAGGACACACCTCCAAGTGATGCCGACATGCGGTCTGACGCCGCCGAAGTTCTGGACGAACTTGGGCTGGCGGATAATCAGGCCGTGGTCATCAAGCACGATGACCGCGCCTACCGGCACTTTCACATCATGGTGAACCGCGTTGGACCGGACGGGAAGGCCGTCCGCGACAGTCAAAGCTATCCGCGCATTGAAGCCGCATTGCGCCGCATTGAACTCCGCCGTGGTCTGACCATAACTGATGGGCGCCACGCCCCGGCTAATGGCAAGAGGATGACCGGCCATCGCAGCAGCCCAGATCCGCGCCAGCACAGCGCGCCCGAGCGCGTGCGCCAAACACTCATCGCCGCAAAGACATGGCGAGGCCTGCACAGGGAGCTTGCGCGCGACGGATGGCGGCTCGAGACCGTCCAGAAGGGCAAGCGCTCCCCAGGTGCCGTCCTCGTCGGCCCAGGCGGTCAAAGGATCGCCGCGGGCAAGATCGACCGCGAGGCGACATTATCAAAACTCCGTTTCCGTCTCGACACCTCAAAGCATTCAAATGCTGGCGCCCAGGTTTCAGATGGGGCGAACGGCAGGCCGCTGGCCTTGGTAAAACCTCCTGGTACCCATATTGGGCGCAAGAAGCAAAAGCCAGAAGAACGCCTAAAGGTCGTGGTAGGGGTCGGTGCGGAGGTTGCCGCAGAGCTTATCGGGTCCGTCGCCAAGGACACCGCCATTCGCGGAGGGCTGATTGGTGCAGGCCGGAAGTTAGGGGCCCGGAAGGCGAAACGCCGGAACCTACCACGCTTCGGCATGTAAAAAAGGAAAAAATCATGAACAATTTGGAAGCACCTGCTGATCCTTTCGAAATCGATAGTGAGACCGAACAGGACAATCGGCATAATAGTGGCGCGCTCGTACACTTGCGCCGAGAGATCTGCATGGATGTATTCGATGAGGAGGCGCGCCGCGTCGAACTCAAGGAGCAAAATGGTCAGCGCAAGTCCGACGCGCCCGTCATCGACATCCCGGAGCGCCTCGCGCGCGACCGTGCTGAAGCGGCATCTTGCAAGTGGTCCGCACTTGATCTCCTTGCGATGCGACGTTGTGCAATTTTGATTGCGCAGGCAGATAGTTTTGGTCTCGGTGTCACTGCAACCGAACTTGCGGGTATAAGCAGCCGTAAGTCGAGTGAGGTTTCACGCACCTCCCGCCAGATCAACCGGCGACTTTCGGAGATAGTTGCTACGCCGGATACGGACGCCATTGCTCTATTTCGTGCTGAGGCACTGGATGGTATCTTACCGCCTATTCACGAAGCTGTTTGAAGGCCCAAGCTCGCCTTGTCTACGGGAAGCCCGTTGTATACGGCTTTATCGCGTGATGTGGCTTCGGTCTCGGCGTCACCCGAGCGGAAGTGCTTAGCTGTAACAACCTGCAAACACCGCGATTTTCCACCTTAATTAATAGCGTCTATTAATGGCCTCAAACCCGGATGATTTGCGAATGAACTCACATTGTATGCAACCATCCTGCAATCATCGGGCCGAACCCAGATTTCGTGCGAACGGTAGGCCGGTTGGAGAACATGGCCTGTCAAGGCTGGACGAATGAAATCGCAGCAACCGCCGTTCTCTGCCGGGCCATAAACTCGAAAGACGCAGAACTTTCCAGCCGCTGGGATGGTTAAAGGCAATAAACATCAAGGGCCCAAACTTGCCGTTCGCCAGAGCTATTGCTGCCTTTCCCAAATCGTTCAAAATGGGACAGCAAGGAGTGCGCTGAGGTTAATAAATGCCTCAACGCAACCGCCATGCCTTCCCAAACTAGAATAGGTTGTTGATGTCGATAGCTGCGGCGAAAATGCTCCCGCGACCGCCATCTTTCCCATCTGGACCTTTGCACTCGGCAGGTCTGTTGGGCTTAGTACCTCTTGCGCCTGGGCCAGGGCCGCTGCGACAACGATTGCTGAGACGTCCCTGATCACCAGTCATTCCGGGGTTTCCACTCTGTCCACACTCCCCGCCGGGACCTCCAATCCCTCCCGCAATCATGAAGCCCGCAAAGGACAGGGTGTCCACTACATGCCTAGGGCCAACCAGATAGATTGAGGGTCCATTACCGCCCGGTCCGCCTTGACCACCAATACCATACGTGCCCCCGTTTCCAGCATTTCCTCCGCGACCGGGACCACGCCTGCAGTCAAGCAGTCCATCGGCTGCATCGCCACCTTTTTCCCCACTTCCGCCAGATCCACCGTTGCCACCAAGACCGCCTTGGCCTCCCGTAATCCCGCGGAAGAACATAAACAGCTTTGCTTCAAGCGAGTTCCCTGTCTGTGCTTCAAGGTTTCCAATGACAAAATAAACGGGTGGGTGATGAAGTGTCCCACCAACCCCCCCAGAACTTCCAGCCGTCCCGTGCCCGCCGTGACGACCCTGTCCTCCCTGGTGGTGAACGTAATTTGGGTTGCCCAGTGAACCATCTGCACCAGTGGATCCCGGCGGTGCGGAAATTGATACAGCCCGCCTGAATATGTGACTGCAGTTCCCGCCAGCGTCTTTAAATTTCAATCTTTTGGCAGCCACGATCAGCCAAGGGTGGTCAACACTTTTGAATGTGATGCGGGAGTTGCAGTCCATGACCAACTGATCAGCTTTGATGACATTCCCTTCTACTAGGTAGTCTCCGCTAACCGAAACGATTGTTTCGATTGGAGCCAGCCGAACTGCATCAAGTATGTCCTGACTGATTGCATCAATTTCTTTCACTTGCGCTTGTGAGAAAACTGGTCCCGAGCCAAACAGGAAGAGCGCAAATATTACTTGTTTAAGATGTGACACCATTACCTCCTTCACCTTATAAAGGAACACCCTTAAGGTGTCTCAAGTTCTCTATAGGTCAACCTTGTAGCGTGATTTTTCGGCTCCGCCGGGATCCACTAGTGAAGATCGCAAGGGGCTGGTCAGGAGGTGGCCGACCTTGGGCAGTTCAGGAAACGGGGTGTTTCCAGACAGTAGGCTGCGACCACAGGCGGGACCACAACCGCTGGAGAATACTGTCTTAAAATCGCGTACAACTATCTACGTTTAGGACCTCGACAATTGGGTGGGAAGGTAGGCACCTGAAGGCACGGCGAAACCCCTGTTCGCATTTAATGTGAGCCCGGGTGGATGAATGTAAGCTGGTCGCAAATAATCTGGGTTCGTTTGCAAATCATCCGGGTTTGAGGCGCCAGATAGATGCCAATAACTCGGGCCGAAAATCGGAAGGATTGCAGGTCGACACGATTATGTTTGCAAGCCGCTACACTTAGCGTGTCCAGTCGCGATCCGACGATAGTCGCCTGTACCTCGCACCAGATCGTCAAGCGGTTGGCCCAAGTCGTAACCACTCCGGAAGTAGACGGACTGGCGCTCACTTCGGCGGTTGCCCTCCAAGGAACCCTTCAGTTTGAGGAGAGGTGAAGTAACCCCGGCCGGACCAGGCCGGGGCCACAATTAGAGATCCGGCTCCGCTACTGCAAGTTCAATAATACGTTTGTCAATTTCGGGAAGCGCATCGAAATTAAACCGTTCTCGAAATACAGATTGCGTAATTGAATGCGCATCGTCACTATCTGACTGTAAATTTGTTGCTGCCCCCCACCAATCAACGTCAAAGTCCTGCTTTAGCCGGAACGCAACATAATTGGCCAGGACGCCAACGTTGACCTGGCGTTTCCTCGCAACCTTTTCCACATTCTTTTTTACAAATGGAATTTTGTGAGAGGATAATTTAAGAACTTCATCAAAGTACTCTCGAGCTTTTCCTGCCAGCAGTACGTCTCCAGCAAAGTCGTTAGCTTCCATTTCTTCAGAAGACTCACGGCGTTCGGAAGAGGTCCCATCCAAATGGTTTGGTGCAAACGTTCCATTAATTCCTTGTTCCGATGCATGATGTAATTCGTGAAGTAGATCAAACATCCATCGAGACTCAGCTCTAACCGACTGCTTAAGAATTATTACATTTCTACCCCCTACTTTCCAGCAGCAGCCGTGGAAACGGAGAGGGTCACTGAGAGGAATAACCGGCACACCAAGATCCCACGCATATTCGAGGCAGTTTCTCAGGTTGATGTCTCCACGCTGCAAAATTGCTTTCCTGGCTTCCGACCAATCAGATGGGGTGGAGGAGATTGGTGTTTCCTCCACCGCTGAAACGGTCGCAGCAACCGAGTAGGCATATTGTGCATAGGCTTTGACTTTTTTTTCATCAGCGTTCTTCGGAACTTTGAATCGTGCAAACTCCGCTTGATTCAGGTTGACGCCGCTAAGGTCGAGATCTCCATTTGGACGCACGATAATTCCCCAGATCTTCTGCAAGAAGTCTGCGGATCTGGAAATAACATCGTGAACTTCACCGGACGTTTCGACTGCAAATCTTCTCTTTAGGAAGTTCAGGTCAATTCCGACGTCGCTAAGAGCTTTAGCATTGGTTTTTGCTTCTCTTTGAAATGACACTTTTTCAGAGATCGTAATTTCTAGCGCGTCCGCGATTTCGATCAAGCGTGCAAAGTTTGTTTTGTAGTAGTCGCTTTCTTCCCACCTTTGAATTTGCTGCGGCTTCACTCCCACAAGATTTGCCAAGTCTTTGTGGGTGAATCCTTTGGAGATTCGAGCCATGATCAAGCACTTTGGAAAATCTTCTAAAGAGTTGACCTCAATGGATTGAATTTCCCCTGAGGCGAGTGCTTCATACTCGGATATTTCGCGCTTTAATGTGGTGATTTGACTTTTCATACCCTCAATTTGTGCTTTCCACATTAAGGGGTGAGTGCCTTCAGGCGGGCACTCCATGGCAGAGGCATTTTTCAACGCCTCCTGAAAGTTCTCGAGCTGAGATATGGAAACCTTATACTGAAGTTTGTTTTTGATCATGGCAATGTTCCAAGGTCTATCGCGACAATACCTTTCGGTTTCCCTTCCTTTGTCTGTTGGAAAAACGAGAGATATGGCTCTCCAAATCCCGTTGCATCCATCTCAGCTGGAAACACCTCTCCAAGGTACTTTTTTTTCTGGGCCTCCCGCTCATTGGAAAACTCCAAGAGAACAGGGTCGATCTTGGACGGATCAACACCCTTTGACAGGTAGCATCCGTCCCAATCGCTAGGGTTGGGCTTTTTCGTAGCAAAGCTTCCATCGACAAAAACGGTGTCTACACCAGCAGACTTTAGGGCCTGACATGCACGTAGTAACCCCTCCATCAGCGTACGCCTCTTTGCGTTGTATGCCAGAAGGCTTTCCGCCTCCGACCAAGACATTCGATGTATTCCTTTAGGTAAGCGGCCTGAAACGCCTCCAAAATTTACCGTCATGACAACTCATATGTTGTGTTGTGTTGTTGGGTCAATACCCGACTTGTAGTTTGGGTGGAAGGTCTTTTCCATGTGCTTCCTGATTAAGGGCGAAGCGATATTCATTAACTCTCCGGTAAGTTGGCAAAAAGAAAGGAAATTTCAGCTTCCATCACGTCGTGACCCGTCAGTTCAATCAAAGTTCGGTCTAGGCCGCTGTTCGAGCGATCAGTCGGGGACCCAAGCGCGTACCGTGCCTTGTCCTCTACTCGGTGAAGAGCCAGGGTGGCGGCCTCAGAGTGAAGGAGCGGTACCAGGATTTCCGGAATGCGTGGGAGACGGCAATTGCCCGCATGGTGTTGCGCGACTTGAAAGCGGCCGCATTTGCCTTCCGACTGCTCTTTGCGCCTTGAAATCGTTGAAAGGCGTCCCAGCCAGGACCTGGCTGGGTGCAATTTCAGGGAAGGTCGCCATCGGGCTTAGCCGCTCACAGAAACTTCTTGGCGAGCGCCAGTTTGCCGTTGGGGTCTGATGCAGAGACCCGGTCGTCCTTCGTATTGAATAGGCCGCTGACGGACAGATCGTCGACATTATCCTGTCCGATCCAGACGCGGACCGAATACTCCGTCCCGTCGCTCCAGGTGTCGCGCACCGTTGCGCGGCAAGTTTCGCCCCGGAGTTCGAAGCTGAACTCCTCTTCGTCCTCCAGGCCAAGCTTCTTGCTCTCCTTCAGTGCGGCACGAATGAGGGTGCTGGCAATCGTTTCGCGTTTCTTCCCGGACAGCATGTCCAGCGACCATTCCTTGATGGGGCCAAACATGCCGCTGTCATTCATTGCTTCCAGGATCTTCCGCATGTGCGACCCCGTATACTGGTTCACGCACAGGGAGGAGCGTGAGCCATGCGGGCGGCCGAGAATATAAGAGCGCATCGTCCACCATGTCTCAGCCACCTCCGCGCGCGGCGCTGAGTTGGCTTGCTCCTGGACAAACCAGGCGAGAGCGTCGCGGCTGCGGATTGTGCCGTCTGCCTCGAGTTCGACTTCAATGGCGGAAACAACAACGGGATAGGCATTGTCTGCGTAAAGGGGTTGGTCGAGCCGACGCGCATGCAGTCCGAGCAATTTATTGACAGCCTCCACCAAATTGTCTGCCGCTTCTTCACTGTATGGGCACGTCACAAATCCGCGGACGAATTCCACGGTGTGGTCGCGCCCCCGATACACATCAAGACTGGAGATGCTCGTTGCAGATCGGCCGTAGGGTTGAGGCGGAGCGGTCAGGATGGGATGCCAGCTTGGAAAGTTCTCGATGACGTTTCCAAGCTCTTCCCGAAGCTCCTCGAACACCGCCTTGCCAGCTTCGGGATCATCCAGGTTTTCGGTGAGGTATGTGCGTGCGTAGCTGCATTTCTCTGCAGCCGCGTTGGGAGACCGGAACTCCATAAGTGTGTAATCCTTCGTGAATAGGTGAAATTACGTAAAGTCTATAGTTTACGTAAATCATTCTGTCAACGGGTGGCGGTTCAACGGCTGCCGCTTTGGATTTTCGCGCCGTGGCGCGAGTATGAATGCTCCAGAATTCAGCGAGGCCGCCATGAGCACCTATGAACCCAATCGGGATATCGTCACATCGGATGCAGATGTCCTGGTCAATACGGTGAACACTTGCCGCTCTCCTGGCATTACCTCCTCGCTCGCGAGGGTCAGCGCTATTGTCCGGTGGTGGCCGGGGCGAGTTGTTTTGCATATGCACGTTCCAGTGCCAGGAGCGCAGGCGTTAAGTTGAGACCGCGCTGCGTGATGTATGAGGTGTGTTCGCTCTGTAGCTCAGCGCGCAAACGATTCAGTCGCCGATGTTCTCCATCCGCAGCAACCTCATAGACGGTATTTAACCGGTCACGGGCATACGCTTCCTCTTGCTCTTGCCAGTCCATCCAGCGCCTCAGCTTTTTGCGGTCACAAGCGGCTTGGTCTTCAATATCGCGCGCTTTTTCGAGACCGAGCCGAGATGCTGCACGATACGGCGCTTCGGTAGCATCCAGAAAATCTTCGACTAGACGCAGAACACCCTCTTTGATGTCCTCGGGTTCGACGTCGGCCGCGCTCCAGTCACCCCCGTGCCGTTCCTCGACAATCTGGGCTGCTGCTGCGTGGCAAAGCGTCCGCACACTTGACCCAAGCGCCCACCTTGCCTTGTCCTTTATGCTGCGAACAATGGGGAGACGCTCATACCGCGTAATCGGCAGTTCCGCCGCGTTCTTGTCGCAGACACCTAGCATGATGGCGATTTGGGAGACCATCCTACGGACCCAACGCGCCGTGCCCAGCAGCGCGCCGGGCCCTTCCGCTGCTGCGAGCCGCGCCAATCCTGCTTTGTCACCGATCTTGTGCGGGTAAAAGCTGAACTCGATCCGGATCCGGTGCGGGTCCGGCGGGCCGATTAGCTTGCCATTAGCAGCCTGCTCGCAGTCCTTCTGATAAACTTTGACACGCTGCTCACCACGGTTCCACTTGATCGTTTTGCCCTTGCCGCCGTCGATTTCCTCCGGCGCGTTTGAACTCGGGCGACGATTATATTCCGCACGAAGGTAGCTGGACAGTGCTTCGTAAAGGCCATCACTTCTGCAATCCAAACACACGTCGATGCGCGAGACATTGACTGGCCCAAGATGCGAGAATGCGCGAGAGGCCAGTTCCGCGCACATGCCATCGCCGCCTGGAATCTCCATTGAAGGCATATTTGTTACGTGTCTTGTCCGCACAGTTACTTTGCGGTCATCATCCACCGGTGTGACACCGTACCGTATTCCACCCCGGTAACCATCTGTCGCGTTGCCGACACGTTGCCGATGCAGCCCTTGCGCAACACAAAAACGTGTCAAGATTTCCTCCGCGTGGCGTTCCTCAGCGGCCCCGGCTCCATCCTCGTCTGGGTCCGATCGACCTGGGGCTGCACGCCGCCGCCGCCCTGTTCCGTCCAAACCGTTCGGAATGGTCACGCTGAGCCAGTCAAATTTCCACTCATCGCGGAAAGCCGCCATTTCCGGACTCTGCCACGCCGCGCGGGATTTCCGTTTCTGTTTCGACCTTCCTTTTGTGACCACCCGCACCTGTGGGGGGTGGTTTGCGGCACCTCCCACAGGTGCGGTGCGGTAATCTCCCCCCACTGGGGGGAGATTAGGCATCCCTCCCGAACGGTCGGTCTGATCGGAAGCCCCTGTATTCACAGGGGCTTTGTGGGGGTTTCCCCCTTCGCCCCCCGGTGAGGCATCAGACTGATGCCTCAAAATACCCCTCCTATTAGCTAGTGAGGGGTTTGGAGAGCGCTTGGCAGTCGCAACCTGTGCCCGCACGGGCTGGGAAGCGCCGCTAACGCTGTCGTCCTGGCTGACGCAAGCAACCGTTTCAGCCGCCTCCTTCCCGGCGTCGTAGGGGGCTTTGCCCCTGTTGCCCCTTTTCTCCGAAGTGATTGAGCGAGCAATTGGAGGCGCGGTCAATTGTGAATAATGTTGTGTCATAACACCGATCCCATTGATCGGCGGGCGCGCGAATTGTATCTTCTGAGTGTGCTAAATGAAAATACGAGGCGGCCGCCAAGGTAGCTTCATGCCCCGCCGACCAGAGTTGGCGGGGCTACGTATTTTCAGCTCGCAGCTTCTAGAAGTGGCGGTGTGTGGATCAGCTTGTCCTCGTTGGACAAATCGGCAAATTCCGGTTTGTTTTCAATGTGTCCGATACGGACCAGTGGACAAGTTAAGGTGTTATTATTGCAGGGCTCTTTGTGTCCTGCCGGGGTCGCCATAAAGTTGTTCCAGCTGGCAATCCCTCTGCTTAAAACTCCTTTGGTTGCGGGTTATTGAATTCCTGCCAGGACTTCGGTCACCGGAAAAGCGGGTGCGGCAGGCGGCCGCCGGGAAAGGCGTCCTGCCAGGTTCAGAAACTGGCGCACAGACTTGATTTGGAAAGGTTAGTGGTGCCGCTGAAGGGACTCGAACCCCCGACCCCATCATTACGAATGACGTGCTCTACCAGCTGAGCTACAGCGGCACCGGCCTCCGCCGGTGGCGGCAGACAAGTGATGTCCGTTTAAACACTGCGCAATTCCCGCGCAAGTGGGGATCACAGGGAATGGCCCGGATTGCCCGGGGTGGCGCTTGGAAGTTCCCCGAAACGGGTCCGGTAGAGTTGGGAAAAGCGGCCGAGGTGGGAGAACCCGCAGTCATAGGCAATGCTGCTGACCGGGGTTTGCGCGCTCCGCGACAACATCAGGTAGCGTGCCAGGTCGAGCCGCAGGTCGCGCAGGTATTCCATCGGGGTCAGGCCAAAATGCTTGCGGAACCCGGCCTGCAGCGACCGGATGCTGCAGTCTGCGGCGGCAGCTATGGCCGGGACGGAAAGCGGCTCGCCGATATTGGCGTGGATAAAGTCCTGGGCGCGGCGGATTTGGCTGCTGCTCCCTGAAGCGCGGGCAGCCAGCAGGTGCCGGATATTGCTCTGCTGATGGGTGAGCAGGCCAAGAATCAGCTGCTCTTCGATCACTTGCTGCTGCAGCGCGCTCCAGCTGCCAAAGCCGGTCTGGTTTTCAGTGGCGCTGACACAGGCTGCAAACTGGCGCGCCCATCCACGCAAGTCACCGCTGGACACGGGGAGTGCTGTGTCAAAAACAACAGCCTCTGGCAGGGACAGGCCGGCAGCCTGCTCAGCGATCCTGTGCAGGGCGCTCCGCCTGATCTGCAGCAGCAGCATCCGGCAGTCGGCGTGCCAGGTCATCCGGGTTTCCCGGGTCGGGTTGAGCACCGTGGCAGTGCGTCGGTCTGACGCCACCGAAGTACTGCCATTGGCTATTTGCGCCCGGCCGCTGAGCGGCATCTGCACCAGGTAGAAATCCTGCAACTCGCCCGGGTCGATTTGCACCGCGGACCCGTAGCTGAGGAAATTGAGTGACAGGGCCTGCCCGCGCACATGGTTGTAGCGGGCGCCAGTTCCCCTTGAAGGGCCTTCCGGCTGCAGACGGTGGTCGCAGAACTGCCGTGCCACCAGCGCGCGCACTTCGTCGATGTCGCGGCTGTGGAACTGCCGCCATGCGCGCAGCGGCTCGCGTTCTCCTAAAGGCTGCGGTGCTGTCATTTCCGCAGCCTAGCACGGTTTGCAGGTCAGGCAATCACGCCGGGGTGCGCTTATTTGCGCATTTTGGATAATCCTTTTCCAGAGCTGCCCCTAGGCTTTTGGAACGAGCTGGAAAGGGAGGAACAAATGGCTCTGGATCAGGGAATCACCAAGGCCGCCGACGGATTGAGCGGCACGTCCTGGAATGTGGTCGGGCATACCTATACGCCCAAGCTTCACAGCGAGAATGCCTTTATCTGGCACGCAGTCATTCCAGACGGCACATTTGTGCCACCGCATGTACACCCTACCCAGGATGAATGGATCACCATGCTGGAGGGCACCCTGGACGTGGAGTTCGGCGGCGATGTTTACAGGGCAGGGCCGGGCGACACCGTGCGAATGCCGATGGGCGTGGCGCACGGCATCTTCAACCGCTCGGGCAGCACCGCGTCCTGTGTCTTCGGGGTGGCGCCCTCACGCAAGCTTTATGACCTTTTCTGCGCGCTTGACGGCGTGACCGACCCGGAAGAACTGGTGCGGCTGTCGGCCCTGCATGAGGTCGATTTCCTGCCGCCGCCGGCGGAATAAGGGAGGCGGACATGGTGAAACGCAAGACGGTCGCCGTGATCGGCGGCGGGGTGAGCGGGCTGGCCGCGGCCAAGGCCTTTGCGGAGAAGGGGCATCAGGTTCTGGGGTTCGAGCGGAGCCATGATTTGGGCGGGGTTTGGGAGCCGTCGCGCTCTTATCCCGGTGTGCAGACGCAGTCGCCCAAGGATCTCTACTGCTATACCGATCACCCGATGCCGGATGATTACCCGGAATGGCCGAAGGGGCCGCAGGTGCATGCCTATTTGCATTCCTATGCAACCAAGCATGACCTGCACCGGCTGTTCCAGATGAACACCAATGTGCTTGAGATGGACCGGCGCCCAGACGGGCAGCCAGGCTGGCGACTGGTGATTGAGGTGGACGGCGACAGCCGGGTGCAGGATGTGGACTTCGCGGTGGTGTGCACCGGGCAGTTCTCAGAGAAGAATATCCTGACCCATCCCGGGCAAGAGACGTTCACCGAGCAGGGCGGGGAGGTGATGCACTCCTCGGAGTACCTGGATCCAGAGCACGCGCGCGGCAAGCGGGTGGTGGTGCTCGGCGGCTCAAAATCCGCAACCGATGTGGCGGTGAACGCGGCGCAAAACGGTGCGAAACAGGTCCATCTGGTCTACCGGCAGAATGTCTGGCGGGTTCCGTATTTCGTCGGCGGCATCAACTTTAAGAAGCTTCTCTATATGCGGGCGCAAGAAGTGCAGTTCAACGGCTGGGGGCGCAGCTGGCTGCACAAGGCATTTTACGGGCTCGCCAAGCCGCTGATATGGGCGAATTTCCGTGGGTTAGAGACGCTATTGAAGCTGCAGTTGGGCTTGAAAAAATGGGATATGGTCCCGGATATTCCGATTGAAAAGGATGTATCGTGCTCGGTGCCGATCGTGACGCCCGGTCTGTTCGAGGGTTTCAAGGACGGCTCGATCCTCCCGCATCGGACCACCTTTTCGCACTATGACGGTGATGAAATCGTTCTGGAGAATGGCGAGCGTATTGGCGCTGATCTTGTGATTTCGGCGGTCGGCTGGAAGCTGGGGATCCCCTATCTGGCGCAGCAGCATCTGGACAAGCTGATCGAGGCGGACGGCCAGTACCGGACCTACCGCCTTGCGGTGAACCCGGATTTGCCGGAGATGGGCTTTGTCGGGTTCAACTCCAGCTTCTGCACCATCCTGTCGGCTGAGATGGTGGCAAATTGGCTGGTGCGCTACGCCGATGGCAAGCTGGCGCGCCAGCCGTCGCGGGCGGAGATGGAAGAGAACATTCAGATGATGCTCGACTGGCGCCGCAAGGAGCGTCCAGCAGCGCAGATCTATGGAGGGCTATGTTCGGCGCCATTCCACTTCAAACATTTCGACGAGCTGCTGATGGATATGGGCGCCACGCAGTGGAAACGGTCGAATCCATTAGCGGAGCAATTCGCACCACCCGATGCCAGTGCCTATGGCCGCTTCCTGGCGACAGCACCGCAATATCAGGCGGCCTGACACTCTCCGCTGCGCCTGCCGGAAACGGCGGGCGCGCATGGCTTCGAAAGCACGCAGTTTCGTTGCTGCAGTAAGCCGGTCTTTGAATGAGGGGGAATGGTGCCCAGGAGAGGACTCGAACCTCCACGTCCATACGGACACTAGCACCTGAAGCTAGCGCGTCTACCAATTCCGCCACCTGGGCAGGTGT
>NZ_JAJALF010000012.1:0-131112 GCF_020514995.1 Leisingera sp. McT4-56 | reverse complement strand
GGCGGCGCAGCTGCGGCCTGTGCTGCCATCTGAGGGGCTGAATTTCGCGCTGACGGACGAGTTGGACGGCGATCCCGGCTGGCTGGGGCAGGACCGGGCGGTGGATGCGATCCGGATGGGCGCGCTGGCCGCTCATGAGGACTTCAATGTCTTTGTTCTGGGCCAGCCCGGCAGCGGCCGCCATGCGTTGGCCCAGTCGATCCTGGCCGAGGTCGCGCAGGACCGGCCGGTGGCCTGCGACTGGGTTTATGTCAACAACTTCGAGGTGCCGCACAAGCCGGTGGCGATCCGGCTGCCTGCCGGGTCCGCCTGCCGTCTGCGCAAGATGATGGAAACGCTGGTGGACGACCTGGCCAGCCAGATCCCGGCGCTGTTTGAATCGGAGGATTACCAGACCCGGCGCCGCACCATCGAGGAGGATTTCTCGGCCGCGCATGAAAGCGAGATGGCCGAGGTGTTTGAGGACGCCCGCACGGCGGGGGTTGCCATTATGCGCACGCCGGTCGGCTTCAGCTTTGCGGGCCTGCGCGACGCCAAGGTGCTGACCCAGGAGCAGTTCGACGCGCTTGGCGAAGAGGAGCGCGCGGCGCTGGAGGCGGCGATCGAGCGTATTCAGCAGCGGATGTCGGAGGCGCTGCAGGCGGTGCCGAAGCGCGAGAGAGAGCACCGACGGCAGGTGGAGCAGCTGAATTACCAGCTGGCCTCGCGCGGGGTCGATGAGGCGATCCGCGAGGTGCAGGAGGGGTTTGCCGGGGAGGCGGCGGTGGCGCGCTACCTGGAGGCGGTGCGCCGCGATCTGATCGAGAATGCCGAGCTGTTCCTGATCGGGGAGGGCGAGGAGGAGGCCGGGCCGTTTCCGGTCGCCACCAGCAAGCGGTTCGAGTTGCCGCAGTTCCAGCGCTACCGGGTCAACGTGATGGTTGCCAACGGCAGCAGCGGCGCCGGGGCGCCGGTGGTCAAGGAAGAACTGCCGACGCTGGCCAATCTGATCGGGCGGATCGAATACGCCGCTGAAATGGGGGCGCTGGTCACCAATTTCACGATGATCCGGCCGGGCGCCCTGCACCGGGCCAATGGCGGCTATCTGGTGCTGGATGCGCGCCAGGTGCTGAGCGAGCCGCTGGCCTGGGATGCGCTGAAGCGCTGCCTGCGGACCGGGGAGATCCCGATCTATTCGCCCGGCGAGCGGCTGAGCCTGGTGTCCACGGTGTCGCTGGAGCCGGACCCGGTGCCCTTGAGCGTGCGGGTAGTGCTGATCGGCGAGCGGATGCATTACTACCTGTTGTCGGCGCTGGACCCGGATTTCCTGCAGCTGTTCAAGCTGGAGGCGGATTTCGACGATGACCTGCGGCTGCAGGAGGGGGCGTCGGCGGGCGGCTATGCGCAGATGATCGCCGGGCTGGCGCGGCGTGCGGGCGCCCGGGCGCTGGACCGGGCGGCGGTGGAGCGGATGCTGCTGGAGAGCTTGCGGATGGCCGGCGATGCGGAGCGGCTGACCTTGAACTTCAGCCGTCTGTCGGACCTGCTGCGGGAGGCGGATTTCCGGGCCGGGCGCGCGGGCGCCGCCCATATCGGCGCCGCCCATATCGAGACCGCGGCGGCGGAGAAGGAGCGCCGGGCGGGGCGGGTGCGGGAGCTGGGCCTGGAGACGATCCGGCAGGGGACGGTGCTGATCGATACCGAGGGCGCGCGCATTGGCCAGATCAACGCCCTGACGGTGCTGCAGATCGGCGATTACAGTTTTGGCCGGCCGTCGCGGCTGACGGCGCGCACCCGGCCGGGCAGCGGCAAGCTGGTGGACATCGAACGCGAAACTGAACTGGGCGGGCCGGTCCATTCCAAGGGGATGCTGATCCTGCAGGGCTACCTTGCGGCCGCCTATGCCACCAGCGCGCCGCTGTCCTTGTGGGCCAGCCTGGTGTTCGAGCAGAGCTATGGCGGGGTGGAGGGCGACAGCGCCTCGGCGGCGGAGCTGATCGCGCTGCTGTCGTCGCTGGCGGAGGTGCCCTTGGACCAGTCCTTTGCGATCACCGGCTCGGTCAACCAGTTCGGCGACATCCAGGCGATCGGCGGGGTGAACCAGAAGATCGAGGGCTTCTTTGACGTCTGCGCCGGCCGCGGCCTGACCGGGCGCCAGGGGGTGCTGATCCCGGCCGCCAACCTGCGCCACCTGAACCTGCGCCAGCGGGTGGTGGACGCGGTGGCGGCGGGGCGGTTCCATGTCTGCCCGATGCGCACGGTCAGCGATGGCATCGAAGTGCTGACGGGGCGGGAGGCCGGGGTGCGCGGCAGCAGCGGGCTGTTCCCGGAGGGCAGCCTGAACCGGCTGGTGGAGGACCGGCTGCAGGGCTTTGCCGACATCCGCCGGTCCTTTGGCAAAGAGGGAGGCGGCCATGCAGCGTGAGACGGGCAGGGCAGGGGGCGCGGGGCGCGCCCGGGTGATCCTGGGCGCCAGCTGCTATCCGGATGCGGAGGCGGCGCTGGTGCTGGCGATGGAGTTGGCGCGGCAGCTGGGAGCGGAGCTGCAGGCGGTGTTTGTCCGCGAAACCGCGGTCCTGGCGGCGGGCTATGCCCATTCAAGGGTGGTGTCCTATTCGGGGCAGCGGGAGACCGGGCTGACCGGGGCGGCCCTGGCCAAGGCCTTCCAGGCGGATGCGCGGCGGTTCAAGGGGCTGCTGTCGGCGCGGGCGGCGGCGGCGGCGCTGCAGAGCTCTTTCCAGGAGGCGGAGGGCCATGTTCAGGAAGAGCTGCGCCGGGTCTCGCAGGCCGGCGACATCCTGGTCCTCGGGTTCAAGCCGATCCTGCGGTCGGCGGGCTGCATTGCGGTGATCCTGGCGGAAGGCCAGGGGGTGCCGGACTATGCGCTGCGGCTGGCGCGCAAGACCGGCAAGCCGCTGGTGGCGCTGGTGGCCTGCGCCGCGGGGGCGGAGCCGCCGCCTGCGGGGCAGTGGGAGGGCGGTGTGGAGACCCGGTTCTGCGCCCTGCCGGAGGCGCTGCTGCGGCAGCTGGAGCAGATGAACCCGGCCGCGGTGATCGTTGCGGCGCCGCTTGCGGACCTGCCGCCCGCGGCCCGCCTCCAGGACGCTGCGCGCTGCCCGCTGATCCTCCAGACCGGCGGCTGAAGCCGCGGCGCCTTCAGCGGAGATCCGCCGGGCGCGGGGCCTGCTGCGGAAATCAAGTCCCGGGTTTGATTTTCATTAAGGCGGACGGGCCGCGGGGATGGCAGACTCGCGCTGAGAGGAAACCCGCTGTAAGGAGGTGCAAGAGATGGCTGGGAAAGCAACAGACAGGACCCCGGGGCTGTTTGCGGAGGCGCTGAAGCCGTTGCAGAGCGCCATGCTGTTCAACCCGGTGTTCCGGCCGCAGGTCGAGCAGTTCTGGGATGTTCAGGAGAAGCTGCTGGATGAAGCGGAGGAATTCACCCGCCACTGGTTCCAGCGGCGGCACGAGGCGGCGCGCACGGCGCTGGATGCGGCCCGGACCGCGGTGTCGGGCGACCTGATCGGGCCAACCGGGGCGATCGAGGCCTTTTCCGAGTGGCAGCGCCATTCGGCGGAGCGCATCGCCGAAGACGGCCGGGAGTGGCTGGGCATGATGTCGCGCTGCGCCAGCTATGCCAGCGAGACCGAAGCCGAGGCGGTGGAGGAAGCCGCCGGCGAAGCGGTGAAGATCACCCGGAAAGCCGTGAAACCGGCAGAATCCGAACCGGTCTGAGCCCGCGCGAGATGGTCTGAGCCGGGCAGGGCGCCCGGCTGCGGCCCTGCTGCAGCTGTGGTCAGCCGGACATCAGCACCGGGATCCGGGCCTCGTGCAGGATGTGTTCGGAGGCATCGCCGAAGATCAGCCGGTGCAGCCGGGAATGGCCGTAGCCGCCCATGATCAGCAGGTCGCATTGCTGGCTGGCCGCCTCCATCAGCAGGCGGGTGCCGGCCGGGTGTTCGCCGTCCTGGATCTGGCGCACCTCCGCCGCCACCCCGTGGCGCGACAGCAGGCGGGCGATCTCGTGCCCCTCGGTGGAGAAATCCGCGGCCTGCTGCGGCGGCTCCTCGATGGTGACGATCTCTGCAAATGCGGCGGTTTGCAGGAACGGCAGCCCGTCGTGCAGGGCGCGGGCGGCCTCGCGGCTGGGTTTCCAGGCGGCAAGAACGCGGGTGCCGACGGGTTTTTCGCCCCAGTCGTCCGGCAGCAGCAGCAGCGGGCGGCCGCTGTGCACCACCAGGTCCTTCTGGAAGCCGCGCTGGTCGAAGCGTTCGCGCTGCGGGTCCGGAAACAGCGCCACCGTCAGGTCGGAGCGGGTGGCGGATTCCCGCAGCTCATCCGCGGCCTCCGGCGAGCGGGCGGCCTGCGAGCGCCATTCCGCGGTGCAGCCGGCCCGGCCCGTTGCCGCCCGGAACAGCTGTTCGATCTTCTGGTCCTCCTCGCGCACCCGGCTGCTGAAATCCCCGATGGTGATCTCGTCGGCGGCGATGGCGATGCCGGAGTAGGGCACGAAGGCCTCGCGCGTGTGCAGGCCGGTCAGATGGGCGCCGAACCGCTGCGCCAGGCCGCAGGCCGCGGGCAGCAGGTGCGCGGCGGCAAACTCCGATGTCAGGCAGGCAAGAATGGTCTTGTAGCTCATGGCGGGTCTCCTCCCCGGATGCCGTTCATTTATAGCAGATTCCGCTGCGGCCGGGTTTGATACCCGTCAAGGGCCGCTGCGGGGCGGCGTCGGCGGGGCGTTGATGCCGGTTAATGCGGCAGCGGCGGCGCTGTCGGAGGCTGGAAGGGTAGCGACTCAGCCGAATTCGGAGGAAGCTGAGAGAAGCCCTTGGCGCAATCAGCCGGCAGGCGGCAAGGCAGGTTCAGGCCGGGGGCGGTCCAGAAAGGAAAGGCCCATGCTTGTACAAGAGATCATGACCGTGCCTGCGCGCTGCGCCAGCCCGCAGGACAGCGCCGCCAGCGCGGTGGAGCTGATGCACAGCCTTGGCATCGGCGTGCTGCCGGTTGTCGAGGAGGAGCGGGTTGTCGGCATTCTCACCGACCGGGATCTGGTGCTGGCGCTGGCCGGGCAGGAGCGCGGGCTGGAGGAATTGCCGATTGCTGCCGTCATGACCCCCGGCGCGGTCTGCTGCCGGGCGGAGGACACCATCGAGGCCGCGGCGGCGCTGATGGGGGACCACCAGGTGCGCCGCCTGCCGGTGCTGGATGACGCGGGGCACGTGGCAGGTCTGCTGTCGGTCACCGACATTGCGGTGCATGCGTCGGAGCAGCTTGCCGGGGAGGCGCTGGGAGAGATTGCCGAGTACCGCTAGCGGCGGGGATCGTCAATCCGCTGCCGGGGTGATCTCGGCAGCGAGGCGCTCCGGCTCGGCGCCGGCAACCTCGGCCAAGGCGCTGAGGTCGTTGATCCGGATGTCCATGTGATCAGCGGTTTCCACCAGGCCGTTTCTGACAAAACGGCGCAGGGTACGGCAGACGTGCACCGCGGTGAGGCCGGTGAAATCGCCGATATGGCGCTGGGTCAGGGGCAGATGGAAGGCGCAGTTTTCCGACAGGCCCAGCGGTTTCAGCCGAAGGCATAGCTCTATCAGCGCATAGGCGATCCGGCTTTCGGCGCTGCCGCGGCCCAGCCGCAGCATCCGCTCTGACAGGCGGCTGCGTTCGGCGGCCTGGACGTGCTCATGGGCCCGCGCCAGTTGCGGAGAGGCTGCCAGCATGCTGTGCCAGGCGGGCAGGGGGATCACACAGACCTTTGCATCCGTCACCGCCTCGATGCTGAGCCCGGCGGTCTTGCCGTCGGCGGAGGTCGGATCGGCAACATCCCCCGGCAGCAGGAAGTCGATCAGCTGCACCTCGCCGCTGAGAGAGGATTTCGAGGTGGCAAGCCAGCCTTCGGCGACGACGATGATCTTGCCGCTGTCATCGCCGTCATGCAGCAGGATCCTGTTGGCCGGGACGCTTTGGAGGGCCGTGCGGAAGCTGTGCAGCGCCGGCTCGCCGGCACCGAACTCCATGGCGCCGATGCGCAGGCTGGCGGGGCCGGCTGGCTGGCTGGGGACCGGGGTTTGCTGCGTCATCGGAACGTTTCCTGTCAGGCATGGCCGCACGGAGCGCAGGGCCGGGTCCCGTGCTGAACAAGTACCGCTGCCATGGCAGTCCGGCCTTGCAGTCCGGCATGGCGCTGCGGGGTCACGATACCGGCACGGCGCGATTCTGTCGATCCGCCGGGCGGGCCGGATCCGGTAGCGCGCGGCTAGGCCGGCATCGGCGCAAGTTCCGTTGCAAGCGCCTGCAGCAGGCTGCTGACCGCCGCCCGGGCCTGATCCTGGGATTTCTTGCCGCGCAGCTTGCGGGCCAGCGCGGAGCCGCGGGCGGCGGCGTCCTGGGCCAGCAGCAGCAGGGCGATTTCGCGCAGCTGGTGCATCGCCAGATCGCCGTCGTCCTGGCCCAGCTGCGCCGCCAGCGCGGCCGGGGGCGGGCATTCGGCCAGCAGATGCTTGAGGGCGGGTCCGTGTTTGGACGCCTCGGCGCGGGCAATGCAGAGATCCGTCATCTCTGCCATTGCGGAGTGGAACGCCGCCAGCGGAAGCCGGGCGGCCTGGCTGGAGTAGCCCGCCTGCCGCACCACATGCAGGTCCGGCTGCGCCGGGTCAAAGGACAGCGTCAGCCCGTCGATTGCCACATCGGACGCGGCCGGCTCCCCGAAGCGCTTGCGCAGGCTGAGCGCCTCGGCAAACAGCACCAGCTGCAGAAGGCCGGCCTGCGGCAAGTCGCAGGAAATCCGCTGGATGCCGCTGCGGCCGGCGTGCTTGTAGTTCAGCGCGAGCCGGGCACCGCCGTCTTCCCGCGCCTCCATCAAAAAAATCTTTGCAGGCATGGCGCGAGTTACAGGCAAAGCGGCCGGGCCCGCAAGCGCGGCCTGCGGCGCGGGGCCGGGCTGGGCGGCATTGCGCCCAAGGGCGGCGGCGTCAGCGCCCGGCCAGCCAGTTGAACACCAGCCTGGCCCTGTCGGATGTCTGATTGTGCAGCTTGACGTAGAAATCCAGGGGCGCTTCGACGGTCTGCGGCAGCAGCTTGACCAGCTTGCCCGCGTCGACCAGGTCCACTGTCAGCCCCTCCCAGCCCAGCACCGCGCCCATGTCGTCCTGGGCGGCCTGCAGGGCAATGACATAGTTGTTGACCCGGTGGGCGGATTTCAGCGGTCCGGAGTATCCCAGCGCCCGCGCCCAGGCGTGCCAGTCGGTCCAGCCGGTGTCGATGGCCTCCAGATGGATGAGGGGAACCGAAGCGAGGTCGGCGACGCTGCGGATCCGGTGCCGGGCGGCAAACCGCGGGCTGCCGAGCGCCATGATCCGGTCGTGGAACAGCGCCCGGCATTCACCGCTGTCGCGGGACATGTCGCCGTAATGCAGGCTGAGGTCGCAGCCGCCGGCGTCCTTGCCGGTGTCGCTGACGATCTGGGCCACCGAGATATGCTCGTAGCTGCGCCAGAAATGCGCCAGCCGCGGGGTCAGCCACAGGGAGCTGACCGCCGTGGTCGAGCGGATCGTCACCGAGCTGCGGCCGTGCTGCGCCCTAAGCTGTTCGAACGCGTCGCTGATCCCTTCGAAGCCGCGCTGGATCGCCACAAGCAGATAGGCGCCGCTTTCGGTCAGCTCGACGCCGCGGTGGAAGCGGTGGAACAGGCTGCAGCCCAGCTCGCGCTCCAGTGCCTTGATCTGGTGGCTGACCGCAGCCGGGGTCACGTTCAGCTCCGCCGCGGCCTGTTTGAAGCTGGTGTTGCGGGCGGCGGCCTCGAAGCTGGCCAGAGAGCTCATCCGGGGCAGGTCGTAGGGGCGGCTGGGCAAAGTGGTTTGATCCTTTGGTCGGGGAATCCGCAGGCAATACCGAGGTTTTCCGGGGCTTGGGTTAATTCAGCTAAGCCAGGATGAGAATTTTTGCAATTGCCGGATGCGGCGGGGGCGCCAGAATGCAGCCAGATTCACAGCAGGCGCCGCATGCGGGTCCCCGGGCCGGAATGCCCTGCCGCCGCCGCCTGCCAGCCCGCAAGAAGGAGTTGCGTTATGAAGTCACATGCCAAGGTGGTTGTCGTTGGCGGCGGCTGTGTCGGGGCCTCGATCCTCTATGGCCTGACCCAGCACGGCTGCAGCGATGCGGTGATGCTGGAGCGCACCACGCTGACCTCGGGCTCCACCTGGCACGCGGCGGGCCTCTTGGTGACCTTCGTGCGCTCGCACAACATCTCCAAGATGACGATGGAAACCATCCGCATCTACGGCGAGGTGGAGAAGAAGCTGGGCACCTCTGTCGGGCTGCGCCAGGTCGGCCAGCTGCGGGTGGCCAACAGCCAGAAGCGTTGGGACGAGTTCCAGTCCTATATTTCCATCGCCGAGGCCGCGGGCGTGCCCTGCCGCCTGGTGACGCCGGAGGAGATCAAGGAGATCCACCCGCTGCTGGCGCAGAGCGAGAACATCCGCGGCGGCATCCTGCATGACCAGGACGGCTATGTGAACCCGGCCGACATCACCATGGGGCTGGCCAAGCTGGCCCGCGACCAGGGCGCGACCGTCTATCAGAACACCGAGGCGCAGGGGTATGAGAAGCTGGACAACGGCCACTGGAAGGTGACCACCAGCAAGGGAGAGATCACCTGCGAGCATCTGATCTTTGCCACCGGCAACTATGCCCGCGAGAACGCCCGCCGGGTGGGGCTGGACCTGCCCTGCATCCCGATCGTGCACCAGTACTGGACCACCGAAACCGTGCCGCTGCTAAAAGAGCGCCGCGCCGCGGGTCTGCCGGAGTTCCCGATCCTGCGCGACGAGGATTACGGCGCCTACCTGCGCGAGGATGTGGGCGGCTTCCAGTTCGGCCCCTATGAGTTCGAAAAGGACCTGAAGCTGTTTGCCGAAGACCGGGTTCCGCCCGATTTCGGCGCCGACCTGCTGCCGGAGGATTTCGAGGCGGTGGAAACCCAGTGGGAGCGGGCGCTGGAGCGGGTGCCTGCCCTGGGCGAGGTGGGCATCAAGGCCAACACCCGCGGGCCGTTCCAGATGACCCCGGACGAGCTGCCGCTGTGCGGTCCGGCGCCGGGGCATGAAAACCTATGGCTGGCCGAGGGCGTGCCCGGCGGCATCCTGTGGGGCGGCACCATGGGCGAGCGGCTGGCGCGCTGGATCGTTGACGGCCACCCGGGCATCGACATGTCCGAGATCGACCCGCGCCGCTTCGGCGACTATGCCGCCAAACGCTGGACCATGGACAAGGTGCGCGAGACCTGGGGCACCCATATGAACGCCCATGTCCCGGGCGAGGATTTTCCCGGCGCCCGGCCGATGAAGACGATGCCCTCATATGACCTGCTGACAGCGCAGGGCGCGGTCTGGACCACCTTCAACGGCTATGAATTCCCGCGCTGGTTTGCCAGATCGCCGGAAGAGGCGGTCCCCGAGCACAGCTTCCGCCGCACCAGCCATATGGAGCTGGTGCAGGAAGAGGTGCGCGTCACCCGCGAGGAGGCGGGCTTCATCGAGATGTCGCCGATGACCAAGTTCACCGTGCGCGGCCCGGGGGCGGCCAAATGGCTGGACGGGTTCATGGCCAACAAGCTGCCAAAGGTTGGGCGGATGACGCTGGCGGTGGCGCTGAACCCGCAGGGCGGCATGGAGGGCGAATACACCATCGTCCGCCATGGCGAGAACGACTTCTACCTGGTCTCCACCCCGAACGGGCAGGTCTACAACGGGGACTACCTGTCGCGCCTCATGCCGGATGACGGTTCGGTCGTGATGGAGGATATCTCGGAACAGCTGGGGGTGATTGCGCTGGCAGGGCCGAAATCGCGCGAGATCCTGCAGAAGCTGACCGACAATGATCTGTCGAACGAGGCTTTCCCCTGGCTGACGGCGCAGATGGGCGAGGTGGGCTATGCCAAGGGCGTCCGCCTGCTGCGCGTGAGCTACACCGGCGAGCTGGGCTGGGAGCTGCATCATCCGGCCGGCTACAACCGGCATCTGGTTGATCTGCTGCTGAAAGCGGGCGTCAAACCCTTTGGCCTGGAGGCGCTGGAATCGATGCGGCTGGAGAAGTCCTACCGCGCGATCAACCGCGAGATCTGCAAGGACATGACGCCGTTCGAGGCCGGGCTGGACCGCTTCGTGGCGCTGGAGGGGCGGCAGTTCATCGGCCGCGAGGCGCTGCTGCGGCAGAAGGAGGCGGGCGGCTACCGCACGCTGGTCACCCTGAAGCTGCCGTTCTGCGACACCTCGGTGCTGGCGGATGAGGGCGTCTACAAGGACGGGACGCTTATCGGCCGCGTCACTTCGGGCGGGTTCTCCTACTACTGCAACCACGACATTGCGATGGCGCTGGTGCCGCAGGAGTTCACCGCTGAGGGCACATCCCTGCAGGTGATGGTCCACAACGAGATGCGCGAGGCCGAGGTGATCGGCATCTGCGCCGTCGACCCAACCAGCGCACGCGCCCGGGCCTGATCCCGGCACCTGAAGGAGCTGAACATGACGGAACTGAAAACACGGGCGCCGCGCGGCGCCCGGGGCGGCCGTGCTGCGCGCGTCCAGGCCCGCACCAACCCGCCGCCAGTCTACCTGCCTGCGCTGAACCGCCAGGTCGGACCGATTGATCTGCTGGGTCCGGAAGGGGTGGAGAAGATCCACAATGCGGCGATGACGATCCTGGAGACCACGGGCATCGTGTTCCGCGATCCGGTGGCGCTGGCGGACTGGAAACGGGCCGGTGCCGATGTGCGGGGCGAACGGGTCCGCATCGGCCGCGACATGCTGATGGAACTGATTTCCTCGGTGCCGTCGGAATGGGGGTATGCCGCCCGCAACCCGGAGCGCTCGCTGCGGGTGGGCAACCGGCACTCGGTCTTTGCCAATGCCTATGGCGCGCCTTTTGTCTATGACCTGGAGGGCAGGCGGCGGCCGTCGGCGCTGGAGGATGCGCATAACTTCTTCAAGATGAGCCAGATGAGCCAGTCGATGATGGTGCCGGGCATCCTGCCGGTGGAGCCGCAGGACGTGCCGGTGCCGCTGCGCCATCTGGAGCTGGTGCATGCGGCGCTGACGCTGACCGACAAGCCGATCAAGGGCGCGGTGCAGTCGGAGCAGGCGGCGCATGACACGGTGGAGATGGTGCGCATCGTCTTTGGCGAGGAGTTCGTGGACAGCAATGTTGTTCTGGCCGCGCTTTTGAACTGCAACACACCGCTGGTCTGGGATGAAACCATGCTGCAGTCCTTGCGGGTCTATGCGGCTGCCAACCAGCCCTGCCTGCTGTCGCCCTTTGTGCTGGCGGGCGCCTCGGCCCCGGCCAGCCCGCAGGGCGGCGTGGCGCTGCTGATTGCTGAAAGCCTGGCGGGCATGGCCTACAGCCAGATCATCCGCCGCGGCGCGCCGATGGTGCTGGGAGTGGCGATCATGGGGGTGTCGATGAAGACCGGAGCGCCGATGATGGGCTCGCCCGAGCCGGGGCTGATGAACCTGCTGGTGGGGCAGATGGCGCGGTTCTACGGCGTGCCCTGGCGCACCTGCACCATGTGGACCGGGTCGAAGTCGCCGGACATGCAGGCCGGGTTCGACACCGCCAACACCATGTGGCCGGTGCTTCTGGGCGGTGCCAACTATATCGTGCACTCGGCCGGCTTCCTGGAGGGCGCGCTGGGGGTCTCTTATGCGAAATGGGTGCAGGACACGCTGCAGCTGGAGAACTTCCACCGCTTCTTCAGCGGCCTGCGGGAAGAGAACCTGGATGCGCTGCTGGGCGACATCGAGGCGATCGGCCCCGGCGGCCATTTCCTGGGCACCGATCATACCCGCGAGAACCCGATGCACATGAACCCGCTGCAGAACAACGACAGTTTCGAGCAATGGGAGGCGGAAGGCGCCAAGACCGCGGAGATCACCGGCCGCGAGGCGGCGCGGCGGATGCTGGAGAGCTATGTGCAGCCGCCGATGCCGGACGATCAGCGCGGCGCGCTGGACGAATTTGTTGCCAAGAAACGCGCATTGTACCAAGCCTGACACTGCGGGCGCCAAGGCGCCCCTTTGACCCGGCACAAGGACAGGATTTGACCCCATGACCACAGCTTCGACAAAAACGCTCTCACTCGCCGAAGTGCGGGCATTGGCCAAATCCGTCCTTGTGTCCGCGGGCATGGATGCGGCGGGCAGCGATCTGATCGCGGAGATCGTCACCTGCTCGGAACGCGACGGCCCGCGCAGCCACGGGCTGCGAATGCTGCCGGTCTATGCGCAGAGCTTCACCTCCGGCTATGCCAATGGCGCCGCCGTCCCGAAGATCGAGAAGATCGCGCCGGGCGTGCTGCGCGGCGATGGCGGCAACGGCTATTACCAGATTGCCGCCGCCGCGGCGCGGCAGGAGCTGATCGCGCTGGCGCGGGAGAACGGCATTGCCGCCTTTACCTGCGCCAACTGCCACCACTTGGGAGGCTTGCGGTTTGACACCGAGCCGCTGGCCGAGGCCGGGCTGGTGGCGCTGGCGGTGATCAACTCTTTGTCGATGGTGGTGCCGCAGGGCGGCGTGCGCCCGGTGTTCGGCACCAACCCGATGTCCTTTGCCTGCCCGCGCGAGGGCGCAGCGCCGGTGGTCTGGGACCAGGCGGCCTCGATGGTGGCGCTGATGGATATCCGCATGGCCGCCGCCGAGGGCCACGAACTGCCGCGGCCTGCCGGGCTGGATCCGGCGGGCAACCCCAGCACCGACCCCAATGCGATCCTGGAAACCCGCAGCCTGCTGCCGTTCGGCGAGCACAAGGGCGCGGCGATTGCCTTCATGATCGAGGTGCTGGGCGCGGCCCTGGCCGGCGGCACGCTGTCGGTCGACAACCAGGAGCGGGAATCCTTCGGCGCGCTCAACATCAAGGGCGGCGCCACCCTGATCGCGATTGACCCGGAGCGGTTCGGCAATGCGGCATTCGGCGATTATATCACCCGCATCTGCGCCGAGATCGAGGGCAACGGCGTAGCCCGGGTGCCGGGCGACGGGCGGTTGAAGAAACGCGCGGCGGCAGAGGCGGACGGGGTTGCGGTCGGCACCGAGCTGCTGGCGCAGCTTGACGCTTTGGCAAGTCCCGCATGAAACGGGTGGTGATTGCCGGCGGCGGTGTGGCCGGCATCTCCTGCGCGCTGGCGCTGCAGGCGGACGGGCACGGCGTCACGGTGCTGGAGCCCGGCCCCGTTGGCGAGGGCGCAAGCTGGGCGTCCTGCGGCTGCATCGCGGTGGGGGAGATCGTGCCGCTGTCGCAGCCGGGCATGCTGATGAAGGTGCCGGGCTGGCTGCTGGACCCGGAGGCGCCGCTGTCGCTGCGCCCGGCCAGCGCGCCGGGGCTGCTGCCCTGGTTCGCCCGCTTTGCCGCCAACTCGCTGCCGTCGCGGATGCGGGCGATTGCTGCCGACCTGGCCCGGCTGACCTTTGCCGCCACCGCCGACGTCAAGGCGCAGCTGGCGGATGCCGGCGTCCCGGAGCTGCTGGTGGAGCGGCCGGTGATCAAGCTGTTCGATGACGCGCGCGACAAGGCGACCATGGGCGCGGCCTTTGGCCTGGCGCGGGAGCTGGGCTGCACCATCGACGAGATCAGCGGCCGGGAGGCGCAGGAGATGGAGCCCGCCATCGCCGGTGATTTCAAATATGCCGCGGTGCTGCGGGACTGGAGCTTTGTGACCGATCCCAAGCGGCTGGTGGAAAGGCTGATGCAGGTGTTTGCGCAGCGCGGCGGCACGGTGCTGCCGCTGGCCTGCGAAGGGTTTGAGCGCGACGGCGCGCGGGTCACCGCGGTCCGGTCGGCGGACGGGCGGCTGTTGCCCGCCGACGAGGTGGTGATTGCGGCAGGCACCCGGTCCAGGGGCCTGGCCCGGCAGCTGGGTATCCGGCTGCAGCTGGAAGGCCTGATCGGCTATTCGACCGGCCTGCAGGATGCGGGGGTGGATCTGAAACACACGGTGTTCTACCCAGCGGGCGGGTTCGGCATCACGCCCTATGAGAAAGAGCTGGCGGTGGCCGGCACGGTGGAGTTTGCGGGCCTGTCCGCCGCGCCCGACTGGCGCCGGGCGGATGTGCTGGTCAGCCGCGCGCACAGGGTGCTGCCGGGGCTGCAGGCGGAAAAACGTGTCCGGCGCATGGGCCGCCGCCCGTTCACCCCCGACACCCGCCCGGTCATCGGAAGGACCGGCAGGCTGGCCAACGTGTCATTTGCCACCGGCCACGGCCAGCTGGGGCTGACGCTGGCCGCCACCACCGGTCGGCTGGTGGCGGATGCCATTGCCGGGCGGCCGCAGGACGCCGGCCTCAGCGTGTTCGGGCCGGACCGGTTCGGAGGTGCGTGAGAGGCGACCCTTGCCACAAAGGCGGCCAGGGTAATTCTGAACGCCGCACCCGGCGGGGAGCGGGTGCGGCGTCTTCAGGTCATCGTTTGCCTGCCACGATCCGGTCGAGGATCAGGGCGCAGAACAGGATTGCGAGACCTGCCAGGATGCCTTGGCCGGCGGCGGCATATTGCAGCGCTTCCAGCACGTCCTCGCCCAGCCCCTTGGCGCCGATCAGCGAGGCCACGACAACCATTGCCAGCGACAAGAGGATGGTCTGGTTGACGCCGGCCATGATCGTCTTGCGCGCCAGCGGCAGATCCACCCGCCACAAGAGGTAACGCGGGGTGGCGCCGAAAGCGAGCGCGGCCTCGCGCACGGTTTCCGGCACCTGCTGCAGGCCCAGGACGGTGAAGCGGATCACCGGCGGGCTGCCGAAGATCATGGTGGCGACCACGCCCGCGGGCTTGCCGGAGCCGATGAAGGCGACCACCGGGATCAGGTAGACGAAGGAGGGCATCGACTGCATGAAGTCCAAGACCGGGCGCACCACCGCAAACACCTTGGGGCGGCGGGCGCAGTAGATGCCGAGCGGAATGCCCAGGGTGATCGAGATCAGCGCTGCGGCGCCCAGGAGGGCAATGGTGGTCATCGCCTTTTCCCAGAAGTCCAAGAGGCCGAGATAGGCCAGCGCTGCGCCGGTGAAGATCGCCACCCTTGCGCCTGCCGACAGGTAGGCCAGCATCACAATGACCAGCGCCACCACCGGCCAGGGGGTATCGACCAGCACCACTTCGATCCAGTCCAGAAGCGTGCGCATGCCGGCGGTCAGCCCGTCGAAGAAGCCGCGCCCGGAGGTCTTGGTCCAGTCGAACGCCGCCTGCACCCCGTCGCCGACGTTCAGCCGCCAGTCGCGGTTGGTGGGGAAGGCGTTCAGCAGCGAGAAGGCATCGGGCATCGCGAATTTCAGCGCCGAAAGCACAACCACGGCGGCGGCCAGCACGGAGGAGACGATCAGCCGCGGCAGTGACCAGCCGCTGGCGACGCGGCGGTCGGAGCGCCAGCGGGCAAACTGCCCCTCCAGCGTCCAGTTCGCCAGCGACGCCGCCAGGAACTTGACCGCCAGCAACAGCGCCGCGCCGGCGATCAGGTAGATGGTGCCGCTGGCATTGGCCGCTGCCGCGGCCTGCTGTGCGCCGGCCAGCGCCGCCTCCAGCGACTCTGCCGCGCGTTTCAGGGACTCGAGCGAGGACGCGCCCGAGGCCTCGGCTGCAGCGATTTGCTGGTGCCGGAGATCCAGTGTCTGGGCGATCTGCTCCGCGCGCAGGCGGGAGTCCCGGCCGAGGTCGCCGAACAGCCCCATCGCGATCTGGATATAGGCCAGCGTTTCCAGCAGCAGGAAGCCCAGGAACCAGGACCACAGGCCCCGGGCGCCGAACCAGACTGGCCCCAGCAGCGCAGCGGCGCGGTTCAGGGTGAAGCGGTAACCGGGCGCCTCCATCATGTAGGAGAAAACGCGCTGGTAGTAGGCCTGCGACTGACCGGTGAATTCCGCCACCAGCGCATTCAGGCGTCCGGCGGTCTCCGGTTTGATCTGTGATTGGTCGATGTGTTGCATCACCCTTCTCCTTAGGCCTGGCTGTCCTGAATGGCGCGGATCAGGCCCGCGCGGTTGATCACCCCGACGGTGGCACCATCATCTGCCACCTTGACGATGCCGTGGCCGTCCACCGCCAGCTCCATCAGGTCGCTGAGGTCCATGTCGGGCCGCGCCTCCCTGGCGTCGGCGGGCAGGGCGCCGTGGGTGGCTTCGAACTCGGCCACCGGTTTCATCACCGAATGGGCGAAAATCATGTTGAGCTTGGAGATGCCGGCCACGAAATCCGCCACGTAGTCATCCGCCGGGTTGAGGATGATTTCTTCCGGCGTGCCGATCTGCACGATGCGGCCGTCCTTCATGATGGCGATGCGGTGGCCGATGCGGATCGCCTCGTCCAGGTCATGGGTGATGAACATGGTGGTCTTGCCCAGCTTGCGGGAAAGCTCCATGAACTGGTCCTGCAGCTGCTTGCGGATCAGCGGGTCCAGCGCTGAAAACGGCTCGTCCATCAGCAGGATCTCGGGGTCGGAGGCGATGGCGCGGGCCAGCCCGACGCGCTGCTGCATGCCGCCCGACAGCTCATGGGCGTATTTGTCCTCCCAGCCCGAAAGCTCCACCAGTTCCAGCACCCGGTCGGCTTCCTCCCAGCGGCGGGCCTTGCCGGTGCCGCGGATTTCCAGCGGCATCGCCACGTTGTCGCGCACCGTGCGGTGCGGCATCAGGCCAAAGTTCTGGAACACCATCGCAACCCGGCGGTTGCGCAGGTCGCGCAGGCCTTCGGCGTTCAGCCCCATCACATCGTCGCCGTTGATGTAGATATGGCCGTCGGTCGGCTCCAAAAGCCGGTTCACGTGGCGCACCAGCGTCGATTTGCCGGAGCCCGACAGGCCCATCACGCAGAACAGCTCGCCGCGTTCGATCTGGAAGCTGGCGTCCGCCACCCCGACCACGCAGTTGAACCGCTCCAGCACCTGCGGCTTGGTCAGCCCTTCGGCGTGAATGGCCTTCAGCGCCTCGGTGGAGCGTGCGCCGAAGATCTTCCAGACGCCGCGTGCGTCGATTGCAATGTCCTTTTCCATCCGGACCCCCGTCTAACTTAAGGAAGGTGCCCCTGCGGCAGGCCGCCGCCGGGGCGCGCGTGTGGGAGGGCGCGTTATTTCAGGCCAAGCCAGGTATCGACGGTATCGCCATTGTCGGCGATCCAGCTGGCCACGACGGCGTCGATTTCATTGCCCTTGACCACCACCTCGTAGGTGAGTTCGGACAGGGCGTCGGCGCTCATGTCGATGCTGGACAGGAAGGAGGCGGCGGCAGGGTTGCGGTCCTTCAGGGAGCTGGAATAGGCCACGGTCACGGTCTTGACCGGCTCGCCGGTGGAGATGTGCGAGTTGTTGTACCAATCGGCATCCTGATCCGGCTGCACCATCTTGTAGGTGGCTGCGTCATGCTCCGGCTCTTCCAGGATGGTCACGTCATAGAGCGCGTGCACATAGTGCGGCGCGTAGCAGTAGAAGGCGGCGCCTTTCTCCTGGTCGACCAGATCCTTGAGGCGGGAGTAGAACACGGTTTCGTCTTCGGTGGTCGGGGTCAGGAAGGTTTCGATGCCGTAGTCGCGCACTCGCACCTTGAAGGTGTTGGTCGAGGCCCAGCCGGAGGCGCCGACCCAGACCTCGCCCATGCCGTCGCCGTCGCTGTCAAACAGCGCCTGGGCTTCGGGGGTGGCGAGGTCGAAGATCGACTTGATGCCGTGTTTTTCAACCATGTAGTTGGGCACGCAGATGCCTGCGCGGCCTTCGTAGCTGCCGGAGGACAGCGCCACGGTGCCTTTCTGGCCGACATATTCGTCGGTGAAGGAGGCCTGGTTCGGCAGCCAGACATCCGGGTGCACGTCGATGTCGCCGCGGCCGCCGTCCATCGAGGCGAAGATCACCGCGTTGGCGCCGGGGGCATAGCCGGCCTCGCTGCCGAGGCGGGTTTCGATCACCTGGCCGATGATCCGGCTCATGATCTTGGCGCCGGGCCAGCTGGGCTCGCCCACCATCACTTTTTCCTGTGCGGTGGCTGCGGTGGCACCGAGGGCGGCAACGGCAGTGGCGAAGGCAAAATGTTTCATCGTTTTTCTCTCCTGTTGGTGTGTGGGTTCAAGCGCCTCAGGCGCGCGCCCGCTTGCGCTGCGGGTCTAGGAAGGGGATGCCGGTGACGGTGGCTCCGAGGCGCTTCATCCGCCCGTCGAGCTGGCCAACCTCCAGTCGGGTGCCGTTCTCCGCGTGTTCGACGCCGAGCCGGGCGATGGCGATGGCGTGCTCCAGCGAGGGCGAGCGGGCGGCGGAGGTGACGGTGCCGACCTGCCGTTCGCCGGCATAGACCGGGCTGCCGTGCAGCGGCACGTCGCTGCAGCCCAGGAGCAGGCCCTTGAGCACCCGGCGCGGGTCACGCGCGTTGCGCTCCAGCGCCGCCTTGCCGGTGAACGAAGGCTTTGCCAGGTCGACGGCAAAACCCAGGCCCGCCTCAAACGCATCCACGCCCGGTGCGAATTCGGCGTTGGCGGCGGCCAGCCCGGCCTCGATCCGGATGATCTCCAGCGCGGCGGAGCCCATCGGGGTGATCCCGAATTCCTCGCCTGCTTCCATCACCGCGTCCCAGATTTCCAGCGCGTGGGCCTGGGAGCAGAAAATCTCATAGCCCAGCTCGCCGGTGTAGCCGGAGCGGGACAGCATGAAGGGGGCGCCCTCGCGGTCGTTCAGCCGCGCCACGGTGACGCCGAACCATTTGAGCTGGTCCAGCTGCGGCACATGCGGCTGGGTGAAGGCGATCTTGCGCAGGAGGTCGCGTGACCTGGGGCCTTGGATGGCCAGATTGGGCATTGCGCCGCGCATGTCGTGGATGCGGACCTGCAGGTCCATGTCCTGCGCCAGCGTCTCCAGCACGCGGCCGCTTTCCTCCGAGCCGCAGCACCAGCGGAACAGGTCGGGGGCGAGCCGGAACAGGGTGCCGTCGTCGATCACCGTGCCACCCTCGTCGCACATCAGCGTGTAGGAGCCGCGCCAGACCGCCAGCTTGGCCACGTTGCGGGTGGTGGCCTGCTGCAGCAACGTCTCGGCGTCGGGGCCGGCAATGTCGTATTTGCGCAGCCCGCTCATGTCCTGCACCGTCACCGCGTTGCGGCAGGCCCAGTATTCGCCGGTGGTGCCATGCGACGGGAAGCTCACCGGCGCCCAGAGATCGCGCGCGGGGGCGAAATGCTGGGTCAGCGGCTCCAGCCGCGCGTGAAAGGCGGAGTTCTGGCTGATCGACATCGGGGCGTCTTCCTTTTCGCGGTAGGCAACAGCGCGGCGCAGGGGTGTTTCGGGGCGGTAGATGCGGACATGCACATCGGTCGGGTTCCAGCCGTTGATCGGGTCGATGTCGTCCGGGCAGGCGGTGGAGACGCAGACCAGATCCTCCAGCGCCCGCATTGCGACATAGTCGCCGGGGCGGGAGTGGGATTCCTCGGTCAGGATGTGGTGCGAATGCGGGTCGACCCAGGTGTTCCAGAAGAAATTGATCGCAGGCCAGGCCGCGCGCGGTGCCACGCCGTAGGGCGCCAGCGCGTGGGACATGTTGTCGGAGCAGTTCACATGGCCGGGGAAGCCGCGCTCCTCGTACCCGCGCGCGGTGCAGGCGAGGCCGAAAGTGTCATGGCGGCCGCAGGTGTCCTGGATCACGTTCAGCATCGGGTGCATGCCGGGGTCGAAGAACTTGTCCAGCAATCCCGGCCCCGGGTAGGCGCGGCGCACCATCGAGCGGGTGGCGGTGCTGTCGATCATCAGTTCCTCGCCGCGCTCCAGCCCGGCAGCGCGGAAGGCGGTGAAGTCGGAGCACTGCTGCCCCTCCACGTCGATGATCTGGATGATCTCGCCCTGCTTCACCTCATAGGCAAAGCCGGTGCCGCGGCTGACGGTAAACTCGTCGCGGGTGTCGCCCAGCAGCGGCGGCAGCAGCGGCGCGGTGCCCGGTCCGGGCTGCCAGGTGATCTCGATCCGGCCTGAAACGGTGCCGTGCACCAGGTCGTGCGGCAGTGCGGGGCGGAATATCCAGACCGTGGCCCGGGCGGCGGCTTTCAGGATCAGCGGCTCATCCGTGGCGGCAAGGGTGCAGGCGGGGATTTCGTCGGCGCTGCCGCCGCCGTGGGCGTTGATCCAGCCCAGAAGCGCGCCGGGATCGCATTCCGCCAGGTGCAGCGTGCCATCTGCGTTCAGCCCCAGCGCATCCAAAGCCGGGCGGCCTCCAGCGCCGAAGGCGGCGATCTGGCATCCCGACCCGGTCAGCGACAGCAGATCCCCGGGCCGCATCTCCTGCATCAGGCCTTCGCGCGGGGCGAGGCGGTGCGTCACGCCTTCACTTGGCTTGGGGAAGCCGGGGAAGGAGCGGGCGGGGGTTCTGAACCCCATGTTGTCGAAGTCGCGCAGGACTGCGTAGCGGGTCATTTTCTTGCCGAATCTGAGAATGTAACTGGTTACATGGTTGATGAAACCAGTTACATGTGTCAAGAATTTCATTAAAGACGAACCGGAACCGGCAAAGGAAGGCAGGCGGAATGCAGCGGAGCACCAACCGGAAACGCGCCAATCTGCGGGATGTTGCGGCGGCGGCGGGCGTCTCAGTCGCCACCGTTTCCCGCGTTATGAACGCACCGGAAACCGTGGCCGAGGCGACCCGGAAGCGGGTGGAAGAGGCGATGAACAGCCTGCACTGGGTGCCGAGCGCCGCTGCCCGCGCGATAAACACCGGGCGCACGCGGTTTGTCGGGGCGCTGGTGCCGACGCTGGACAATGCGATCTTTGCCCGGGTGCTGGCCAGCATGGAAAGCCGGCTGGCGGCGCACCGGCTGTCGCTGGTGGTAGCGACAACCGACAATGACCCGGATCAGGAAGCGGAGAAGGCCAAGGGGCTGGTCGATATCGGCGCCGAGGGGCTGATCGTCTCCGGCGTCACCCACGCGCCGGAGTTCTACAGCCTGATCGAGCGCTGCCAGCTGCCGGCGGTGTCGACGTCGTTTTATGACCCGCATTACCGGTTGCCCACCATCGGCTATGACAATGCCGCCGCGGCGCGCACCGCGCTGGCCCATCTGACGGATCTGGGCCACCGCCGGATCGCCGTCGTGCACGGGCCAAGCGCCAGCAACGACCGGACGCGGGCGCGGATCGCTGGGCTGGAGGGGCACAGCCCGAAACCCGGCCTGAGCTTTTATGAAGTTGAGCTGTCCATTGCCGGCGGCTGCGCGGCGGGCCGCGCGATCCTGCAGGCGGAGGAGCAGCCGAGCGCCGTTCTGTGCCTGTCGGATGTGCTGGCGTCGGGTGTGCTGTTCGAGCTGCAGCGCCAGGGGGTATCGGTGCCGCGGGAGAAATCGGTGATGGGCCTCGACGACCTGGCGGGCTCGGCGCATCTGTTTCCCGAGCTGACCACCGTTCACCTGCCGGTGTCGCGGATGGGTGCGGCGGCGGCGGATGCCATCGCGTCATGGGTCGAAACCCAGCAGGTGCCGGAGCCGAGCCTTTTGGCATCGGACCTGGTGGTCCGGGCCTCGACTGCCGGTCCGGCGGGGGCGGATCCGGAGGGGTAGGCCGCGGCCTGATCCTTGGCAGCGGCGCTGAAAGATGCCGCCACCGGCAGCGCCAGGCTGTTAACCGAAGGTCAGCTGGAAACAGGCGCCGCGGTCGGCGGTGGCGACGCTGAGGCTGCCGCCGATGGCTTCGGCGGTGGCCTTGACGATGTTGAGGCCCATGCCGGTGCCGCCGCTGTCCCGGCGGGTGGTGAAGAAGGGCTGCAGGATCTTGCCGGCGTTGCCCTCGCTGATGCCGGTGCCGTCGTCCTGCACCTGCAGGCTGACGGCATCGCCGTCCCGGCGGGCGGTCAGGAGAACCTCCTGCGCGCCGTGCTGCTGGGCGTTTTCCAGCAGGTGGGTCAGCAGGATGCCCAGGGTGCGCGCTGCCACCGGCAGCGGCAGGCTGCCGTTTTCCACCCGGAGCGCAAGCGCCGGAAAGGCGCGCGCCATTTGCGGCGCGATGCCGTCCAGGCAGCAGCTTCCTGCCATGGCGCTCTGATCGGCAAGGCTGAAGGCGCGCATGTTGGCCAGCAGGTCCTCCATCCGTTTGCCGCCCTTGTCCACCGTGTCCAGCAGCTGGTGCCGCTGCGCCGGGGGCAGATCATCGTCGCGCAGCAGCTCTGCTGCGCCTTTCAGGGCGGTGAGCGGCGATTTCAGCTCGTGCGTTACATGGGCGGTGTAGGTTTTCAGCGCGTCCTGCTTGCTTTGCAGGCGGCCGGTCAGCGACTGGAAGCTGCGGCTCAGCTCCTCGATCTCGCGGGTGCCGAGCTGGTCCGGCGGCTCCCAGGCCTGGCCGCCGTGGCCCGCCAGCTGGCTGCGCTGGATCAGCAGTTGGATCGGCCGGGTGATGAACCGCCAGAACACGTAGCCGATCAACGCGGTGGAGAGGGCGACAAAGGCTGCGGCCTTGGCCAGGTTGAAGCGCTCGCCATAGAGAAAGCGGAAGATGTGGTTCGGGGTGCGGCTGAGGTAGACCGCGCCGATCAGGGTCTGGTCGGCAAAGACCGGCATCGCCACAAAGACGCGCACGCGGGCGCCGCGGCTGAGGGTGTAGAGCGCGGGCGGCGCATCTTCGCGCACGCGGGTGCGGGCGACGGAGACGGTCTTGCCGGCCAGCGCGCCCTGGACCTCATCCACGTGGCCCAGAAACGTGCCGGTTTCGGCGGTGCCTGCAAACACGTTGCCGCGGGCGTCAAGGAAGCGGTAGCCCGCCAGCGTCTGCGCCTGCGCGGCATTGGCGATGCGGGTCAGCCGGGCCGCGATATTGCGGTAGGGGACGCCGGCAGGACCGGAGAGCGGCTTGGCGTCGGGACGCGGCGGCAGCACGGTTTCGCGGTTGACCGAAAGCGACGGAAACACCGCGTGCTCGCCGGTGACCGCGTGCCCGCGGGGCGGTTCGCTTCCGGCGGCGCCTGCGTAAAGTTCTGCGTAGGCTGCCGACATCACCGCGGCCTGGGTCAGCAGGCTTTCCTCGGTCTGCTGCACCAGCTGGCTGTCGTAGAAGCGGAACAGGATCAGCCCGGCAAACGGCAGGCACAGGACCAGCGCCAGCACCAGGAGCACCACCGCCCAGAGCCGGGGCCGCCATTTGCGGGTCAGCCTGGCGTGCATGCGCCCATCCTGAGGCCGACGCCGTGGACGGTCACGATCCCCTCGGCGCAGCCGACCTGGGCCAGCTTGGCGCGGATGTTGCGGATGTGGCTGTCGATGGTGCGGTCGGAGACATGGATGTTGTAGCCGTAAAGCGCATCCACCAGCTGCGCCCGCGACAACACGCGGTCGGGGCGGGCCATCAGGGTTGCCAGCAGCCGGAACTCCGACCCGGTCAGGGCCACCGGCGCGGCAGCGAAGCGGCACAGGTGGCGGTCCGCATCGAGCTGCAGGCTGCCCTGCGCCAGCACCGGATCGGGCTGCGCCGGGGCCGGGGCGCTGCGTTTCAGGATGGCCTTGATCCGGGCCACCAGCTCACGCGGGGAGAAGGGTTTGGTCAGGTAGTCGTCGGCGCCAAGCTCCAGCCCGACGATGCGGTCGATCTCGTCATCGCGGGCGGTGAGGAACAGGATCGGCACATCTGAGGATTTGCGGATCTCGCGGCAGACCTCCAGCCCGTCCATTTCCGGCAGGCCGATGTCCAGCACGATCAGGTCTGGGCGTTCCTCCCGGCTGGCGCTGAGGGCGGCGAGGCCGTCGCTGGCAAAGAGGGTCTCATAACCTGCCTTTTCCACCGCGAACCCGGTCACCTGAAGGATATCGGGATCATCATCGACAACAAGAATGCGTGCAGGCATCAAATGGGGTCCTTCAATTCTGCTGCTGATAATAGGCTTGGATCCGCCACCTCCGAAAGCCCCATTCGCGCCAGTTGGTGATGGTGTTCTTGTACAGGTCATAGTGCATCGCGCTGCCGCAGACCTGCTGGCCGGTTTCCGTTTCATAGGCGTGAATGGCGGGGTAGGCCCCGGCGCCGAGGCTGCAGATATAATAGGTGTCCGGTTCCGCCAGGGTGCTGGCGCGGGTCAGGTTGTAGCTGGCGATCAGGCCGGCGAAGTTCACGAAGCCGCAGGCGTAGAGGGTGGCCAGCAGCGCGGCGAAGCAGCGGCGCAGCAGCCAGGCGGTGCCGAGGCCGCGGTGGATCTGGACCAAGGTCAGCAGCAGCCCCGCCAGCACCAGCGCCATCCAGATGAAGGCGGCAACCCGCAGGTAGGTCAGCGCATAGGCACCGACGTAATGGTGCAGCCGGATCGCCGCGGTCAGCACCAGGAACATGTTCTGCGCCAGCCACAGGTAGACCAGGGCGCGCAAGGTCCGGTCGGCGCCGATCATGCTGCGGGCCGCCAGTGTGAACACGCCCGCCAGCAGCGCTGTCACCACCAGCGGATAGGCGCCGCGGTGGGCATAGGATGCATAGCTCATCCCCTTGGGCAAGGACACGCCGCCGGTCAGGATTCCGAGGTCCATGACAGTTTGCACAAGGAACAGCAGGTTGAACAGCAGCAGCGAGTTGCGCACCGACACCGGGTTGATCAGAAAGGCGGCCCGGCTGGGGCCTGCCTTCTGCAGCGCGGCGGGGTGCGCGGAGCTGCCCAGCCATGCTTGGCTGAGGTTGAGGCAGGGCCACAGCAGCGCCGCCATCACGGTCCAGAACAGGATCCGCAGCCAGAATTGCAGTTCGAACAGGCGGCCCGGGTCCAGTTCCGCCAGGAGCTCCTCCAGCAGCGGGTTGGCGGCGGCCAGCAGCATCAGGAAAACCGCGCCCATGAGCAGCGGCAGCGCCAGCGAGGCCGCCTGGCCGCGGAGACCGGACCCGAGGCCCGCGGCGGGCAGGGCGCGGACGGCATCGCGCAGCAGCAGCACGGCGCCGATGGTCGGCAGGCGCAGGGCGGTGCGCAGCGCAAGCCGTTCGCTGGCGGCAAGCCCGTAGACCGCCCAGGCCGCGAGGCAGGCCAGACCGCCGAGGCTGAAAAGGACCGACAGGAACTGCAGCTCGATGGCGGCGGGCAGGTTGCTGAGCACCGCAAAGCCGAGAGCCGCGGCCCATTCCCGGGCAGTTGGCCGCCGGGGTTTCATCGCCAGGATCGCGGCCGAGAGGACCAGAGCAAAGACGGCAAAGGATATGCCCGCGGGCTGGTCCCAGAACAGCCAGTCGGCCAGCGCAACCAAGGCCCCGAGAAGCGGGATCGCGTGGCGCATCCGCAGCGAGGCGAAGAGCGGGCCGCCTGCCGGGCGGCGGCCCTTTTGCGCCGGGGGCGGTGTTGCCGCCGTCTCCAGCCACCATGCGTCCAGCCGGATGCTGTCGGGAACCCCGTGAATCACCAGTTCCTGCCTCATGTCCTGTCTCCTGCTTGCAATTTTTCTTGCCTGCAGTGATGCGGGTTGCGCTTGCAACTTTGGCGGGCTGTCTGCGCAGGTTCCGGGGGGCTTTGGTGCAGAATTTGTGCAGAGACCTGACGCGGAATGCCTTGGCCCTGTGGGCGCAAGAGCGCCGACCGCCTGCACCGCATCTTTGGCTGATTTGGCGGTTTGCACAGGGCGCCTGGTTCAGTAGACAGATCTGAGGCCATACAGTTTTGGAAAATTGTATTGGCCAAAGATGCAGAACAGCGAGGCAGCACATGGCGAGCCCTTCCCGGCGCATGCAGGTCGTCAGCGACATCCAGAGGCGGATCACCTCGCGGGCTCTGGTGGCGGGGGACAAGCTGCCCTCGATCCGCGGCTGCGCCGCCCGGCTGGGGGTGTCGCCGTCGACGGTGGCCGAGGCCTATGACCAGCTGGCCGCCGAAGGAGTGATCTTTGCGCGGCGCGGGGCGGGCTTTTACGTCGCCGACAAGCCGCAGCCGTTTGCGGTGTCGGACACCGGGCCGCAGCTGGCGCGCGAGGTGGACCCGCTGTGGGTGACGCGCCAGTCGATCGATTCCCGCAAGGACGTGCCGATGCCCGGGTGCGGCTGGCTGCCGGATGACTGGATGCCGGTCTCTGCCTTGCGCCGGGCGATGCGGTCGCTGGCGGCGGCGCCGAGCGCGGTGCTCACCACCTATGGCAGCGCAAAAGGGGAGGCGGGGCTGCGGCGGCACATTGCCCGGCGGTTGTTCGACCAGGGGCTGGAGGCGGAGCCGGACCGCATCCTGCTGACCGGGTCAGGCTCGCAGGCGCTGGATCTCATCTGCCGGCTGCTGCTGCGGCCGGGCGATGCGGTGCTGGTGGACGATCCCTGCTATTTCAATTTCCAGGCGCTGCTGCGGGCGCACCAGATCCGCATCGTCAGCGTGCCCTATACGCCGTCGGGGCCGGAACTTGGGGCGTTCGAAGCGGCGCTGGCGGAGCACCGGCCGCGGCTGTACCTGACCAATTCGGCGCTGCACAATCCGACCGGGGCAACCATTTCCGCCGCGGTTGCGCACCGGGTGCTGGCGCTGGCTGCGGCGCATGATCTGACCATTGTCGAGGATGACATCTTCGCCGAGTTCGAGCCGGATGTTTCGCCGCGGCTGGCGGCGCTGGACGGGCTGGAGCGGGTGGTCCGGATTGGCAGTTTCTCCAAGACCTTGTCGGCGTCGCTGCGCTGCGGCTACATCGCCGCCCGCGGCGACTGGATCGAGGCGCTGACCGATCTGCAGGTGGCGGTGAATTTCAGCGGCCCGAGCCCGATGGTAGCGGAACTGCTGTGCACGGTGCTGAACGAGGGCGGCTACCGCAGGCATGTGGAGGCGCTGCGGGACCGGCTGGGCCGCTGCCGCGCAGATGCGGAAAGCCGCCTTCTGGATCTGGGGATCCGGCCCTGGGTTCGGCCGCGCGGCGGGTTTTACCTGTGGTGCGAGCTGCCGGGCGGGGCGGATGCCGCGGATATTGCCAGGTCCGCGCTGCAGGAGGGGCTGGTGCTGGCGCCGGGCAATGTGTTCAGCGTCACGCAGAGCAAGCCGTCCTTCATGCGGTTCAATGTGAGCCAAATGACGGATCCGTCCTGCTGCCGGATCCTTGGCCGCCTGCTGGGCGCGGCGGCGGGCTAGTTCAGCTGCCCGTTGCGGTGGGCAACCAGGCTGCGCAGCGCTGTCAGGAAGGTGTGCCGGTCGCGCGGGCCGATTTGCGAAAACAGGGAGACGGCTTCGCGTTGGTCCTGCTGCAGGCGGTCGCAGGTCGAGGAGAATTCCGTCGAAAGCAATTGGGCCCTCGACACCAGCAGGGCAAGCGAGGCTGCGTCGAGCCCCTTGGTCAGGTCCGTCCAGAAGCTGAGGCTTCTTCCCGAAATCTTGCAGGCTTTTTGCAGACGCTCCAGCTCGCCGCTGCGGGTGTCCTGATCCCTTCCTTGGGCCCCAGCGCGGGGCAGGTGTTCATCTGTCGGTTCCACTGGAAACTTGCCTTTTGCGGAGATGTTCGCGCGCATTGATTGATGGGCGCTTGATTGACAACTGTCAACTCTTGAGAGAAAAAGTCACATATGTGAACTTTTGGGGCGCAGATGATCGCTGACCGCATTGATGCCGCCTGCAGGATTGCAGGTGTGAAGCTGAAGAAAGCCTGCACGATTTCCGGTGTTAATTACGGCACGCTGAGGAGCCAGATGCGGAACAACCGCGAAATTCCCGCCTCCTCGGTGGCGCTTCTTTCGGCGGGTTTAGGCATTCCGATCCAGTTCTTTTTCGACCTGCCCGGCGAGGCCCAGGGCTCTGCCCTAAGGCTCAACCGGTGGCGGGCGGCGGAGCAAGCCAACGCGGAGCATGCCGCCTGCTGCAGGGCCGGTTTCAACGTGACAACCGACCACATTCTGGACTGGTACCACCAAGAGGGCGGCCGGCTGAATAACTGGGAATGGTTCGAGGACCAGGTCGATCTGTACAAGCCCATCGAGGCCACGGACCGGATCATGCATCCGCTTCAGATCGGCAAGCGCAGCCCGACCGCTGAGCGGCTGATGCTGGCCGGCAACCGCGACTTCTACCGCATCGTCGGATCCTTCGAAGAGAAGATCCTGCAGCGCGCGATGCATTCGCACAGGATGCTGGATGAGGTGCCCTACCTGGTGACCGACGAGGAGCTGGACGTGGTCATCAAGGGGCTGCGGGTGAAGGGCGGCTACCGCAAAGTGACAATGAGGGTGACCGGCCCCCAGGAGGAGCCGGTCACCGCGGTTTTCTCAAAGCTGACCTGGCTCGACACTGCTGACAATGTGCGAGAAGTGGACAGCGTTGAGGCCTAGGATCATCTGATCATTCGCCAGCCCCTCGGGCACCGGATCAGCCCAGCTGATGGCGTTGCGGTACTTGCCGTTAAAGCCGTAGTCGTCGGCAAGGCGGCGGTGCTTGTAGGCGATGATCGTGTACATCCAGTCGAACTCCCAGCGCAGGGCGGCCAGCAGTTTCACATACTGGGCGAAGTCGCCGAGCCGCCGGATGCCGCCCCGTTCGTCCGGAGCGACTTCGATGCCGCCGAAGTAGATGAGCCTGCCCCGCAGTTCATCGACCAGGGGCTGCGAAACGCTTGCCACGACCCCGTCGCGGCCGCCGTAACGGGAGGCCGCGAGGCTGCGGAAGTAGTTGCCGAAGTCCTGGCTGCCCAGGTCGATGTTCTTGGCGGAGATGCAGGTGATGCATTTGCCGTCCCGCTTGAGGAACAGCCAGAAGGCACGGCCCGAGCGCAGTTCCTCGTCGCTGACCTCGGACATGGGATGTACCCGCTTCTTGCCGATCTCCTCCAGCAGGGCCGGCAGCTCTGCCGGGCTGGAGCACACGTATAGCGACAAGCCCTCCGCACTGAAGCGGTCTGCAATGGCCTGCATGTGTGTCAGGATGTTGTTGTGTTCCATATCGTTTTTCCTTTGCTTGATGGAAAGGCGCACGCGCATCGCGGGCGCACAGCAAAGGTTTCCCCATTTTCGAACGCGGGATATGTTTTCCTGCCGGGCAGGGGGGCCGCAGGCGCTGGCTGCCGCCGGCCGATGGCTGCCGGATGGGAGTGGCTGGCTGGAGTGACGGGCCGGATTTTGCGCCTCAGGCAGCGGCCGGGAGGTGGTGCCGGCGAGGGCTCCGCCTGCAGCGCGATCAACCGGGCGGCGCGGTTCACTGGATTATTTCGCCAAAATTGACTATAGTGGATCGGCTTACCAACAGTCTTGCCGGCCGGGCATCCCCGATGTTCCGCAGCGCAGGGAAAGGGGGCGAGATGCTAATCGTGGTCGCACTCGTCTTGATCGTACTGGGGTCCATCGCATTCCATTTGCTAAGCCCATGGTGGTGGACACCGATCGCGTCGAACTGGGACTATATCGACAACACGCTGGTCATCACCTTCTGGATTACCGGGGCGGTGTTTGCTGCGGTTGTCCTGTTCACCGCCTACTGCGTGCTGAAATTCCGGCACCGGCCCGGGCACAGGGCGGTGTTCGACCCGGAAAACAAGCGCCTGGAGTGGTGGCTGACCGGGGTGACCGCTGCCGGGGTGGCGGCGATGCTGGTGCCGGGGCTTTTCGTGTGGAAGCAATTCGTCACGGTGCCCGATGACGCCGCCGAGGTTGAGGTGTTCGGCCAGCAGTGGAGCTGGTCCTACCGGCTGCCCGGCGCCGACGGGGTGCTGGGCACCGCGGATGCCGAATGGGTGAGCGGCGAAAACCCCCTGGGCATCAATCCGCATGACCGGTTCGGCAAGGACGACCTCATCATCGAGGGCGGCGAGGTCTATCTGCCGGTGGACCGGCCTGTCAAGCTGCTGCTGCGTTCGATCGACGTGTTGCACAATTTCTACGTGCCCGAGTTCCGCGCCAAGATGGACATGGTGCCGGGCATGGTCACCTACATCTGGTTCACCCCGACCCGCACCGGCGGCTTTGAGGTGCTTTGCGCCGAATACTGCGGCACCGCGCATGCCTTCATGCGCGGCTATGTGACCGTGGTGGAGGCCGAGGAATACCAGGAGTGGCTGCAGGAGCAGCTGACATTTGAAGAATACGCCAGCAATGCCGGCACCGCGCAGCCGGTGCGGCTAGCGGAGAACTGACCGGCGCATTGCCGGAAGCAATGCCTGACCGGGCCGCCCCCCTTCTGCGGCCCTGATGGTCCGGCGCGCTGAATGCCGTCGGGGATGGAGGAAGCATTCAAGGAGGAAGGCATGGTAGACCGCGGTTCTGACGATCGGATGCAATTGCCGCCGCGCGAAGTTGCAGATGTGATGCCGCCGCATGCGCACAGCTGGATCGGCAGATACGTCTTCTCGCAGGACGCCAAGTACATCGCGCTCCAGTATTCTGGCACCGCGGTGGCCATCGGACTGGTGGCGCTGGTGCTGTCCTGGCTGATGCGGTTGCAGCTGGGCTTTCCCGGCACCTTCGACTTCATCACCGCCGAAGCCTATTACCAGTTTGTCACCATGCACGGGATGATCATGGTGATCTACCTGCTGACCGCGATCTTCCTCGGCGGCTTCGGCAACTACCTGATCCCGCTGATGGTCGGCGCCCGGGACATGGTGTTCCCCTTCGTCAACATGCTGAGCTACTGGGTCTATCTGCTGGCGGTGCTGGTGCTGGTTGCCAGCTTCTTTGTCCCCGGCGGGCCGACCGGCGCGGGCTGGACGCTGTACCCGCCGCAGGCGGTGCTGTCGGGCACCCCGGGCGGCGCGCAAAGCGGCATCATCCTGATGCTGGTGTCGCTCATCCTGTTCATCATCGGCTTCACCATGGGCGGGCTGAACTATGCGGTGACCGTGCTGCAGGCCCGCACCCGCGGCATGACGATGATGCGGCTGCCGCTGACGGTCTGGGGCATCTTCACCGCCACGGTGATGGCGCTGCTGGCGTTCCCGGCGCTGTTTGTCGCCTGCGTGATGATGCTGTTCGACCGGCTGCTGGGCACCTCTTTCTTCATGCCGGCGCTGGTGGAGCTGGGCGAAAAGCTGAGCTACGGCGGCGGCAGCCCGATCGCCTTCCAGCATCTGTTCTGGTTCTTCGGCCACCCCGAGGTCTATATCGTGGCGCTGCCCGCCTTCGGCATCGTTTCCGACCTGATCGCGGTGCACGCGCGCAAGAACATCTTCGGCTACCGGATGATGGTCTGGGCCATCGTCATCATCGGCGCGCTGAGCTTCATCGTCTGGGCGCACCACATGTATGTTTCCGGCATGCACCCGTGGTTCGGCTTCTTCTTTGCCACCACCACCCTGATCATCGCCATCCCGACCGCGATCAAGGTCTACAACTGGGTGCTGACCCTGTGGCAGGGCGACATCCATCTAACCCTGCCGATGCTGTTTGCGCTGGGGTTCATCGTGACCTTCGTGAACGGCGGGCTTACGGGCCTGTTCCTCGGCAATGTGGTGGTCGATGTGCCGCTTTCCGACACCATGTTCGTGGTGGCGCATTTCCACATGGTGATGGGGGTGGCGCCGATCATGGTGATTTTCGGCGCCGTCTACCACTGGTATCCCAAGATCACCGGCCGGATGCTGAATGAAGCGATGGGGCAGATCCATTTCTGGGTCACCTTCATCGGCGCCTATGCGGTGTTCTTCCCGATGCATTACGTCGGCCTGGTCGGGGTGCCGCGCCGGTATTTCGAGATCGGCGAGCCGGAGTTCCTGACCGCGCCGGTGGATGGCTTGAATGCCTTCATCTCCTCTGCCGCGCTGATTGTCGGGGCGGTGCAGGTGCTGTTCCTGTTCAACCTCTACTGGAGTCTGCGCCGCGGCCGCGAGGCGGGCGGCAACCCGTGGCGGGCGGCCTCGCTGGAGTGGCAGACGCCCGAGACCCCGCCGCGGCACGGCAATTGGGACGCGCTGCCCGATGTCTACCGCTGGGCCTATGACTACAGCGTGCCCGGCGCGCCCGAGGATTACATTGCCCAGACCGATCCCTGGGTCTCGGACGGGGAGGACAGGCGGCTGTGACGGTCATCCTTGCCTTCCTGGCGCTGGTCGCCCTGGCAGCCGGCCTGTGGCTGTCGCAGCAGCGGCTGGCCTCCAAGCCCTGGCTGGAAACCGGCATCGCGCCGTTGGCGGGGCACGGCCCGGGCCGGGCGCCCGGGTTTGTCTTTATCGTGGCCTTCTTGGCGGTGGCCGGCGGGCTGTTTGCGATGCTGGGCAGCGCCTTTGTCATGCAGATCGAGGAGACCCCCTGGGCGCTGGTGCCGCTGCCCGGCCGGGTCTGGATGAATACCGCGCTGCTGCTGCTGGCCAGCGTCGGCCTGCAGTTCGTGGTGATCGCGGCGCGGGCGGGCACCGCGCGCTGGCTGCGCGCCAGCCTGATCGCCGCCAGCATTGCCACGCTGGCCTTTCTGGCGGGCCAGGTGCAGGTGTGGGTGACGCTGGCCGCCGGCGGCTACCGGCTGGACGGCGCCCCGGCGGCGAGCTTTTTCTATCTGATCACCGGCCTGCACGGGCTGCATCTGCTGGGCGGCATCATCGCGCTGGCAGCGGTCTGCCTGCGCCATGCCGGGGCCGGGGATGCCAGGGCGCTGCTGCCGGGCGTCCGGGCCTGCGCGCTGTACTGGCACGTGCTGCTGGCGTTCTGGCTGATGCTGTTTGCGCTGCTGCAGGGCTGGGGCAACGCGTTTCTGGCGCTATGCCGCGCTGCCGTGAGTTAGGGGGATTCAGACATGGAGAGTAAGTTCCAAGGCCAGGACCAGACCCTGCTGCAGCAGGGCTACAGCGGCTTTGCCGCCGACTGGGGGTCCGATCAGCGGGTGTTCAAGCGGGTGTCCTGGGGCAAGGCGATGATGTGGATCCTGCTGCTGAGCGACACCTTTGTCTTTGCCTGTTTCCTGGTCGCCTATATGACCGCGCGCAGCTCAACCACCGCGGAGTGGCCGAACGCAAGCGAAGTGTTTGCCCTGCACATCGGCGGCCACAACTTTCCGCTGCTGCTGATTGCGATCATGACCTTTGTGCTGATCTCCTCCTCGGGCACCATGGCGATGGCGGTCAACAGCGCCTACCGCAAGGCCCGCACCCCGACCGCGCTGCTGATGCTGGCAACCGCGGCGCTGGGGGCGGGTTTTGTCGGCATGCAGGCCTTTGAATGGACCAAGCTGATTTCCGAAGGCGTCCGGCCCTGGGAGAACCCCTGGGGCGCGGAGCAGTTCGGGGCCAGTTTCTTCATGATCACCGGCTTTCACGGAACCCATGTCACGATCGGGGTCATATTCCTGGTGATCATCGCCAGGAAGGTCTGGCGCGGCGATTTCGACCGCGACCAGCGCAGCTGGCTGTCGGCCGGCAACGGCGACTATGAAGGCGTCGAGATCATGGGGCTCTACTGGCACTTCGTCGACCTGGTCTGGGTCTTCATCTTTGCCTTCTTCTATTTGTGGTAGGGGGACGGAATGGTACATTCATCACATACCGCTGACGCGCAGGCCGGGACCGCCGTGCAGGACCACGGCGGCCAGCAGCATCCGATCAAGCTTTACCTGCTGGTGTGGGGGCTGCTGTTCGTGCTGAGCGCGGCGTCGTATTTCGTCGATTATGCCGGGCTGCAGGGGGGTCTGCGGTGGAGCCTCATTCTCATCTTCATGGTGCTGAAAGCGGGGCTGATCACCGCTGTGTTCATGCATATGGCCTGGGAGCGGCTGGCGCTGAGCTATGCGATCCTGCTGCCGCCGCTGGCGCTGATCGGCCTGCTGGTGATCCTGCTGATCGAATCCGATTACACCGCAGCCACACGCGTCATCGAGCTTGGCGCCCGCTAGCGTTTTCCGGTCCCGCGGGCCGCGCCGGGGCGTTCAGCCCGGGTGGCGGCCCTCGCCCATGTAAAGTTTCTGCATGTCGACGAAACAGCCGTTCTCCAGGCGGCTGCGGACCGCCGCCCAGCCCTCCGGGTTGCCTTGGATGGCGCGGTACAGCTCTGTCGGGACGGTCATGTATTCGATGTATTTCTCCGACGCGGTCTCCAGCCAGGCAAAGACATAGCCATCGGCCTCCTCATCCGTGTCGACCAGCCGCAGTTCGATGCCTTCGGCCATCGGCACCGATTCCACGCTGCGCAGGATGTGCAGCTTCATCATTTCGACGATGGCGTCATCGAGGCCCAGCTGCCTGACCAGGAGTTTCTCCCGCACCGCGGGCCAGCCGAAGGTCAGGCGCACCGCCAGGCCGCTGCCGACGTCGCGGGCCGCTGCCGGGGCCTGCGCCCCGTAGCTGGTATCGAACAGGGCCTTGGCCTCGTCCTCCAGCTCCAGGTGGTCGCGCAGGCGGCTGGCAGGCATTGCCGCGATCCACTGGCCGTGGCCGGCATCAAGGTAGTTGAACTGCGGCTGCAGCCGGAAGCTTTCGCCGCAGGCGCTGCATTCAGTGTCCTGGAACCGGTCCTCCAGGATGTCTTCGCGCAGGTCGGGGCGGCGGTCGGCGTTCACGCTGCCCACGGCCATCATGGTCACCGGCGCCTCGCAGTGCGGGCAGACCAGGTTGACGGGGTGAAATAGGGACATCGGTCAGCAGCCTTTCAATGGGTCAGAGTTTCGACAGCCAGCCAACGGCCGGGTGGTTCGGCTTCAGCTTGCCCGAGTGGTAGGCGGCATAAAGCTCCGAGAACCATTCGCCGGGCGCCCGGAACTGGTAACCCGTGATCCCCTTGGGCCGCTCGCTGAGCAGGTAGGAGTACCAGGTCTTCGGGTAGCTTTCCTGGTAGACCACCCCGCCGATCGCCAGCTTCTTGGCGGTGGCCATGCTGGACCAGGGCTGGGCCGGTTCCGAAGCCATGTCGACAAAAGCCTCCATCTGGATGCGGCGGCTTTCCCATTCCTCGTCGGTGCAGGTTTCATCTTCCGGCCTGGGCGGCACATGGGCGCTGGTGTTATGCGCCATGTATTCGATGACATACGTCTTGTCGTAGGTGAACTTCTTGGCGATCTTTTCGGCGATGCCGGAAATTTCCATGCCGTGTTCGGTCCAGCCGCCGAATTCCTTCTTCTTGCCGTTGCTGTCCATGAACCCGTGCTTGTCGTCGACCGCATGGCCGACCTCGTGCAGGGTGTTCCAGTTGAAGAACGTGATCGGCTCTTCATTGGCGGGTTTGCATTTCTCCAGCTCGGCGCGTTCTTCCGGGGTGGCGGCATCGTCGAGGCTGCCGACCGCGTCGTCGCTGCCGAAGGCATAGTTCGGGGAGACCCCGGCGTCGCCTTCGTGCATCACGATCCGCTTTTCGTTGCCCTGGTACATCGAGCCGCCCTTGTCGGCCTCGTTGATGGCGAACTTTTGCAGCGAGTCGTTGTTCAGCGTGTGGTCCAGCGGCAGGTCCTGCATCGCCTTGTAGAAGGCGACGATGTTCGGCCCCTTCAGGTTGGCGTCCGCAATCTGCGAGGCGGGCGCCAGGTTCTCGTTGTTGAAGTTCTTGATATCGCAGCCGAAACGCGCTTTGAACGCAACCTTGACCACGGCGCGCTGCGCCTCCGGCTCCAGGTTGTCGATCATCGCGTCCAGCTCATCGGTGCCGTTGGGCCGCGACAGGATTTCCTTGATGTCCGCCTCCTTGGGCGGATTGTTGGCGCGCATCTCCGCCATCACAAAGGCGCTGGTGCCGATGGCGCGGGCCTCTTCCAGCAGCTTGTTGCCTTCGCCCGGCTTCTTGCCGGCCACGGCGGCTGCGGCATCGGCCAGCTTCTTGCGCATGGTGTCGATGCTGGGCTTGATGGCGTAGCGGTGCTCGTGTTTTTCCAGCACTGCCAGGCGCGGCTCGACCTCCGGCTTGGCGCGCAGTTCCTTGTACTGCTTGTGCTGCTCCGCCATTTCCAGCGCGGTCTTGGTCTGAGCGATGGCGGCCTCGATATCGGCACTGACCTTGGCGTAGTTCTGGCCGCCCTTGGCAGCGGTTTCGGCACCGTCCAGCAGCTTTGCGGCCGCGTCCGTCTCATCCTTCACATAGGCCGCCTCAGCGTGGCCGGTGACCGGCGGCAGGGCGGCGCGGGCGCGGGCGATTTCCTGCGCGATGAAGGCATATTGCGAGATCACCTCATTGGCAGTGTTGCAGGCCTCCAGCGCTGCCTTGAGATGGCCCTTGGCGGTCTTGGCGTCCAGCCCGTCCTTCTGGCAGTTCTCAATCTCGGTATTGGCGGTGTCCAGATGGGTCTTGGCGACGTCGGCGTTCTCGCGGCTGCTTACTGCCTTGATCGACAGTTTCGCCGCCTGCACCTGCGGCCACCAGGGGGCGCTGTCCTCGTCGCCGCCGATGGCGGAGTTCACCGCTTCGAGGATGCCGTGGGTATTGGCGGAGCTGATCGCCTCCTCGGCGGATTTGGTGACCTCCTCGGCCATGGTCTTGGCGGTGGCGTAGTCGCTGGGGGCCAGCTTAACCAGGTTGTCGTACTTCGCGGTCAGCCGGGTCAGCTGGGCCTGGATCGCATCGGCGTGCTTGTGGCCCCTGGCCTCGGCCAGCTTGGCCTCGGCAGCGGCGCGGGCGGGCTCGTAGTCGGACGAGCCCTTGACCGATTTCAGCAGCGCCTTGGCGTCCTCGGCGATCTTTTTCAGCAGCTTGGTCGCCTGGGTGTAGTCGTTGTCGGCCAGATCGGTCCGCGCGGCGTCGAGCTTGGCGGCAGCCAGCCGGTCGGACAGCGCCTTGATCCGGTCCTTGGTGGCATCGTTGTTTTCCGGCGCCAGCGCGTCCACCGCCGCCTGGGCATCGGTCAGCGCCGGGGTGTAGAGGGCTTCTGCCGCCAGCAGCCGCTGGCAGGCCAGCAATTTCTGATAGGCCTTCTCGAACATCGGCCGGGCGAGGGGATAGGTGTGGGCGGCCAGAACCGCCTTGTACTTGGCGAAATCCGCATCCGCCCGGGCGATCAGATGCCGGCCGGCTTCCTTGCCCGCCCCGACCAGCGGCGGGCGCAGGTTGTTGAAGAAGGGATCTTCCCAGCCCAGCACTGTCTTGACCATTTTGATGTCCGCATCGGTGGCTTTCTCCCAGCCCGCGGCGGCCTTGGCCTTGGCCGCGGCAGCCTTGAAATCGCGGGCATTTTGCTTGGCGGTACTTTCGTCCAGCAGCGCCTGGACTTCGGTCTTGCGATGGGTCAGCTGGGTTTCGACATCGCCGCCTTCGGTGGTGATCTTGGTGATGATCGCGGTGGCCCTGGTGCGGTCCGCCTTGATGGTCTTGAACAGTTCGCCGTCGGCGCGGGCCTGTTCCGCGATCTTGCGGGCGGCGGCGAGCTTGGCCTCGGCGCCCTTGTAGTCGTAGCCTTCCGGCTTGATCAGATCGTCGGCTTCGCCGCTCAGCTTGTTGGCGTCGTCGATATGCGGCTGCAGGCAATTGGCATCGTTCAGCGGCGCCAGCGCGGCAATCTGCGCCGCCAGCGAGGCCTTCAGCTCGCCGTAGGCGCGGTGCTGGTGGATCAGCACCATCGCCATCTTCAGGTTCGAGATGGCGCTGTCCAGATGCGCCCTTGCATCGTCGTATTTCTTGGCCGTCTTGGCTTTTTCGGCCTCTGCCGCGGGCAATTGCGCCTTGGCGATCAGCGCAGTGAAATCATTGCCGGTATCGGCCGCGACCACCTTGTCGCGGATATCGGTGAAAACCTTGAAGGCGGGCTCCCACTTCTTTTTCAGATCGTCGAGCGCCTTGGTGTCGGTCATCCCGTCCAGCTCCACCGCAGCCTCTGCCGCGGCCTTGGCGCTGTCCACCCGTTTCTCGGCGTCCGCCAGACAGGTATTGGCGGTGGTGAAGTCCAGTTTTAGTGCGGCTGCCGCGGCCTCGGCCATCAGGGCCTTGGCATCTTCCAGCATGGTTGCCGCCTGCGGCACGTTCTTCAGCGGGTCAATTTTGCCCTGAACCGCCACGCGCTTTTCCTTGTAGGCTTTGCAGGCGTCCGCCTGGGCGGTGGCGGCGGGCCAATCGCCCTGAGTGGCGTCCAGCAGGGTCAGAGCGGTGGAGTATTTGTGCAGCACCGCTTCCGCCTTGGCCGAGGCAAGGTCGGCCTCCATCTTGAGGATGATCACCTGGATGCCGGAGGCGCCGTCGTGGTCCTTGAACTCCTTCAGCTTGGCCTCGAAAGCGGTGAGCTTGGGGCCGTACTGCTGAACAACCGGGATTTCCTTTTCGATGAAGGGCCGCACGTTCCAGAACTTGTCCAGCTTCTTGAGCGACTCGGTGTAATCCTTGGACGTGGCCACGTCTGAATCGGTGTAGTAGCCGTTGGCCTCGTCCAGCTTGTCCTTGAGCAGGTTCTTGACCGCGGCGGCAAGCCCGGCCCAGCTGTCGATCCAGGTCTTGGCATTCGGGCGTTCGGTTTCATAGCGTTTGCGCCGCGCCCGCACCTTGGCGGTTTTTTCATGGACCTTGGCGATTTCGTCCAGCTTCTGGATGCCGTCCTTGAACTTCTTGGCGGCCTTGTCCTGCTGGGCAGCGTCGTAGAGCCGCTCCATCTCTCGCGCGGCGTCGTCCACCGCCGGGTCGCCGACGCTGACGCCGCGGGCGGCATCGGCCAGCGCCTTGCGGTCGGGGTCGAGCGCCATGAAATGCGCGAATTCATCGGCCAGGACTTCGGCCTTGGCAATCTCCGTCTCGGCCGCGGTCAAGTCCGCGGTGGCGGTTTTCAGGTCGTGCGCCTTGGCCTTGTCCACCGCGGCGGTGCGCAACCCCTTGATGCGGGTGATCTCGGGCGCGATCTCGGGTGCCGCGGCCTTGGGGTGGCTGGTCAGGGGCACCATCCGCAGATCGAAGATCTCCAGCGCCTTCTGGAACGCGGTCTTGGCCTGGGTGTCGGCGGCAACCGCCTTTTCCAGCGCGTCCAGCGCCTTTTCGCCGGCATCCAGCTTGGCGCCGCTGGCATCCTCGGGCTTGGCCTTGGCCTGCGCGGCCAGCGCCGCGACTTTGTCGAGCGCGGCCTTCCACTTGTCCGGGGTCTGGCTGACCGCTTCCGGCACCATGGTGTTGTAGGTCTTGACCGGCCCGTCCTTCAGCGCCTTGAGCGCGGCCTCGATCCGGGCGATCTGTTCGTCGACGGTGGCGTCCCCGGTCTCGCTGCCGGTGTCGCCGGAGGGCGGCGCGGCCTGTTCCGGCGCCTTGGCCGGGGCCTCTGGCTTGGCGGTTGTGGCGGTGTCGCCGTCGCCCGCTGCCGCCGCCGTGGCGGCTGCCGGGGCCTCCCCGCCGCCGCCGGAGTCCGCGGCGGCCTGGCGGGCCTTGGAAATCGCCTGCGCCAGCGGGCCGACCGCCTTGAGCGCGCCCTCGTAATCCGGCGGGCTGGCGGCGACGCGGGCCTTGATCTGGGTCCAGACGGTTTCGATCTTCTGCGACTGCGCGGTCTTCAGTGCCAGCACCTCGTCGATCAGCGGCTCCAGCTTGGCCGCTGCCTGCTGCCACTTGCCTTCCAGCAGGCTCAGCCGCTTGGCGCGGGCGGCGGCGTCCTGGGCGGCGGTTTTCATCTCTTCAGAAAGCTTGGCGACATGCTCCAGCGCGACGGCAAAGCCGCTGCCCTCGGCCTTGGCCTGGATCGCCTTCCACAGCGCCTCTGCCTTGGAGAGGTCGATGCCGGCGATGTCCCGGAGCTTGGCCATGTTGGCCTCGACCTTGGCGGCGGTGGTTTTCCACTTGGCCTCTGCCGGATCCGGTTCGGCGGAAGGGGCGGCCGGCGCCTCAGCCGGCGCTTCGGTGGCGGTGTCGCCGCTGGCGGCCGGGGCGGCCTGGGGGACGTCCTCTGCCGTTTCATCTTCGTCATCGGCCTCCGACTCGACGACATTGCCGGAGGGGTCGAGAATGAGGATCTTGTATTTGAGCCCGACCACCATGAACATCTTCTTGGCCTTGCGGGCCATGCCGGGCACGATCTTGCCCTCGACCGACATCGACAGTTCCTTGCCGTCCAGCTTCAGGGTGCCGAAGGTGAACTGCGGGGTTTCGCCATCGGATTTCGCCTGCTTGCCCAGCACCTTGGCGGCCTTGGTCTTGTGGGTGAGGAAGACCGAATTCTCGATCTTCTTGCCAAAACACAACCCAAAGGACAGCTCGCGTTTGCGGGCGATTGCCATCTGTTGCTTGATTTCTTTTGCAGCGGATCCGTCAAGAGGCATGGGGCAGCTCCCGGAACTGAAAAACTATTTAAAACCAGTGCTTTAATCTTGCACATCTACAAGGGTCGCATGGAAGCCGGAGTCCAGCAAGATTTTTTTCTTGTCAATCGCCGCAGGCTTGGCAGACTTGATCGCGATGTGCATCGAGGTGAGACGATGATGGTTTTCCACCCGGCCGCAGCCGCCAGATGAACGGGCCGCGCCTTGCCCGGGCCGCAGTTTTTGCGGCCGTTGCAGGGGGATGCGCCGGGCTGGCCGTGTGGTCTTTTGCCTCTGACAGCGGCACCGGACACAGCGGAGGAAGTCCCATGAGCGCAACCACTGCAGCAGACCTCGACGGCGCCTGGATCGTGCAGAAGGCCAGCGGCGCGGGGCTGGAGAAGGCCGCAGGCCTGCGGTTCGATTTCGACGGCGGCACGCTGTACGGCTCCAGCCCGTGCCGCAGCTTCACCACTACCTTCGGGCCGGGTCTGGAGAACCTGATGCTGTCGCCGTTCCAGATCGGCGGCGGGCTGTGCGACGAAGAGACGATGATCGCCGAGCGGGAGTTTCTGGAGCAGATGCGCCTGGTCAACCGCATGGAGGTGACCGGGGACGGCGAGCTGGTGATGTACAATTTCGAGGCGCCGCTGCTGTGGGCCCGGCGGCTGGAGGAATGAGGCCGCGGCCGCTGCGGCCGGTCGCGGGCGGGGTCAGCCAGGCAGCTCGCTGCGCCAGGGCGGATTGGCGCCGCTGCGCGACACGGTAACGGCCGCCGCCGCCGCGGCAAACCGCAGCGCCGCCTGCGCCGCGTCCGGCGGCAGGGCGCGGACCTTGGGCCGGGCCAGATGGCCGCTGTCCTGGAGCGCGGCAAGGAAACCCGCATTGAAGCTGTCGCCCGCCCCAACGGTATCCGCTACCGCAGCGGGGGCCGCGGGCACATGCAGGAAACTGCCGCAGGGCAGCAGCGCCGAGGCGCCCTTGGCCCCCGTCGTCAGCAGAACCGCGGCAGGCCCCATCGCCTGGATCCGGGCCAGCCTGCCGCGCAGTGCGCCGCCGCCCGGTTGCAGCCAGTCGAGATCGTCCATGGAGAGTTTCACAATGTCGCTGAGCGCCAGCATGCGCTGCAGCCGGGCGCGGTAGCGGGTCTCATCGGTGATGAAGCCGGGGCGGATGTTGGGGTCGAGCATCACCAGCCGGTTGCTGCGGGCGCGCTGCAGCAGCGCCTCGTAGGCCTCTGCCGCCGGTTCGCAGGCCAGGGAAATGCCGCCGAAGAAAAGGACCGCCGTCTCCGGGCCGGGATCAGCCAGGTCCTGCGGCGCCAGCATCCTGCCGGCGGTGTTCTCGTCATAGAAGGCGTAGCGCGCCTCGCCCTTATCCAGTGTCACAAAAGCCAGTGTGGTGGGGCGGGGGCTGATGGCGCAGGGGGCGGTGCTGACGTTGCTGGCCTGCAGAGCCTGCAAGAGCTTCCGGCCGAACAGGTCGGAGGACAGGCCGGTTGCCAGGGCGCAGGGCACGCCGAGGCGGCCAAGCGCAATTGCGGTGTTGAACACCGCGCCGCCGGGGCAGGGGGCGAAACAGATACTGCCGTCCGCCGCTGCGGCGGGGATCATGTCGATCAGCGCTTCGCCGCAGCACAGGATCATCCGGGGCGGCCTGCGGCCTGGCGCTGTCTGCAGGATGTCTGGTTCATCGGGGCCTCCTGCCGCCATCAAACAGTCTGCGGGCCGCGGCTGCAAGAGCGCGGCAGCAGGCCCGCCTAGCGGGTGAAGCTGACCGGCAGGCTGAGCCTGATCCGGCTGGCCGCAAGCTGTTTGGGTGCGGCGGGAAACCGGCCGGCCCGGGCGACGGCGGCGAGGGCGGCTTGGTCGAAGACGGTACTCCCTGAGGATTTGGCGATGCGGTGTTCCAGCAGGCGGCCGTCGCGGGCAACGGTGAGGCGCAGCACCACCCGGGCCTGGCCGCGGGCGCCGGAGGGGTAGCGCTTGCGCCGTTCGATGCGGGCGCGGATCTTGTTGCCCCAGAGGTTGCGCAGCTTGGCCTCCCGGCCGTTGTCGGCGGTAGCGGTCTGCGCGCCGCCGGCCTGTCCCGCCTCGGCGCCGCTGCCGGCGCCCGCCGCCTGCTGGCCCGCCTGACCGGCTGCGTTGCGGTTGGAATTGGCCTTGGGTGGCCGGGGCTGCTGCGGCTGCGGTCTAGGGGCCGGCTTGGCCTGCGGCTCAGGTTGAGACTCGGGCCTGCGCGGTTTGGGCGGCGGCGGGGCGGTGTCCGCCTGCACCGGCTGTGCGGCTTTGGGTTCTGTGAGCGGGGCCAGCAGCGCAGCGCGGGGCACCTGGGCCAGGTCGATCTGCGGCAGCGCCGGGACAAGGGTGCTTGGCGCCCCATCAGCGGTGGGTGCGTCGATCTGCGGGGTCTCAGGCGATGTCTGCCAGGCCTCGGCCATGCGGGCGACCTCGGCGCTGGCGGGCTGGAGCGAGACCAGCGCGTCGCCGCCCGCACCGCTGGATTGCGCGCCGGTTTCCGGCGCGCCGGCAAAGAGTGCGATGTGAATGAGGCCCGCGAGGCCGGCAAAGACGGTGAATTCGGCGGCACGCTTCATGGGCGATGCACCACCAGTTCGGCGCGGGAAAGACCGGCCTTGGCCAGCTGGCGCAGGATGCGGGCGAGGGTCTTGGCCTCCAGCCGGGCGTCGGCGCGCAGCTGGATGCTGGGGTGGCCTGTGCTGGCGGCGGCGAGGCGGGTGAGGGCGGTCTCATCCTCGGCCCCGTCGAAAAACATCCGGCCATCGGCGCCGATGTAGAGGACCGGCTGGGCCTCTGGCGCGGCCCCGGAGGCGGCCTCGGGCGGGGTCACGTCAAACGGGTCGGGCTGCGCCAGGCGCGAGGTCATCAGGAAGAAGATCAGCAGCAGGAACACCACGTTGATCATCGGCACGATGGATTCGGCACGGGGGCGTTTCGGGGGATCGCTCAGGTCCATGAATGCCGCCTCATTCCACCAGCGCGATGTTGCTGAGACCCGCCTGCTGCAACAGGGCGGTGATGTCGGTGATGCGCTGCAGGCTGGCGCCGTCACGGCCGCACAGGATCAGCATGTCGGTTGGGCTTTTCATCAGCGGCGCCAATGCCTGGGCCAGGTTGCTGTCCGCCACCGGCACGCCGTTCACATCCAGGTTGCCGGGCCCGACGCCAATGAGGCGCGGCGGGCCGTCGTAGCTGCCGCCCTGTCCGGCCAGCGGCAGTTGCAGCACCGTGTCCATGCCAAAGCGGGAGGCCAGCATGAAGAACACGAGGAGCAGGAACACCACGTCGATCATCGGTGTCAGGCTGGGCTTGCGCCGGGGGCGCGGGGCGGGGGCGAGCTGCATGGGGCTACTCGGCGGCCAGCGCCAGCTGATCGGGCTGGCGGGCGACGAAGATGCGGGTGGCGCTGTCCTCCAGGTCGCGGCGGATGCGGGAGATCACCGCCTCAAACCAGGTCAGCGCGGCGGATGCGGGGATTGCCACCGCCATGCCGGCGGCGGTGGTCAGAAGCGCCTCCCAGATGCCGCCGGCCAGCAGAGCGGGGTCGGCCTTGGAGCCGGCGGCCTGCAGGGCCTGGAAGGCGGCGATCATGCCCAGAACAGTGCCGAGGAGGCCCAAGAGGGGGGCGATGGTGGCAATCAGCTCCAGCGCGCCAAGGCCGGTCGCGGCGCTGGCCAGATGCAGTTTGGCGACCCGTGCGGTCTCTTCGCGGGCGCGGTCCTCCGGCAGGCTGGCGGTGGCGGTGAGGGCGGCCGTGACGACTTTGGAACGCACGCCAATGCGGGGCTGCACGATGGCCAGCGCGGCGGCGCGGTCGCCGCGTTCAAAGGCGGCAACCGCATCGGCGGCCTTGCCGCGCGACCAGGCGCCGATCAGGGCCAGCCGCCAGATCTTCCACAGGATCAGCGCCAGGGTGATCACCGAGAGCGCCGCAATGGCCCATATCGAGGGGCCGCCGTCGCGCAGGAATTTCAGCGCCTTGGCAGAGGCGTCATTGGCCATCTGCGCCAGCTCAGGCGGGGCGGCGGGCGATTCAGCCGCGGGCTGCGGGGCAGGGGAGGCTGCAGGGTCCGCGACCGGGGTATCTGCGTCTGACGGAAGGGTTGGGGCCGGGGCAACCGCGGCTGTCGGCTCTGGCGCTGTTCCGGCGGCGGCGGGCGTGTCTGCGGTGATGGCAGGGACCGGGGCTGCCGGGCTTTCCTGAGCCACGGCAAAGGGGGCCATGAGCAGAAGGGCAGCCGCGGCTGCGGGCAAACGAAGGGTCATGGACCGGTCTCCAGCCAGAGGCGCCGCAGGGGCGGCGTCAGATTGTCGGGATGGCTGGGCGGCCCCTGAGGGAGCGGGGAATGCCTTGCTGGAAGCGTCTCAGGGGGAAACGCGGGGTCACGGGTAGGAAAACCAACCCGTTTTGTCAAGATTATGGGATCAGGCGGTGTCTGACTGCCAGGTCATGGCCTCAAACTCCTCGCGGAAGGCGAAGCGGGCGAGGTGGCGGTCGATGATGCCGCGCGCCTCGGCCAGGTCTGCGGGGGCAGGCGCGGTGACTTCGGCGGTCAGGGTGTTTTCTGTGGCCTGCAGGGTGGCCGGACCCATTCCCAGCGCGATGGTGCCGCGGGTGTCATTGTGGTCCACGGGCACCTTATGCGCAAAATGTTTGCACAGCTGCCGCAGGTATTTGGAGGCGTTCGGGGTCTCGAACCGGCCCTGATCGGTAAGCATGATGTAATCCTTAGTGTTTTACTCAGATTGCGGCACAATAACGCGCTGCAAGCCTGCCGCAAGCGGAAATCCGGGGCGCATTTTGCCGCCGGGGCGTGAATTTCGCTGCTGACAAGCGGCGCCGGGATGCGTAGAAGGGCCGGGCTGCGGTGCAGGCAGGATCCGCGCCCTTGCCTTTGTTAGTCTCTGTTTCCGGGGATTCGGGCGGGCGGATACGGCGACCCACATCTCAAGCGGTTCCATGAAAATCCTTGAGAGGCCTCCAAAATGTTCCGGGCTTTTGAAAATCTTGTCGATCCCTTTGCGCCGGCCCATCAGGCGCCGCCGCGGGCCAGTTTAAGGGCCTATCTGGCGCAGCAACTGGCGCCCTATGGCAAATGGCTGCCGCTGATGTTTGCCACCGGCGTTCTGACTGCACTGATGGAGAGCGGGCTGATCTTCTATTCCGGCCGGGTGGTGGACCTGATGGCGGAGACCGGCGCGGGGGCGTTCTGGGCCGCACATGGCACCGAGATGCTGCTGGCGCTGTTCTGCGTGCTGATCGTGCGGCCGTCGCTGGTGGGGTTCAATCACCTGCTCTTGGAGCAGACGCTGTCGTCGAACCTGCAGGAGCAGGTGCGCTGGCAGGCGCACCGGCATCTCTTGGGGCAGTCGGCGGGGTTCTTTCAGAACGATTTCGCCGGGCGGCTGAGCAACCGGGTGATGCAGATGGGGCCTGCGGTGCAGGACAGCGTGCATATGCTGTTCGAGGCGGTGCTGTTTGCCGTTACCTATATGATCGGCGCGGTGGTGGTGCTGACGCAGATCGACTGGCGGCTGGCGGTGCCGCTGGTGGCCTGGGTGGGGCTTTATGGGCTGTATGTGCGCCACACCGCACTGAATGTGGCGGCGACGGCAGAGAAATGGTCCGATGCGCGCTCTGCCGCGACCGGGCGGATTGTCGATGCCTATGGCAATATCGAGACGGTGAAGCTGTTTGCCCGCGACGGGCAGGAGCAGGCCTATGCGCTGTCGGCGCTGCGGCGGCTGCGGACGCGCTATCAGCGGTTTTTGCGGATGATGACGCGGTTGGCGTTTGGAAGCATCGCCATCAATGGCGTGCTGATCCTGATTGTGGTGGTGCCTGCCATCTGGCTGTGGATGCAGGGCCTCGTCAGCGTTGGCGAAGTGGCGGCGGTCTCGGCCCTGACCATCCGGCTGAACGGGATGAGCGGCTGGATCCTCTGGGTGACGATCCGGCTGTTTGAGAACATGGGGGTGATCCGGGAAGGCCTGCGGTCCCTGTCGGCGGAACATGAGGTGACGGATGCGCCGGCGGCAAAGCCGCTGGAGGTGGCCCGTGCTGAGGTGCGGATCGAGGGGCTGCGGCACCATTACGGCAACACGGCTGGCGGGGTGAACGGCATTGATCTGCATATCCCGGCGGGCCAGCGGGTGGGCATTGCCGGGCCGTCGGGGGCGGGGAAATCGACCCTGATCAACCTGCTGTTGCGGTTCCGCGACCCGGAGGGCGGGCGCATCCTGATCGACGGGCAGGACATCCGCGATGTGACGCAGGAGAGCCTGCGCAGCCGGATCGGGGTGGTGACGCAGAACGCCTCGCTCATTCACCGCTCGGTGCGGGCCAATATCATGTACGGCACCCCTGGTGCCACGGAGGCAGAGATGATTGCTGCCGCCAAGCGGGCGGAGGCGCATGAGTTCATCATGGGCCTGCGCGACCACGCGGGGCGGACCGGCTATGACGCCCATGTAGGGGAACGCGGCGTGGCGCTGTCGGGCGGCCAGCGGCAGCGGATCGCGATTGCGCGGGTGGTTCTGAAGAACGCGCCGGTCCTGATCCTGGATGAGGCGACCTCGGCGCTCGACAGTGCGGTGGAGGCAGCGATCCAGAAGACTTTGCTGGACGTGATGCAGGGCAAGACGGTGATTGCGATTGCCCACCGGCTGTCGACGATTGCGCAGATGGACCGGATCGTGGTGCTGCAGGAGGGGAAGATTGCCGAGGACGGCAGCCACACCGAACTGCTGGCGCGGCAGGGTGTCTATGCCGGGCTGTGGCAGCGTCAGGCGGGCACGGCGGAACGTGTGGCGGAGGCGGTGTGAGGGCTAGAGACCCGCCATCAGCACATCCACCGCACGGGTGATCAGGTCGCCCTGATCCGCAACAGCGCCGGTGCGGCGCAGGCTGGCGCGGCGCACCGCTGCGATCAGCCGGGTAGCCAGGATCAGGCGCTGGGTGTTGTGCGTGATTTCCGGGTTCAGGTGCGTAACGGCCGGGTAGTTTGCCAGCAACGGGATGACAACGACGGACGGGTCGGGCGGCAGCAGATCGCTTTCGATCACGACCATGGAGATACCGTTGTATTCCGCGACGTCGAAGCGGGTCAGACCTTCCACGAGGTTGCCCCTGGCGCAGTCATGATGTCTGCCAGCGGGTGTCCGTGCTGTTCGTGCCAGTCGGATTGCGCGGCAAAGGCATCGGCGTTTTCTTTCAGCCACTGCTTACGCCGTGCCTCGGCAACGGCCTGCACCAGCGCCGCCTCTGCCACTGCGGAGACGTTGATGCCGAGAGCCTTGGCGCGGTCCAGCGCCTGCGCATCCAGGGTAAGGGAGGTCTTGCGTTTGGCGGTGGTGGTCATGGGGATATGCTCCGGTGTTATACCGCCAACATATACCGTCCGAGTATATATCGCAAACTCCGGTGCGCCTTGCGGGGCGCACCAGGTGCCAATTTGGCAAGGTGCCGACAGTCAGACGGCCTCTGCCGTTTCTGGCATGTCGCTTTGGGTTCGGGCGCGAATCTGGGCGATATCGCTTTTTAGAGTCTGGAAAACCGCATCCCCGAACCATTCCAGCGAGGCCTCGCAGGCGGGGTCCCGCGCCAATTCGGCCAGCAGGGCGCTGTAGTCATAGGCGCCTTCGAACAGCGGGACCATGCCGTCGCGGCTGCCTGCGGCGCTGTAGACGTTGGCGGGGGCAAAGACCCCGAGCCGGTCGCGGGCGGAGACGTTTTTCAGGTGGTAGTGGGCGATGCGGGGCAGGAGGATGCGGCGGGCCTCTACCGGGTCGTCGCCGCCTTCCCAGACGTGCAGGGCGTCGAAGTTGATGGCGAGCGCGTCGTGGTCCGTGGCGTCGATCAGGCCGCAGGTGGCGGTGAGCGTGTCGGCGAGGGTGCCGGGGTGGGTTTCGATCAGCAGCCGCAGCCCGTGATCCGCGGCAATGGTGCAGGCCTCGCGCAGGGCGCGGGTGGTCTGGCGGCGCTCGTCCGGGGTGGCCTCGGCACTGGACTGCTGGCCCGCGAAGGTGCGCATTTTGCCCGCGCCCCAGGTCCGGGCCTGGGCGCAGAGCGCCAGGGTGCGGCTGCGTAGAAGATCCGCATCATGCAGCGGCAGGTAGTCGCTGATCATCGGAACCGACAGGCCCTGCGCGGCCATCCACTGGGCATTGTGAATGGCCAGCGGCGATTGGTTGCGGGCGTGCACGCCCCAGAGCTCGATCCCCTGAAAGCCGTTGTCGCGGGCCCAGAAGGCGATGTCCTTTAGCCCGATCAACTGATGGCGGAAGGAAATGGTGCAAAGCGAGATTTTCATGCCGGAACCTCCAGATTTTGCGTTTGTCCATGTGCAGGGACGGGCTGGTGGCTGGCCGGAATGCTCGACTGGGCTGGCAGGTTGATGGCGCACCAGTCCTGAAACTGGGTATGAAGCGCCGCTTTGATGGTGAATTCGAGCTGGTCCAGCGCATCCAGCGCCGCGAACAGGTCGGGGATCATGGCGCGGTCGGTGGTGTGGGCGATGCGGGCGGCCAGGAAGTGCAGGCTTCGGAAACCCTCGCAGAGCGCCTCCACCCGGTCGCATTCGGCGTCGAAGGCTTCGAACGGCGTGTCCAGCTCCTGCCAGAAGAAGGCAAAGGCGTGCTCATAGGCGTATTTGCGCAGGGAGAGCACCGGCATTTCCCGCACCGCGCGGCCCAAGTCCGCCAGCGCTAGCGGCCGGGCGGGGTCGCAGTGGTAGCTGAAGATCCGCCGCAGGCCGGAGGTCAGCAGGTTGTCGTCGGCGTGGAAGGTTTCAGTGAAATAGGCCGCCAGATCCTGTGCCTGCGGCGCCTGTGCATTGCCGCTGTTCAGGATGTATCCACCCGCCACCGTGGGCTGGGCCATCGCGTTCAGGATGTTCTCGCGCGGCAGGTCGCCGCGCCAGCGGTAGTCCGGGTCATAGAGGTGCCAGAGGTCCGGGTCGTCGGTCAGCTCAATGATGACGTAATGCGGGAAGGGGTTCTGATTGTACTTGTTCTCATGCTCCGGCAGGTGGAACATGTCGAGGAAGACCACCAGCTGCGCGTCATCGGATTTGGTTGAGAGGAGCTGTTCGAAGCGGATCAGGTTCTGCTCCTTGCTCTGGCCGTGATCGTACCATTCGCGCACCGGAATGCTGTAGAGCCGCTCGGCCCAGGCCGCGAAGTGATCCTGGGTGATCTCCTCGCTGTGGTAGGCGAGCTGCATCGCGGGTGTGACCGCAAAGCTGCTGTCCCAGGTGCCGAAGTAGAACGGGCGGAAGTTCAGGTGCTCATGCCGCCGGATCGCGGCGCAGAGGCAGCTGACGAAGCAATGCACGGTGATTTCGCTGGGGGCGGGGGCGGTGTCTGCCTGCGGCACGGGGTCTTCGCCCAGCAGCATCAGGATCAGCCCGTCGACGGTGGCGAAATCGCTCTTGGACAGCTCACGTTCGGGCATCTCAACGCCGTGGTCCGTCTCCAGATGCAGCATCAGGTTGATGAGGATCACCGAGTCGATGTGCAGGTCGTCGTTCAGCACGGCATGCGCACTGAAGTTCTGCATATGCGGGTTGGCAAGCGGGCCGGAGAGGGTCTGGCGGATGGCCTCAAGGATATTGTCGTAGGTCATGCGTCTGCACTCACTGGTGTGAACTCAGCGGCGATCTCGCGGCGGCTGATCTTGCCGTTTGTCTGTCGGGGCAGGGCGGGCTGCTGCCGGATCAGGGCGGGCTGCTGGTAGTTTGCAAGCGCTGCGCGGCAGGCCTGGCGGATGCTGTCCTCTGATGCGGTGCCAGCGTACAAGAGGCCCGCGCGGGCGCCGGAATGCGGGTCGGGCAGGCGGAAGGCGACGGCGTCGCTGACGCCGGGCAGGGCCATCACGGTTTTCTCGATGTCCTGCGGATAGACGTTGAGGCCGGCCACGTTGATCATGTCGTCGGCGCGGGCGGTGAAGACCAGCATGCCGGTATCACTCAGGTGGCCGAGATCGCCGGTGTCGATTGTCTGCCCGGCGATGGCGATGCGGACCGCGTCCGGGGTGCCGTCCCGCCCTGCGGTCAGGGTCACGTGCGGCAGCGGCTGGCCGACGTCATAGGGGTTTTGCAGGTCCTGATTGATCGCGACGCAGCCCGCTTCTGAGCAGCCGTATTGCTGGAACAGATAGGTGGTGCGGGCGCGGATCGTTTGGAACCAGGCATCGGGCAGCACGGTGCTGGAGGTGTTGGCAGCGTAAAGGCGCTGGCCCTCGGGCAGGAGGCGGGCCAGCGTGTGCAGCATCGCGGGCGAGGTATAAAGCAGCGGCTGATCGGTCTCGCGCAGGCGGCGCAGGATGTATTTCGGGTTCAGGCTGTCGAGCACCACCGGCACATGGCCGCGGTGCAGCGCCACGAACACGCCGGCAATAAGCCCGTAGGAATGGGTGACGGGGCAGGCGATCACCGGCGTCATCGCGGCGCTGGCGGTGAAGAAGGCGGCGTAGCTTTCGACCTCTGCCGCGATTTCATCCCAGGTGCGGGTGATCACCTTGGCCGCACCTGTGGTGCCAGAGCTCAACTGCACCAGCACGCCGCCGCGCGGGGCAGTGCCGGCTTGCGGCAGGGCGGTTTGCTTCAGACCGTCGCTGAGCATCACGTCGCAGCCCGCAGCCTGCGCCATTTCGCGGGCGGTTTCCGGCGGCAGGCTCGCGTGGATCGGAAAGACGCCGGCGCGCTGCGCGCGCAGGTACAAAAGCGCCGAGAGCGCGGTGCCGGCGTTCTGCATGTGCAGGCCGTAGCGGTGCGCGGCGGGCGCCGTCAGCACTCGGTCGAGCCGCGCGGCGAGGTCAGAGGGGTCGATGGGGGTGTCGTTCAGAACAAACATGTCTGTCATCCTTTTCCGGTGGCCAGGGCGTTGGCGATCAGGTGGCCGAGCTGCGGTTTTTCAGGGTCTATCTTGCGGGAAATCAGGCTTTCGGCGCGGATCTGCGGGGTGAAAGGCGCGAAGGCGGCCTGCCGGTCCTGCATTCCGTGCTCAGCGGCGTAGCGGTCCAGGCGGGCGCGTACCCGGCACCAGAAGGTGGCCTCTGCCAAGCCGTAATGGCGTTGCAGAAGATCAGAGAGGTCGGCGAGGTTGAAGACAAACAGCGTGTCCATCACCAGCCAGCGGAGTTCTTCTGCACTGGACATGCGGTGGAATTTGTCCGGCGGCGCATGTTTGTAGGCCGGGTCGATCTGCGACAGGTCCGGGCATAGGCCGGGATGCGAGAGCAGCTCCGGCACATATTCCAGGCTTTCGTGGAAATCGCGGGCAATCAGGCCGGTTGGCCAGCCGTCCTCGTGCTGCAGGATCAGGTTCTGGCCATGCGCCTCCAGCCCAATGCCGTGGGCCACCATCAGGTGCCAGATTGGCAGCACCGCCACCTCGATCAGCCGGGCGAGCCAGGCGTCCAGCCCGTGTGCCTCAATCCAGGGGGCGATCAGGGGCCTGCCATCGGGATCAGTGAGGGCGAGGCCGTTTACGGGCATCATGCTGTTTGCGGGCAGGCCGAGCGCCTCGGGGCTTTGCCGCCAGATCGCGGCCAGATGCCCGTCCAGCGCGGCGCCGCGGCCGGCGGTGATGGCGGCGTATTCCGGCAGGATGGTCAGCGGGTAACGGCTGGAGAACAGCGGGTCGCTTTCCAGCACCTGTGCTAGCCAGCTGGAGATCGCAGGGGCAACGGCGACCGATTCCGGTGCGAGGGTGCGCAGCGAAGAGGTATTGCGCATCGCCATCGCGGTTTTCACATGGGCGCGGGCCGGGTCCGAGGCGTTCATCAGGGTGCGCACCGATTGGGTCGCACGGTAGCGGTCTCCGATGGGGCCAAGCTCCCGCAGCCGGCCGGAGGTGCGCCATTGACTGCAGAGCGGGTCGTTCTGCAGTTTGGCGTGCTGCCAGGGGTGCAGGGGCAGCAGGTGGAAGGCGCCGGGCGGGGTGCCCTGCGCCTCTGCCAGGTCGGTGATGCGTTGCCATTCTTCGCGGCCCAGCTCCTGTGCCCAGAAATCCGGCGAAGGCAGTTCCTGCTGCACAAGGCTGTGATGGAACAGCACGCCCGTCAGGCGGAAGGTTTCACCGCCCTCCGGCCCGTAGGCGAGGTGGTCGGCGTCAGTGAACCCGCTGCGGGCCTTGTAGCAGGGGTGATAGGGGTGGCCCTCCTGCAGGGCGGTTTCAAGGGCAGAGATGCCCAAACGGTGCCGCCGGGTTGCGGGGGGGATATGCAGCGCGGTCAGATTGCTGAGGTGTTCGGTATGGCAGAGGTCGGCGCGCAGGATGTCGAGCGCGCAGGAAGGCTCCGCCACCGCCGCCAGCACATCCGCGGTACTGGCGGGGCGCCATCTGGTGCTGTCATGGACCTCGATGCTGCCCTCCTGCAGCCGGTAGCGGCCAAAGGCGCCGCGGCGGCCGCGGGCGCGGAATTGGGCCTGCCGGAAGGACCAGGTGACGGTCTGGCTGCGGTCCAGTTCTAGCGATATGGCCCAGCCCTCGCACAAGAGCGCCTCGCAGAGCTGGCGCAGGACGCGGGGGGCGGACGTGGCGCGGCTCAAGCTCTCATGCAGAGACATCGGCGCGCTCCTGCACTTGCTGCGGCTGCACCGTGGTGATCGGGTTCGGCATCTGCAGGAACAGCCCTTCCTGCGCTTGAGTTTCCAGCTCATCCACGTTGCGGGCGCGGGTCAGCAGGTTGGCCTTGGCGCTGAGCGCAGGCGCGGTCAGCAGGTAGCGGGCGAAGTCTGTCCCGGCAGCGCTGAGGCGGCTGGCGGCAGAGGCCAGCCGTTGACGCAGCAGCAGCAGCAGCGCGGGCTCCGCAACCAGCCCGTCGCAGCCCAGGCGGCGGATCACCGCGAAGATCTGGTTGACCACAAGGTAATAGGCCATCCGCTCATTGATATGGGCACGCGGGTAGACCAGCGCGGGCTGTTCGGCCAGCGAGGGCTCCAGCGCGCGGAGGCGGGGCAGGGCGTCCTCGGCGATGAAATAGCCCTGGTTGTCGCGGTAATAGCCGCGCGACGGCAGGCCGGTGCTGAGGTCCAGGAGGCTGTTCTGCTGGTGCGCCTCCAGTGCGATGCCGTGGCAGTCATAGAGGTCCAGCACCGGGTCGAGCATGCAAGTAAGGTAGGCCTCGAACCAAAGGCGGGCGGTCTCTGCCGGGGCTTCGCCGCGCTCTGCCGCCAGCCGTTTGACGAGGCTGGTCAGGAGCGCGCTGCGGCCCGGCAGCGGATCGGCGGTGAGGGCGGCGAGGTTGTAGATGCCGTTGCCCGCCGCGCCCATGAAGGGGTTTTCGCGCAAGATCACCTCAAACCCGCTTTCGCTTCGGCCAGGCAGGGTCAGGGTCAGATAGGCCGGGTCGTTGAGGATGCGGAAACGGGGGCTGCCGGCGTCCAGATGGTTCAGCAGCCGCGCCATCAAGACGCCGGTTTCCAGCTCATTGTGCTTGGTCACGCGCAGGGAGTTGGTCAGCCGCACCGGGATCGAGAATTTCAGCATCCAGGGGCAATCGGGCGCATAGAGCGTGCGCATGGAGGAGGTGGCAGCGAAGGCGCAGCCCCCCTCCCCCAGGTTGCGCAGGCGGCCCGTGGCCAGCAGCGCCTGCACCTCCGGGTCGAGCCGCAGCATCTGCGCCTGCAGCGGGTGGGCCGGGATCAGCACTTCATCGGGGCGCAGCCGGAAGGCGCCGTCGAGGCCGGGGATCTGGCGGAGCAGATCGGAAGCTGTGCCTCGCGCGGCGCCTTGCGATACGAGGCTCTTGTCGGCGGCAAAGAAGGTGAGGCAGAATTTACCAGCATATTCAGGTGCATAGGCTGCCTGCTGCCAGGGCGTCAGCCCGTCGCGGCTTTTGGGCGTGGGGTGCAGCCAGTGGCCGTAGGAGAGCGCCTGCTCTGCCGCCAGAAAGCTGCCGGGCTCGGCCGTGTCCGCGTGGCAGCGCAGGATATGCTCGATCTCGGCATTGCTGTTGAAGAGGCCGCGCAGGAATTCCGGCAGTTTGCCCGCATCGCGGCTGTTCTGCCGAACGAAGCAGTCCTGCGCGACCAGGGTCAGGACCTGAACCGCCGGTGCCGCCTGCCAGCTGGTGGAGCCGTCAAAGAGGATTTGCGCAGGGCCGAAACGGTGGGGGCCGACCTCCGAGAAATAGGCGATCTGGACCCGCAGCCGAGCGGGAATGTGGCTGAGCGGCAGTTCAACCGCATCGCGGCTGCCGGTCAGGATGGCGCTGCCGGGGGCAATTTCACGCAGGTAGGTGTTGAGCAGCGCCTGCAGCGAGGCGGTTTGCGCTGCAGCCGCGGCCCAGGAGCTGGACTGGTGAGGGGGCTGAAAGCTCATCGCGGGCCTCCCGGCAGGGAGGGGGAAGGGGCGGGGTGCATGGTGCAAACGGGTCCCGTAGCCGTGCCGCGGCGCGCGCGGCAGGTGCCGGCGCGGTGCCGGGCCAGCGGGCGGGCCGGGTCAGATTTCGACAAGAACTAGCGGGATGGCTGGCTGCGGAGCGGCGCGGGCAAAGGGCTGGGCGCCGGATGTGAAGGTGAGATCACGCCGCCTGTATAGCCTGTTCGGCGGAGCGGGGAAAGGGATTTCTGACTATTTTACTGAGGTATGCGGCTGGCGGCGGAAGCGCGCCGGTGCAAAAGTCCGGAGCGGCAGCGCCGGGGCAGGCGCTGCCGCGGGGGGGCCTAGAACTTCATGGTTGCGGTCAGAGAGACCGTGCGGCCCGGCTCATTGAGTGTGGCGAAGCCTGCGAAGTCGCCGCCGTAGGTCGCGCGGTCGGCGTAGCTGGTGTCAAACAGGTTTTCGACGCCGAGGCGGATCTTCACATTCTGGGCGGCGGGGGGCGTGTATTCCGCAAAGACGGAGACCACCTCGTAGCTGTCAAGCTCCTGCAGGCCGTCCTCCTGTGAGCCGCTGTCATAGCTCAGCGCGGCGTCGATGGCGCCCCCGACGACAAGGTTGTACTGCGGCAGTTCCTGCTGGACCTCCAGGGCCAGGATGCTGCCCAGCGGTGTGCCGTAGTCGAGCACGTCGAAGCTGGAAACGTCGTTGCCGTCCCATTTGTTGTCACTGTGGCTGAAGGTGAAGCGGGCAAAGCCGCTGTCCCAGCCGTAGGTGGCGCCAAGGTTGTAGCCGGTGCTCTCGAAATCGGCGTTGGTCACTGACCTGTCCCCGTACGGGCCATCGAAGGTGCGGACATTGTCGATTTGGGTGCTGAACCACTCGGCGCCCAGGGTCCAGGCGCCGGCAATGTAATCGGCGCCGATGACGATGTTTTCCGCGCGGGAGGATTTGAGCGCGGAGTAATCCCAGCTTTCGTAGAACAGGTAGTTGTCCTCAAGCCCGATGCCGCCGAAGACGTTGGAGTAGGCAGCCCGCACCGAAAACGCGTCGGTGATGCTGTAGGTCACAGAGAGGTTGCCGCTCGCGCCGCTGGGCGAGGCGGTGTAGGGGGCTCCGGTTTCGGCGAAGTCCTGGCCGGTGAAGTCCTCCCAGTCGTAGCGCAGGCCACCCGACAGTTTGAGACGGGCGGAGGGCTGCAGGCGCGCCTGGGCGAAGAGGCCGAGGATTTCGCTGGTCTCCTGCGCGTCGGGTGTCAGGCCGCCGTTGGTGTAGGAGCTTTCCTTCTCCTGGTAGTCGATGCCGGCAGTGATGGTGTTGCCCTCGGACAGGTGGAAAGTGTTCTGGAACTTGGCCGAATAGGTGCTGGAAACACCATTGCTGGGTTCATAGAGCGGCGCAAACACATCGGATTCGGAGTAGCCGATGACGGCCTCCGGGTTCCACATGGCAGAACCGCCGAGGTATTTGTAGCGCAGCGAGGTGACCTTGCGGGTGGTGTCGTAGAGAACCGTGGCGCCCGTGGGGCCGAAGTTTGCGCGGAAGTTGCGCAGGGCGGAGTCTTCCAGCTGCTGGTGCGAAAGCTCGACCCGGTGCCCCTCGCCGGATTCATAGGCGAGCTTGAGCAGGGCCGCGGTCATGTTCGCCGCGGTGCCGGTGACCTCATTGCCTTCGCCATCCTCGTAGTTGCCGCCGGTTGCGCGCTTGGCGTAGCCGAGGATCTCGAAGCCGTTGCTGCGCCCGGCCAGGGTCAGCGAACCCTGGGCAGTATCGCCGTTGCCGGAGTAGGACAGCCGCGCCTTGCCGCCAAGGGCTTCGCCCTCTTCGAGGATGTCGCCGGCATCGATGGTTTCCATCACAACCCGGCCGGCCAGGGCCTGCGGGCCGGCATCGGCCGGAGCGACGCCGGGATCGACGCGGACCGATTTCATCAGGCCGGGGTCAAAGGCGTTGGCGCTGACGTGGTGGAAAACCCGGTTGTTCTGCGAAACGCCATCCACCTGGATGGCGAGATTCAGCATGTCGACGCCGTTGACGAAGATCTTCTGCGCCACCGGAATGGCGCCGCCGACGGAGACTGCGGCGATGCCCGCAAACAGGTCTTTGAGGTCGCCCATGGCGGCGCGTTCGATCTCGGCGTCGGCCACATAGATCGAGGTGGCGCGGTCGGCGGCGTTGCCGATGGGGTCGCGCTGTTTGACCACGATCGGGTCGAGCGACAGGACCTCGTCGTCCTCGGCCAGCGCGGCGGAGGCGGTGATGAGAGTGAGCGCGGTGCTGCACAGCAGCCCGGACAGGCGGATGTTGGAAGTAGGTGCCATAATTAACCCGTGTTCTGAGAGCTGTTAGCTTGGGTTAATTCCTGGCTTGCCTTTTCAAAGGCTTGGGCCTCTTAGGGAGCTGCCGCGCCGGGGGCAAGAGGGTATTGTTGAGTAAATTAGTTCGGTTCTCGCTGTTGCAGTTTTGCCGCTCAAGTGCAGCGGCCGGACGCAGTTGCCCCCGGCCGCCAACGCGTTACTTGGCCGCTGCGAAAGACATCAGCGCATAGGTTATCTGGGCGGTGGTGAAGTCCGAGACCCGGCTGTCCTCGGTCGGGGCCAGCTCCACTACGTCGCAGCCCGCCAGATTGCGGCCCGCGAGCGCGGAGCGCACGATGTTGAGCGCCTGATAGTAGCCGAGGCCGCCGGGGACCGGGGTGCCGGTGGCGGGCAGGATTGCCGGGTCCAGCCCGTCGACGTCAAAGCTGACATAGACGTCCTGCGGAAAATCCTCGGGCAGGGTGACGGAGTGGATGTTGCCGGTGACCAGCTCCTCTGCGTCGATGGAGATCACCTTGCAGGCGGCGCGGCGGTCGACTTCCTCCTGGCTCATGGCGCGGACGCCGTACTGGGCGATGCGGATGCCATCCTCCTCGGCCAGCAGCTGCATCACTGAGGCGTGGGAGTGGCGTTCGTCCTGATAGGCCTTGCGCAGATCGGCGTGGGCGTCGATCTGGACGATGCCGACGGGGCGGCCCAATGCCCGCGCAACGCCGCGCACCGCACCGTAGCTGAGTGCGTGCTCGCCGCCCAGCGTCACCGGCACCGCGCCTGCGGCCACGGCGGCCTCGGTGCGCGCAGCGATGCGCTCCATCACCTGGGGCAGTGGGCCAGTGCAGTCGACGGCGTCCTCAGTCACGATGCCCGCGGCGCAGGGTTCAGCATCGCGGTAGAGGCGTTCCAGCTCGACGCTGGCCTCAAGGATGGCCTCCGGCCCGTCTTCGGTGCCGCCGCCGTAGGAGACTGTGCGCTCCAGCGGCACCGGGATCACCCGGAAGCGGGCGGTGGCGGGATCGCGTTCGGCGTCGCTCAGTTCGCCTTCGAGGAAGTAGGTCATGACAGGCGGTCCTTGAAATCGTCATAGGAGGGGGTGCGCAGGATTTTCAGCGCGTCGGTATCGGAGTTCCACAGCGCAATCGCGGGCAGGGGAACGCCGTTGAAGGTATTGGTCTTGACCATCGAGTAATGCGACTGGTCGAGGAAGGCGATGCGGTCGCCGGGCTGCGGCGGGGTTGCAAAGCCGTAGTCGCCGATCACGTCGCCCGCCAGGCAGGACGGCCCGCCCAGCCGGTGCGGCAGCACGTCTGTGACTTCGCCCAAGAGGTCGGGGCGGTAGGGCGCCTCGATCACGTCGGGCATGTGGCATGTGGCGGAGATATCGGTGATCGCCAGCGGCATGCTGTTTTCGGCCACATCCAGGATCTCGCCCACCAGGATGCCGGAATGCAGCGCCACCGCCTCACCCGGTTCGATGAAGACCTCGACGCCGTAGGTTTCGCGGATATGGCGGATCAGCTCGATCAGCCCGTCGCGGTTGTAGTCCGGCATGGTGACGTGGTGGCCACCGCCGAGGTTGATCCATGTGAGCTGCTTGAGGCGGCTGCCCATCTTCTCTTCCAGCGCGGCGAACGTGCGCTGCAACGGCTCGAACAGCTGTTCGCAGAGCGTGTGCATATGCAGCCCTTCGACGCCGTCCCAGTCCTGATCGCTCAGCTGCGACACCGGCGTGCCGAGGCGCGAGCAGGGGGCGGTGGGGTCGTATTTCTCGTTCCAGCCTTCGGAATGCTCCGGGTTCACGCGCAGGCCGATGGAGATGCTCTCGCCCTTCGCGCGGGCATCTGCGATCAGCGGCGCAAAGCGGCGGTGCTGGGCCGGGGAGTTGAAGATCAGATGATCTGACAGGCGGATGATTTCCGGCAGGTCCCCTGCCTTGAAGCCCGCGGAATAGGTGGTGACCTCACCGCCGAATTCCTCGCGCGCCAGCCGCGCCTCATAGAGGCCGGAGGCACAGGTGCCGGAGAGGTAGCGCCGCACCAGCGGGGCGACGGCAAACATCGAGAACGCCTTGAGCGCCAAGAGGACGTTGGCACCGGAGGCATCCGCAACCTGTTTCAGGATCGTCAGGTTGCGCTCCACTGCGACCTCATCCACCACAAAACAGGGGGAGGGCACGCGGTGCAGGTCAAATTCAGCGAAGCTGTCGGTAGAAAGCGCTTTGATGTCCATGGGTTTTCTGATCCAGAGGCCCGGTAAGCACAACAGAGCTGAGCGGCTGCCCGGGCGGGGGCGGAACGCGCCCGCCGTGGGGTGGGCAGGCGCGTGCCAGCCGCTTGCGCGACTGGCGTTTGTGCAAGGAAAGCCGAAGCTGATCAGAACTCCGGGTGGCCGTCCAGTTCGACCACCTGCCAGGGCAGGCCGTCGGTGTTCAGCATGTCCATGAAGGCATCCGGATCCAACTGTTCCGTGTTCCACACGCCCGGCTCGCGCCAGGTGCCGTTCATCACCATCGCGGCGCCGATCATCGCAGGCACGCCGGTGGTATAGGCCACTGCCTGGCTGCCGACCTCGGCGTAGCATTCCTCGTGGTCGCAGATGTTGTAGATGTAATAGGTCTTCTCTGCGCCGCCGTCCTTGGCCGGGCCGGTGATGATGTCGCCGATGCAGGTCTTGCCTTTGGTCAGCTCACCCAATTCCGACGGATCCGGCAGCACGGTTTTCAGGAACTGCAGCGGGATGATTTCCTGGCCATTGTGGATCACCGGCTCGATGCTGGTCATGCCGATGTTCTGCAGCACGGTGACGTGGTTGATGTAGGCGTCGCCGAAGGTCATCCAGAAGCGGGCGCGCTCGATCTCGGGGAAGTGGGTCGACAGCGACTCCAGCTCCTCGTGGTACATCAGGTACATGTTCTTCTTGCCCACGGCGGGGAAGTCGAACTCGTACTTATGGGTCATCGCCGGGGTTTCGTGCCAGGCGCCGTTTTCCCAGTGGCGGGCCGGTGCGGTGACTTCGCGGATGTTGATTTCCGGGTTGAAGTTGGTGGCGAACGGCTTGCTGTTGTCGCCGCCGTTGCAGTCCAGCACGTCGATCAGGCGGATGCCCTCCAGCTTGTGCTTGCGCACCCAGGTCGCCATGATCGAGGTGACGCCCGGGTCGAAACCAGCGCCCAGGATCGCGGTGAGGCCCGCTTCCTTGAAGCGCTCTTGGTAAGCCCACTGCCATTTGTATTCGAACTTGGCCTCGTCCTCGGGCTCGTAATTGGCAGTGTCGAGGTAGTGGATGCCAGCCTCGAGGCAGGCGTCCATCAGCACCAGGTCTTGATAGGGCAGGGCCAGGTTCACCAGCAGTTCAGCGCCGGTTTCCTTGATCAGCGCCACGGTGTCGGCGACCTTCATCGCGTCCAGCTGGGCGGTGCGGATGGTGACGCCGGTGCGTGCCTTGACGTTGGCGGCTATGTCCTCGCATTTCGAGACCGTGCGGCTGGCCAGGGTGATCTCCTTAAAGATCTCCGGGTGCATGGCCATTTTTGTGACAGTGACGGATCCGACGCCGCCGGCGCCAACAACCAGAACCTTTTCCATATGTTTGTTCCTTTGCAGAAGGGGCCGAGACCCCGGTGTTCCGATGTGCCCCTGGGTCGTCTTCCGGGGGGCGGCTTCAGTCGAAATAGGTGCTGCCGGCAAGGCTGTCCTTGTAGGCGGCAATCATCTGGCGGCGCTCCGCGGCGTTGACCCTGCCGGCCTTCACGGCGCGCTCCACCCGCTTGCGGAAGGTCTCCAGGCACTGGCGCGGGTCGTATTCGACATAGGACAGCACCTCAGCGATGGTATCGGCCTCGGTCTCGTGCTCGATATCAAAGCCGCCCTGGCCGTCCAGAGAGATGGTGACCACGTTGGCATCGCCAAACAGGTTGTGCAAGTCGCCGAGCGTTTCCTGGTAGGCGCCGACAAAGAACACGCCGATCAGGTAATGCTCATCCTCGCGCAGGTCATGCACCGGCAGCGCATTGGATGTTCCGTCGGCGAGGATGAAGTGATCCAGCTTGCCGTCGCTGTCGCAGGTGATGTCGGTGATCATCGCGTTACGGGCGGGGGCCTCGTTCAGGCGCTGCAGCGGCATCATCGGGTGCAGCTGGTCGATAGCCCAGACATCCGGCAGCGACTGAAACAGCGAGAAGTTGCCTTGGTAGTGATCGGTGAAGGCGCCAAGGGCGCTCGCGGCCTCCGTCAGGCTGTCGTCTCCGCGGGCGGCGGCCTTGAACAGGCCGGCCAGATACAGGAAGCCCTGTTCGGCGCGCGACAGCTGCTCCAACCCGATCTGGCCGCGGCGGAACAGCGCCCGCAGCTCGTCCCGGTAATAGATCGCGTCGTTCAGCGCCTCCTGGAAGCGCGGTGCGCCGATATAGGCCTCCACCGCCATGAGGTCGGAGACCAGGTGGTGGTCGTCGGGCTGCACCTCCGGTTTCTGCGGCGCATCGTACAGCGTGGCGCCCAGCACCTCGAAGATGAAGATCGAGGAATGCGCCACCACGAAGCGGCCGCTTTCGGTGACGATGGTGGGGTGGGGCAGGCCCGCCTCATCCAGCGCATAGCGGACGGTTTCGACGATATTGGTGCAGTATTCGTTGACGGTGTAGTTGACCGAGTTGTCGTCCGGGCGGCGGGCGCCGGTGTAGTCGACGCCCAAGCCGCCGCCGAGGTCCATATGGGTCAGCGGCGCGCCCATGCGGGTGAGTTCCACAAAGAATCTGCAGGCCTCATCCGCGGCGCGGCGGATGTCGAAGATATTGGGCACCTGACTGCCCAGGTGGCTGTGCTGCAGCACCAGGCAGTCGAGGAAGCCGCTGTCGCGCAGGCGGCCCATCAGCGTCACCAGATCATGGGCGCCGAGCCCAAAGGTGGAGCGGTCGCCGGAGCTGGCCTGCCATTTGCCGGTGACGCGCTCTGTCAGCTTGACCCGCACGCCCAGGAGCGGCCGGATGTCCAGATCCTCCGCCACCCGGCGGATGATGTCGAACTCCTCAAGCGTTTCGATCACGATGACCGTGTTGTGGCCCAGCTTGCGCGACAGGATCGCCAGCCGGATGAAGGCCTCGTCCTTGGAGCCGTTGCAGATCAGCAGCGCATCTTCGGGCAGAGGCTGCGATAGCGCGATCATCAGCTCCGGCTTGGAGCCGGCCTCCAGCCCGTAATTGAACTGCTGGCCCGCGGTCATCAGGTGGCCGATCACCTCGGCCTGCTGGTTCACCTTGATCGGGAACACGCCGCGGTAGCGGCCCTTGTAGCCCGCGGCCTCAATCGCTCCGTTGAAGGCGTCATGCAGCTGGGTCAGCGACTGTTCCAAGAACTGCTGCACCCGCAGCACCACCGGGGCCGAGATGCCGCGTGCCTCGATTGCCGCGATCACCTCCGGCAGCGGGGTCGGCTTGGCGTCGAGCGCCTGCGGCAGCCGCAGCGCAACGGCGCCGTCCGGGGTCACTTCCAGCATGCCGCTGCCCCAGGCGTCGAGGCCATAGAGGCCCTCGTATGTCTCCGCGCCGCCGCTCATCGGATGCGCGCCTGTGCAGGGCGTTTCGGGAAATCTGAGAGGGGGAGGCGGTGCGGCATCGCGGGGCCTTTCTGTCCAGAGTTCGAGGGGCTGGGAGGTGCAAAGCTGACGGTTCGGGTCGAAGCCTTATCAGGTGCAGGACCGTGCGGTGGCCGCTTCCTTACAATCGGGGGTCCGCTGCATCAAGAGGTTTTCTGCAGACAGGCCGGTGATTTGCGCGCCTTCGCCGGGCGGCCGCAGCAGCTGGCTGCCGTGGCGGCAGCGAAATGGCGCATCTGGACTTTTGCAGCACGTGCCGGTAAGCCCCCCTTGATTTTCAGCAAGCCTTCTCAAGCCAGCCGAATTCCATCTCATCAGAGGACAGGAAATGGCACATTGGAAGGTTTTGCAACTGGCTGCGCCGGTTTTTTTCGCCCTGGCGGGCGCGGCATCGGCGCAGGGGCTGGCGGTGGAGACCGCGCGGGGCCGTATCGAGCTACCTGAATCTCTTGAGAGAATCGTGGTTCTGGACGTGGCCGCGGCGGATACGCTGGGTGCGCTTGGGGTGCAGCCCGTGGGTGTGCCTGCTGAGATGTATGTCAGTTATCTGGACGATCTGCAGGCACAGGCCGCATCTGCAGGCACGCTGTTCGAGCCGGATTTCGAGGCGATTGCCATGCTGGCACCGGACCTGATCGTTGCGGGCGGGCGGTCCTCTGCGCAAGTTGAGCCGCTGGCGGAGATCGCGCCCGCCATCGACATGACGATCTGGGGCACGGATTTGGCAGGGCAGGCGCTAGCGCGGCTGCGCAGCTATGGAGAGCTGACGGGGCGCGAGGACCGGGCGGAGGAGCTGGAGGCGGCATTCAACGCCAAGCTTGCAGAGGCCAGGGCGGCGGTGGATGGGCGCGGCGATGCGCTGATCGTGATGACCAACGGGCCGCGGATCTCGGCCTATGGCGCCGGGTCGCGGTTCGGCTGGCTGCATCAGGCGCTGGGGCTGCCGGAGGCGGTGCCGGATCTGGATGCGCAGACCCATGGCGAGGCGGTGTCATTTGAATTTATCGCCGCCGCTGATCCCGACTGGCTGATCGTGGTGGACCGGGCCATGGCGCTGGGGCAGAGCAACCAGGCCGCGGCAGTGACGCTGGACAACGCGCTGGTTGCTGGCACCAAGGCCTGGGCCGCGGGGCAAGTGATCTATCTGAACGCCGCCAATATCTATGTGGCCGGCGGCGGTATCCAGTCGATGAGTGCCACGCTGGCGGAAATCAAAGCCGGGTTTGCGCAGGGCGTTAAGGCCGGTGGCTGATCTGGCCGCCCCCGCTTCGGCTGCGCCGCGCCGCTGGTTGCTGCTGGCGGCAGTGCTTTTGGTGCCGCTGGCCGTGGCCAGCCTGTTTGTCGGGGCAGGCCCGCTGTCCGTTGCTGCGCTGCTGGACGATCCGCAGACGCTGCAGCTGCTGATCGTCAGCCGTATCCCGCGCACCGCCGCGGTGCTGCTGACCGGTGCCGCGATGGCGGTGGCGGGGGTGATCATGCAGCTGCTGGTGCGCAACAGGTTTGTCGAGCCGGGCACCACCGGCACCAGCGAGGCGGCGATGCTGGGCCTCTTGGCGGTGACGCTGCTGGCGCCGGGCGCGCCGATTCTGGTCAAGATGCTGGCGGCCGCTGGTGCAGCGCTGGCGGGCACCGGCGTGTTCATGCTGCTGGCCCGCCGCATCCCGCCGCATCAGGTGTTGCTGATCCCCTTGTCTGGGCTGGTCTATGGCGGGCTCTTGATGGCTATTGCCATCTTCATCGCCATCGAGGGCGGGCTGCTGCAATACCTCGGCGTCTGGATGAGCGGCGAGTTCTCCGGCATTCTGGCGGGCCGCTATGAGCTGCTGTGGCTGGCGGGCGGGCTGGCGCTGCTCAGTTACTTTGCCGCTAATCAGTTCACCATTGCGGGGCTGGGCCGCGATGTCAGCCTGAACCTGGGCCTGCGTTACGGGCAGGTGCTGGGGTTCGGCATTGTCACCGTGTCGCTGGTGTCGTCGCTGGTGATCGTGACCGTGGGGATGCTGCCCTTCATCGGGCTGGTGGTGCCCAACCTGGTGTCACGGCTGATGGGCGACAACCTGCGCGAGAGCCTGCCCGTGGTGGCCGCCGCCGGGGCCGGGCTGCTGCTGATCTGCGATATCCTGGGACGCGTGCTGCGTTACCCCTATGAGATCCCGGCGGGAACCGTCTTTGGTATCTTTGGCGCTGCGGTGTTCCTGTATCTTCTGCTGGGGCGGCGGGCCGATGGCTGACCGGCGGCTGATTGTGCTAACCTGCCTGCTGGCGGCGGCGGCAGCGCTGTTCCTGCTCTGGGGCCTGCGCGCGCCAACCTCCTATATCCTTGAGCTGCGGCTGGTCAAACTGGCGGCCTTGCTGGCGGTCGGGGCCTCAGCAGGCGTGGCGACGGTGCTGTTTCAGACCATCAGCCAGAACCGTATCCTGACGCCCTCGATCATGGGGTTTGATGCGCTGTTTCTGCTGTTGCAGACCGGGCTGGTGGCGGCGTTGGGGGCTGCCGGGGCCAGCCGCATCGCCGGGCTGCAGGGGTTTGCGCTGGAGACCGCGGTGATGCTGGCGGCGGCGCTGATGCTGTTCACCAGCCTGCTGGGGCGTACCCGCCACGACATCCAGCTGATGGTGCTGGCGGGTGTGGTGCTGGGGGTGATGTTCCGCACCCTCACAGCCTTTCTGCAGCGGCTGATGGAGCCCTCGGAATTCACAATGGTCGAGGCGCGGATGTTTGCCCAGTTCAGCGGCATTGACCGGTCTGCGCTGATGGCCGGGCTGGGGCTGATGGCGCTGGCCGCCCTGTGGCTGGTGCGCAATCACCGCGTGCTGGATGTGGCTGCCTTGGGCCGCTCCCCGGCACGCAGCCTTGGCGTGGCCTACGACGGGCTGCAACTGCGGGTGCTGTGTCTGATTGCGGCGTTGGTCTCAGTCGCGACCGCGCTGGTGGGACCGCTGGCCTTTCTCGGCCTTTTGGTCACCAGCCTCGCCCACAGCCTGATGCAGAGCCACCGTCACGCGCTGCTCTTGCCCGCGGCGGCGCTGATCGGGGCGCTGATCCTGGTGTCGGGCCAGACCGTGTTCGAGCGGCTGCTGCATCTGCAATCCACCCTGGCGGTTGTCATCGAGTTCTGCGGCGGATTGTTGTTCCTGGTCCTGCTGGTGAAAGGAAAAATCCGGTGATTCAAGTCTCGAACCTCAGCTTTGGTCCGGCGGCGAACCCTATTTTGCAAGGCATAGATGCCGAGATCCCCGCAGGCCGGGTGACAGCGCTGATCGGCCCCAACGGCGCGGGGAAATCGACGCTGCTGAAGCTGATCGCCCGGCAGCTGACGGCCAGCAGCGGCCGTATCCGCATGGACGGGATGGACTTGGCGCAGACGGTGCCCGCGCAGCTGGCGTGCAAGATGGCTGTGGTGGCGCAGCATCTGAGCGTTGCCAGCCGGGTGCGGGTGCGCGACCTGATCGGCTTTGGCCGCTGGCCGCACAGCGCGGGGCGGCTGGGGGTGGCCGATCATGCGGCCATTGCGAATGCGGTTGAGCTGTTTGATCTGGGAGATTTGCAGACGCGGTTCCTGGATGAGCTGTCGGGCGGCCAGCGGCAGCGGGCCTTTATCGCCATGGCCTATGCCCAGGACACGGACTGGCTGCTGCTGGACGAGCCGCTTAACAACCTCGACCTGCACCACGCCCGCAATCTGATGGCGCAGCTGCGGCATCAGACGGAGGTGCAGGGCAAGGGCATCGTGATCGTGGTGCATGATCTGAACTATGCGATCAGCTGGTCCGATCATGTCGTGGCGCTGCGGGACGGGAAAGTGGCCTTTCAAGGCCCGGTGGCAGAGGCAGCCACCGCCGAGCGCCTGAGCGCGCTCTATCAGACGCCGGTGGCAATCACCCGGCTGGGCGGCCAGCCCTTTGCCCAGTATCACCGCTAGCCAAGGACGCCTCCCGCCCGGCGGCCGGCAGGGACTTTGGTCGAATACCGCGTCTTTTGCCGATGGTCTAAGCCTTTAGGCAGCACCGGACCGAGTGCCTGCAATCGAAGGTGCATGGCCGCCAGTTCCGCTGCATTTCTTGGATCAATTCTTGGGAGGAATGGCATGAACATCCACACGAACGGGCTGGCCAACTCGGCACTGGACACGGCGCATCTGGGCGTCGATTTTCCGTTCAAGCCGCGTTATGGAAACTTTATCAACGGCGAATTCACCGAGCCCCGCTCGGGCCAGTATTTCGAGAACACCACTCCGATCACCGGCGATGTGATCTGCGAGATTGCCCGGTCCAACGCGGAGGATGTCGAGGCAGCCTTGGACGCGGCCCATGCAGCATTTCCGGCCTGGGGCAAGACCTCGACCACCGAGCGCGCCAACATGCTGCTGAAGATCGCCGACATCATGGAGGCAAACACCCAACTGCTGGCGGCGGCAGAGACGCTGGACAACGGCAAGCCGATCCGCGAGTCGGTCCACGCCGACCTCGCTCTCTGTGTGGATCACTGGCGCTATTTCGCGGGCTGCATCCGCGCCGAGGAAGGCCATATCTCCGAAATCGACGCCGACACCTATGCCTATCACATTCCGGAACCGCTGGGCGTGGTCGGGCAGATCATCCCGTGGAATTTCCCGCTGCTGATGGCGGTGTGGAAGCTGGCGCCGGCGCTGGCGGCGGGCAACTGCGTGGTGCTGAAACCGGCGGAACAGACACCGGCCTCGATCATGGTGCTGGCGGAGCTGATCGCCGGAGTGCTGCCGGCAGGCGTCTTGAACATCGTCAACGGCTTCGGGTTGGAGGCGGGCAAGCCGCTGGCCTCGTCGAACCGGATCGCCAAGATTGCCTTTACTGGTGAGACCACCACCGGGCGGCTGATCATGCAGTATGCCAGCCAGAATCTGATTCCGGTGACGCTGGAGCTGGGCGGCAAGTCCCCTAACATCTTCTTCGAGGATGTGATGGCCGCCGATGACGCCTATTTCGACAAATGCCTGGAAGGCTTCACCATGTTTGCCCTGAACCAGGGCGAGGTCTGCACCTGCCCCAGCCGGGCGCTGATCCAGGAGTCGATCTACGACGACTTCATGGCCCGCGCCATCGAACGGGTGAAGGCGGTGAAGCAGGGCAACCCTCTGTCGATGGACACGATGATCGGCGCTCAGGCCTCGACCGAGCAGAAGGAGAAGATCGCCTCCTACCTGCAACTGGGCAAGGATGAGGGTGCCGAGCTGCTGACTGGCGGCAATGTCTCTGCCCTGGAAGGGCTGGAAGGCGGAAACTATATCGAGCCGACGGTGTTCAAGGGCCACAACAAGATGCGGATTTTCCAGGAGGAGATCTTTGGCCCTGTGCTGTCCGTGACCACCTTCAAGGACGATGCCGAGGCGCTTGAGATCGCCAATGACACGCTTTACGGGCTGGGCGCCGGCGTGTGGACCCGCGACACCAACCGCGCCTTCCGCTTTGGCCGCGACATTCAGGCGGGCCGGGTCTGGACCAACTGCTATCACGCCTATCCGGCCCATGCGGCCTTTGGCGGCTACAAGCAGTCGGGCATCGGGCGGGAAACCCACAAAATGATGCTGGATCACTACCGGCAGACCAAGAACCTGCTGGTCAGCTACAGCCCCAATGCGCTGGGGTTCTTCTGAACAGCCGTGTGACGGGCGGCCCCGGGTTTCCGGGGCCGTTTCTTTTTCATTCAGCCGGGGGAGTGTGCAATGACCGGGGTAACAGGCATGACCGTGACGGCCACAGAAGCGGCGCTGCAACTGATCGGCGAGCTGAAGGCGCGCTTCGGGCCGGATCTGCTGTTTCACCAGTCCGGCGGTTGCTGCGACGGGTCCGCGCCGATGTGCTTTCAGCAGGGCGACTACATCGTCGGCGGCAGCGATGTGCTGGTGGGGGAGATCGGCGGGGTGCCGTTTTACATGAATGCCGATCAGCACGCGCGCTGGCAGCACACCAATCTTGTGATCGACGCGATCGACGGCATCGGCGGGATGTTCTCGCTGGAAAACGGCAGCGGCAAGCGGTTCCTGACCCGCTCCGACGTGTGCCTGCGCTGAGGCGCGCCGCGCCTTGGTCAGGACAGCGCGCGCTCCAGGAAGCCGCGCAGTTCGCCGGTGTCGATCGGCTTGTGCAGCAGCGCCGCGTTCAGCCCGGCGCAGGCCGCCGCCAGATCCGGTGAGCGGTTGGCGGTCACCAGGCAGGCCGGAACCGGGCCGTGCTGCGCCCGGAGTGCGGCGATCGCATCGGTTCCCAGCGCGCCGTCGTCCAGCTGGTAATCGGCGATGATCGCATCCGGGCTGATGTCGATTTCCAGCAGCAGCGCAAGGGCGTCGGCGCAGCTGGCGCAGGGCAGCACGTTCAGCCCCCAGCTGTCGAGCGTGATCTCCAGCGCTGCCCTGAGGCCGGCGTCGTTCTCGATCAGCACCACGATCCGGTTTTCGAACGGGACCGCGGCGCCGGTGCCGGGGCCGGGCAGCGGCGATGGCGCGCGCGTAACCGTGCTCAGCGGCAGCTCCACCGAAAAGCAGGTGCCGCGGCTGACCTCCGAGGTGAGGTTCAGCGGATGTTCCAGCAGCCGGCAGGCCCGCTCGACAATGGCGAGACCCAGCCCCATGCCGTCCGACGGGCTGGCCTTGGCGTTGAGCCGCTGAAACTCCTGGAACACCCTGTCCTGATGCTCCGGCGGGATGCCGGGGCCGGTGTCGCGGACTTCGAGCAGCACCCGGCCGCGGCGTTGTCGCACCCCGATCAGCACCTTGCCGCTGGTGGTGTAGCGCACCGCGTTGGAGGCGAGATTCTGCAGGATTCGACGCAGGTAGGCGGCGTCGCTTTCCACCACCGCGCCGCTGCGCACGACCCGGAATTCCAACCCCTTGAGCCGGGCGACAGGTTCCAGTTCGTCCTTCAGCTGGTCCAGCATGCTGCCCAGGCTGATGGCGGTCCGGTCGATTGCCGCCAGGCCGGAGTCGAGCTTGGAAATGTCCAACAGGGCGCCGAGGATGCGCTCGACCGCGACCAGCGCGTTGCCGGCCTTGGCCGCCCGGTCCCTGAAGCCCGCATCCTGCAGGTCGTCCTCCAGCGAGCCGACATAGAGTTTGGCGGCGGACAGCGGCTGCAGCAGGTCGTGGCTGGCGGCGGCGACGAACCGCGACTTGGAGGCATTGGCGCGCTCCGCCTCCGACAGCGCGTCCTCCAGCTCCAGCGTCCGTTCGGCCACCCGCTGCTCCAGCGTTTCGTTGACCTGGGAAATGGTGCGGACCGCGGCGCGTTCAGCGGTGACATCGGTAAAGCTGATGACAAAGCCCTTGTCCGGCATCTGCTGCGCAAAGACCGCCAGGATTCGGTCGCGGCCCAGTCTGATCTCGAACGACAGGGGTGCCCGCTTGGCGGTGCTGGCTACCCAGGCCTCGACCTCTTCCGGCCGGGTGCCGCCGAGCAGGCGGATGCTGTCCGCTGCCTGGCGGTAGAGGGTGGCGAAATACATGCCCAGCTGGAACTTGCCCGCGGGCATCGACAAGAGCTCTCCGGCGCGGCGGTTCCAGCCGACCAGGCGGTTCTGGGCGTCGAAGATGCAGACCCCCTGGTCGAGATGCTCCAGCGTTGCCTTGATCACCCGCGACTGGTCGTCGAGCAGCCGCTCGCGCTCCTGCCGCTCCAGCCGCATCATGTCGGTGATATCGGTCTGCAGGATTACGGTGCCGCCGTCCGGGGTGCGGTGCTCGCTGACCTGCAGCCAGCTGTTGCCGGCCATCATCACGTTGAACACCGCGTGATCGTCCTTGTGGCGGGCGATCCGGTAGGCCTCCCAGTCGGCGGCGGTCTCCCCCTCCGGCAGCGCCAGATGGGCGCTGGTTGCCACCAGGTTCACGTAATCGGCGAATTTCAGCCCCGGCCGCAGCAGATGGTAGATATCGGCCATGTGCTTGCCGAACCGGGTGTTGCACATGACCAGCACGTCCTGTGCGTCAAACAGCGCAAAGCCTTCCTGCACCGTCTCGATCGCATTGGCCAGGTTGGCGCGGGCGGCCTCGGTCTCGGCATTGGCCAGCGCCAGCCGGGCGTTCGACTCGTTGAGCAGGTCCAGCGCGTGCTCCAGCTCGCGGGTGCGCAGGCGCACCTCCTCCTCCAGCATCACCGCGCGCTGGAACTGGGCGTAGGCCTCGCCGGAGGCTTCCGAGCTCTGCTCGGCCCGGCGCATCAGGGTCTCGACGATTTTCAGCAGCTTCTGGTTCTGACGCTCCGGCGGGTCGCGGGGGTCGATCAGCTCATGCACCATTGCTCAGCCCTCGTCCGGCGGGTAGATCGCCACCCCGGTCAGGGTCTGGTTGACATGCATCGAGTTGATCTGTTCGCCATAGGTCGAAAAGCCGACCACCCTGTTGTCGCGCAGGATGCGGGAAATGTCCTGCGAGACCTGCTTCTGCTGTGCTTCCAGCCGCCTCAGGATGCAGTCGCAGGCCAGGATGATCTCGGGGCGGCGCTTGGCGCTGAGCGCGGCCATCTCGCGCTCCAGATGGGTCACCATGTCCTCCGGCTCGGCCAGGGTCAGCACCACGCCCTCGTCGATGGCGGAGAAGAACACCAGCTCGTCATTGTCGGCGACCCGCTGGATGGCGCGCACATGGTGCTGGTCGCCGAATTGCACCGCGACGGGATGCGCGGCAAAGGTGAAGGCGGTCAGCTGCTCCGGGTCCTTGCCCAGCACCCGGGCGTATTCGCGGGCGGCGGGTTCGGCATTGATCTCATGCACCACCCGGCGGGCGGGATCGGCCCCGGTCACCACCATGCGTTTCTGCGACGGGATCAGGTGGTCAGTCTTGAACACCTTGATCGGGCAGCGGCTGCGGACCTGGATCAGAATGGCGGCGTTGGAATGGGCCTGGCCGCCATGCAGCACATAGGTCTTGCCGAAGTTGGTGCCGTCGCCCGCCGAGCCGCCGAAAAAGGCCACCGGCCCCAGCCCCACCGCCAGTTGCGAGGTCAGCGCGTCCTCCTTGGTGGAGAGCCCGTCGACCAGCAGGAAGGTGAAGTCGGAGATCCAGCCGCCGGCCTCCTGTGCCATGTGGCTGCGGTTTCGGATCATCCGCTCGATCACGCTGTGCGGATCGAAGCTGCCGAGATCCTCGATCAGGATGGTGCGGGTCTGGAAATGCGACTGGGCAAAGCCGATGGCGACGATTTCGCCCTCGACATAGCCGGCTGCCGAAATCTCCCCCGCGGTGGTGCAGCCGACAACCTGCGCCGGGGCGAACCGCCGTTGCGCCTCGCCGATCAGCCGGTCAACGTCGGTGTCCGGCGACAGGAACAGCACCACCAGCGACAGGCCGTTCGGGTTCAGCGCCTGGGCCAGCTGTTCGACAGCGTCCGGCGCCCGGCAGTCGACCGAGCCGGACCGGACAACCTGCGGCTCCGCCACGGGCGCGCCTGACGGGCCATCGACAGGGTCCATCCTCTTTCTCCTCCCCAAATTCCGCCCGTCAGACTAGGCGGGCGGCGGCGCGTCTTGCAAGACGTTTGCAAAGCTCGCCTGCTTGGCGGCCAGCACCGCCTGGGTGCGGCTTTGCACCCCCAGCTTGCGCATGATGGCGGTGATATGGGCCTTGACCGTGGTCTCGGCGATCGACAGCTCGTAGGCGATCTGCTTGTTCAGCTTGCCTTCGCAGATCAGCTGCAGGATCCGGGCCTGCTGATTGGTCAGCTGCGACAGCCGCTGCAGCACGTCGTCGCTGCTGCCGGCCTTGTCATCGAGCAGCACGCAGCCGTCGGGCAGGAACACCTTGCCCTGATTGATTGCTTCCACCGCCTTCTGGAACACGTCGCGCTGGCTGTGCTTGGGAATGAAACCGTTGGCGCCGGCATGGATCACCGAGCTGACGATGCGGTTGTCGGCCATCGAGGAGACCACCAGGATCGGGCAGTCCGTCACCTTGCGCAGCCGCAGCAGCCCGTCCAGCCCGTTGACGTCGGGCAGGTTCAGGTCCAGCACCACCAGGTCGATGCGGATGCCGTCGGCGATCATGTCGAGCGCGGCCTGCAGGGCCGGCGCGGTGTGCATGCTGCTGATTGCGGTGACCGCCTGCAGTGTCATCGCCAGGGCGTCGCAGAACAGCGGGTGGTCATCCACCAGCAGCGCCGCGTGGAACCCTGGGGTGGTCGGCGTGTCCGTGTGTGTCGGCATATCTGCACCAGAGCTGTTGTTTTCCTGCCAGCTTAGCAAGCGGGCGGCAGCAGCGGTATACGCCTAAAGTCGCATATGGAGGGCGCCCCCCCGCAGGAGGCGCGCCCGGGTTTGTTGCCTGCGGCCCGCAGCCGGGGCGGGGTCAGTCCGCCTGCGCCAGCTGGCGGGGCAGGCGGAACGTCCAGACCATGCCGCCCTGGTTCAGGTAGTTGACCTTCTTGGCGACCTCGCCGCCCCACAGCGGCACCGCGCCGCCCCAGCCGGACACGACCGAGACATACTGCACGCCGTCCTGTTCCCAGGTGACGGGCTGGCCGACGATGCCGGAGCCGGTCTGGAACGACCACAGCTCCTCGCCGGTCTCGTCGTCAAAGGCGATGAAGCGGCCCTCGGGAGTGCCGGTGAACACCAGCCCGCCCGCTGTGGTCATCACCCCGGCCCAGAGCGGTGCGTCGTTCTTGTATTCCCACTTGATCTCGCCGGTGTCCGGGTCGATCGCCTTGAGGCTGCCGATATGGTCCTCGTAGTTCGGCTTGATGGTGAAGCCCGCGCCCAGGTAGGCGGCGCCCTTCTTGTAGCTGATCGGCTCGTTCCAGATGTCCATGCCCCATTCGTTCGAGGGCACATAGAAATTACCGGTGTTTTGCGAGAACGCCATCGGCATCCAGTTCTTGCCGCCCAGGAACGACGGCGAGGCAAAGATCACCTCCCCCTTGTTGCCATCGGCTGCGTCCGCCGGGTTTCCGGGGCGGTTTTCCTCGATAAAGACCGGGCGGCCGGTGTCGTCGATGCGCTCGGCCCAGGTGATGTCCTTGACGAAGGGGGTTGCGCTGACGAATTTGCCATCCTCGCGGTTCAGGACATAGAAAAAGCCGTTGCGGTCGGCGGTGGCGAAGCGCTTGTTGCCGCTGCGGTCGGTGTAGGCGACCACCTCGTTGACGCCGTCATAGTCCCAGCCCTCGCGCGGGGTGGTCTGGAAGTGCCACTTGATCTCGCCGTTGGAAGGGTCGATGCCGATGCGGCTGGCGGCATAGAGGTTGTCGCCGGCATTGCCCTCCACCGGGGTGCCGGCGTTGCGCAGGTGGCTGTTCCAGGGCGCCGGGTTGCCGGCGCCGAAGACCAGCGTGTCGGTCTCCGCATCATAGGAGCCGCCGAGCCAGGTGGCGCCGCCGCCAGTCTTCCACATGTCGCCCGGCCAGGTGGCGTTCAGGGTGCCGGTCATGGTGCTTTCCTCACCCTTGAAGGTGCCCATGTGGCCCTCAATCACCGGCCGGGTCCAGACCAGCTCGCCGGTTTCGGCGTCGCGCGCCTGCACCTCGCCGACAATGCCGAACTCGCCGCCGGAGTTGCCGGTGATCACCAGCCCGTTGACGATCAGCGGCGCCGCGGTCAGCGAATAGCCGGCCTTGTAGTCGGCCACCTTCTTGCGCCACTTCACGTCGCCGGTCTTGAGGTCCAGCGCCACGATGCGGGCGTCCAGCGTGCCGAAATAGAAGGTGTCGCCATAGATCGCGCCGCCGCGGTTCACCACGTCGCAGCAGGGCAGGATGCCTTCGGGCAGCCGGGCGTCGTACTGCCAGATCTCGCGGCCGGTCTCGACGTCGATGGCATAGACCCGGCTGTAGGAGCCGGTGATATACATGATGCCGTCATAGATCAGCGGCTGGGTCTCCTGGCCGCGCTGCTTTTCGCCGCCGAGGCTGAAGGCCCAGGCGGGCACAAGGTTTGCGACATTGTCCTTGTTCAGCGTGTCCAGCGGGCTGTAGCGCTGCAGGTGGCGGCCCATCCCGTTGGTCACCACCTGGGTGGTGGTTGTCTGGTCGTTCCTAAGGTCGTCCTCGGTGACCCCGGCGTGGCTGACGCCCGCCATCATGGTCCCTGCGGCGACCGCCGTGATGAAGCGGTTCATTGGGCTCCTCCCTTTCATTGGATCATCAACAGCCACTGCCCGGTGCGGGCTGCCGGCCTGCCACAGTATCCAAGGCGCGCCGGAAGAGCGGTATTGCACAATGGTCGTAAGCGGAGGGCGGCAGGGGCAGGGGGGAGGGCCCGGCACGGCAGCGCCCGGCGCCTTGCGGCCCGGATCTACGGTGCAAGTCCCGCGCTGCGTCAGCCTGCGGCGCGGAGCGGGGCGGTTCAGTCCTATTTCGCGGCCTTGCGGATCAGCCCGCGCGCCGGGTCGTAGCCCCAGACCGCCAGTCCCAGCCAGACCAGCCCGGACAGCAGCACCCAGGCCAGCGCGGCGGTGTTCAGCTGCTGATAAAGCGCAAAGCGGATCAGCTCGACCGCCTGGCTGAAGGGGTTCACGGCGCAGATATCGCGCAGCAGCGCCGAGCTTTCGGCCATTTTCCACAACGGGTAGAGCGCGGTGGACAGGAAGAACATCGGGAAGATCACGAAATTCATCACCCCGGCGAAATTCTCCAGCTGGCGGATCACCGAGGACAGCGCCAGCCCCAGCGCCCCCAGCATCAGCCCGGCCGGGACAAGGGCGGGCAGCAGCGCGGCATAGCCGCCCCAGCCGAAGCGGATGCCGAAAATCGCCGCCAGCGCCAGGAACACATAGACCTGCAGGATAGAGATCGCGGTGCTGGCGAGCAGGCGGCAGACCAGCAGCCACCAGCGCGGCAGCGGACTGGTCAGCAGCAGCCGCATCGAACCCATTTCCCGGTCATAGACCATCGACAGCGAGCTTTGCATGCCGTTGAAAAGCAGGATCATGCCGCACAGGCCGGGAACGATATAGACTTCGTAGGTGGTGTAGGTGGCGTAGGGCGGGGTGATCGACAGGCCAAGCGCGGCGCGAAAGCCCGCGGCAAAGACCACCAGCCACAGCATCGGCCGCACCAGCGCCGCGACGAAGCGGCCGCGCTGGCCAATGAACCGCAGCGCCTCGCGCTGCGTGATTGCCGCCAGGGCTGCGAGCCAGGCGGTCATGCCGCCTCTCCTGTCAGCCTGAGAAAGTGATCGGCCAGCCCGAGCCCGCCGCGCAGCTGGCGGGCCGTGCCGTCTTGCGCCAGCTTGCCGCGGTGCAAGATCAGCAACTGGTCGGCGTCTTCGACCTCGTCGGTGAGATGGGTGGCCCAGAGCACCGTCAGCCTCTTGCGCCGCGACAAGTCGTGCACATGGGCGGTGATCGTGTGCCGGGTTGCCGCGTCCAGCCCCACTGTCGGCTCGTCCAGCAGCAGCACCTTGGGATGGTGGATCAGGCTGCGGGCAATCTCCAGCCGGCGGCGGTGGCCGCCATTAAGGTCGCGCACCCGCTCACCCAGCCGGCCGGGCATCTCCAGCCGCTCCAGAGCGGCCTCGATCCGGGCCTGCGCCCTGGCGCCGCGCAGACCGTGCAGGGCGGCGAAATAGCTGAGATTGCGCTGCACCGTCAGGTCCAGGTCCAGCGTCGGCTGCTGGAACACCACTCCCATCCGGCGCAGCGCCTTGCGCGGGGCGCGGGCCATGTCGTGGCCGGCGATCTCGATCCTGCCCTGCGGCGCGGTGAACAGCCGGGTGAGCAGCGCAAACAGCGTCGACTTGCCTGCGCCGTTGGGGCCGAGCAGGGCGCAGAAGGTGCCGGGTTCAACCCGGAAGCTGACTCCGTCCAGCGCCTGCCGGGCGCCGTAGGCATAGCTCAGGTTTTCCACCCGCAGCCCGGTCATCGGATGGTGATCTCCAACCGCTGGGTGTCGCCGGTGGAGCCGGGCACCTTGAGGTGGTAATTCCCAGGCTTCAGCGCAATAAACCCGATCTCCATCTCGCCGGCCTCGTCGAACTCGATGCTGTCGAGCCCCAGCGGGCGGATCTCGAGGCCCTCCACTACGATCTCGTCGATCCAGATGGCGCGGAAGAACTCCGCCCCCGTCAGCGCCAGTTCCTGGCTGCCGTCGCCCTGGATCTCGAACTCGTAATAGGTGCCGGAGTTCAGCACCCAGGGTGCATCGGCCAGCGGCATTCCCGCCGACAGGGTGATGGGCGGCAGGTCCTCCTTGTTGGCGGCGGACAGCAGCCCGGCAAGGCCAAAGCCGGCCTTGCCCGGATCATCACCGTCAGCGGCCAGGGCGGCGGCCGGCAGCGCAAGGCACAGCGCCGCGGCGAAAAGGCAGGTTTTCAGCATCGGGGATCCTCCTGTCAGGATGCGCCGCGCCGCCGGGGCGCGGCAGGTCTCAGGGGCGCAGCGCCGCGCCCCAGGGAAAACGGCCGACCTTGATCGACTTCAGCGCCTGGCGCTTGGCGGTGTCGATCACGGTGACATCGCCGGACACGCCGTTGGTAGTGAACAGCAGCGACTTGTCGGGCGAAAACGCCATGTGCCAGACCCGGCGGCCGACCAGGATGTAATCCTCCACCTCGAGCGACTGGGTATTGACCACCGCCACATGGTTGGACGGCCCCAGCGCCACAAAGGCGGTCTGTTCATCATTGGTGAAGGCAAACCCCACCGGCTGCACCCGGTCGGGATGCACGCCCTTGACATCAAAGGTTATTTTGCCGGTCTCGGCCTGAGTGGCGGTGTCGAAGACGGTGATGGTGCCGCCGATCTCGGAGGAGACCCACAGCGCGCTGCCGCCGGCGGTGAATTCAGCGTGACGGGGGCGGGCGTCGACCAGGGTGTTGGCAAACAGCTGTTGCGTCTGCGTGTCGATCCAATGTGCCATGTTGGTGGTCTCGGAGGTGGTGATGGCGATCTGGCCATCGGGCGAGACCGCCATGCCCTCGGGCTCGATCCCGACATTGATCTGAGCAACCACCTTGCGGGTTTCCGTGTCCACCACCGTGGTCACGGCGTCGTCCTCGTTGGCGATGTAGAGATGCCGGTCGTTGGGATGCAGCACGAATTGCTCGGGATCCTCGCCGGAAGGCAGGTCGTGCAGGATCTTGCCGGTGGCGGCATCCAGAACCTGAACCGTGTCACTGTCGGAGGCGCAGACATAGACCCGCGAGAAATCCTTGGAGAAGGTGATGCCGCGCGGCCGCTCCCCCGTTGCGATGGTGCGGACCACCTCAAGCGTGGCGATGTCGATCACGCTGATGGTGTCGTCCTTTTCATTGGTCACCCAGATTTCCGCGGCGCCTAGGGGCGCCGCCGGGGCCAGCAGCGCCGAGAGGGCGAGGGCGGCAAGGGATTTTGCAGCAAATGTCATTGGAAGGCTCCGCAGCGGCTTTCGGGCGCATCAAGGCCCAGAGTGTCGAGTTCGCTGTGCTGGTGCAGGAAGCCGGGCAGGGGCGCCTGCGCCGCCAGCGCGCGGGGAGTGGCAAGCGGGATCGGTTGGCGCAGCTGGCCGTTCCAACTGCGGTAGCTGAGCGGGCGGCCCTTGAAGCCGGCCAGCTCGAATGCGTCCGACAGCAGGTAGCGGCGCAGGACGCCCGCGTCGTCCGAGCCAGTGCGGGTCACCGCCTCGCCGATGCTGCGTACCGCGGCCCAGGCGGCGTAATCCCGCGCCAGCATCTTGCGTCCGGCAAGCTCCTGGAACCGCGACTGCAGCTGCGCGGCGCCCCATTGCTCGACCACCGGCGCCCAGGCGGCGGGGACCAGGCCCTCGGATCCGGCGACCGGCCGCGGCAGCCAGGTGTTGTAGGGCAGGTAGCGGGCGAAATCCTGCAGCTCATCGGCGACCAGCAGCAGATCGTGGCGGCCCAGGCCCTGTGACATGAGCGGCACCTCCTGGGCGGCGTTGCGGCGCATGTCGGCGCCATAGTCCCAGGTCCGTTCGGCGGCGATTTCCAGCCCGAACTTGGCGGCGCTCTGGCGCATGGCACCGGCAAAGGCCTGGTCCTGCGGGTTCTTGCCGGCGATCAGCGCCAGCCCGGTCCAGCGCTTGGACAGCGCAAACTGCATCAGCGCATCGCTGCGCATTAGGTCCGAGGGCAGGGTGTGCAACAGGTTGCGGCGGCAGTCGCCGCTGCGCAGGCTGGTGTCCGGGCTGGCGGTGTTGAACAGCAGCGCCTCCTGCGCCTCCGGCAGGGCGGCGGCGGCCAGCAGCGCCGGTTTGGGCGCATCCAGGATCAGCAGCGCGCTGCGTGCCAGCGCCGCCCGCGCCGCAGCGGCAAAATCGCCGCCAGGCGGCACTGCCACTGTCTCCAGGCTGTAGCTGTGGCCAAGGAAGCTGCCGGTGGTCCGGTTGTCCGCCAGCCCCAGCCGGGCGCCGGTCTCGCCCAGGTCCGCAGGCGGCGGGTCGAGATTGGAGAGGGTGGGGGGCTGCTGCTCCTGCTGTTTCAGGTAGATGACCGGCACCTCGAGCCCGGCGGCCGCGGCAAAGGCGGCGGGGCAGAGGGCCATCAGGAGTGTGATCAGAAAGCGCATCGGGGTACCCGGTTCTGGCTGCATGGGCCGAGCGTACTGCCGCCCGCAGCCCCGCGGCCATTGGACCAAGGTCGTAGGCCGCCGGGGCCGGAGGCCGACTTAAGTCGCGTATCGGGGCAAGGCCTGGGCTGGCTATGGTTGCGGCAAGCTCAAACTTACGGGAGGAACTCATGTTCAAATTGCCTCTTGCGGCCCTCGGGCTCGCGGCTCTTGCCACAACGGCGCAGGCCCACGGAGACGTCGCGCCGCAGCCTGTGAATACCGATGCCCTGCCCGAAGTGGGCGAGGAATGGCTGACCGAAAACCCCTATCGCGGCCAGGAGGCGGAAGTCTGGCAGGCGGCGATCGACATCGGCGGCAGCGGCTACAACCAGAACTGCGCCCGCTGCCACGGGCTCGGCGGCGTCTCCGGCGGGCTGGCCCCCGATCTGCGCTACCTGGAGGCAGAGGAAATGGGCGACGAATGGTTCGTGGAACGGTTCCGCACCGGCTACACCCAGAACGGCATAACCAAGATGCCCGCTTTCGGGGAACTGCTGGGCCAGAAGGCCGCCTGGGCCATCCGCACCTATTTGGAAACCCGGCCCGATGACGGCGCGCTGGACGAGGCCACCGGCCGGCTGCTGGAAATCCGCGATGAGCTGGCCGCCCTGGCCGGCGGCAGCGGCGGAGATGCGGCGGCGCTGCAGGCGGAGCTGTCGCAGATTGCGCAAGCGGTTGAAACCGGGTCCGGCGCGCCGGTAGCCGACAGCGCGGCCTACCGGGCGGCCAGCCTGATCGGCGGCGCGCAGCCGGACTTCGCCGGTGCCGCGGAGGCCCTGACCGTCGGCCTTTCGGCGGCGCACTGACACGGAGGGGCGCGGCATATGAGACAGCAGCTGGCCGGGCTTCTTGCGATTGCCGCGCTGGCCTGCGGCTGGGCGCAGGCGGGGCAGGCCCGCTGTGCGGATCATGTGCCGCAGCCCAAGCCGCAGAACGCCTCGCGCGATATCGTCGGTCAGGATCTTGAGACTATCCTCGAACGCGGTTTCATCACCTTTGCGGCCTATGAGGATTTTCCCCCCTGGTCCTATCAGGAGGCGGGCCGCATCAAAGGCGCCGACATCGACCTGGCCCGGCTGATTGCGGCGGAGCTGGGGGCCGAGGCCCGGTTCACGCTGGTTGCGGCGGGCGAGACGCTGGATGCGGACCTGCGCAACTGGATCTGGAAGGGGCCGGTCGTGGGCGGCAGCGTGGCCAACGTCATGCTGCATGTGCCCTATGACAGCGAATTTGCCTGCCGGGTCGAACAGGTGGTGTTCACCGGCCAGTACCATGTCGAGGAGGTGGCCATCGCCTACCGCCGGGACGCCTATCCCGAAGACCCGCCGGTGCCGGCCTATTTCCGCTTCGACAGCGTCGCGGTGGAGAACGACTCGATTGCCGATTTTTACCTTTCGTCCTTTCCCGGCGGCCAGCTGAGCGCCAATATCCGCCGCTATCCGACAGCGGCAGCGGCCATGGCGGGCCTGGACCGGGCCGAGACCAAGGCGGCGATGGGGCCGCTGGCGCAGCTGGAGGCCGGGCTGACCGCGCAGACAGCCGTCCACACGCCGCCGTTGCCAGGGTTTTCCGCAGGCACCTGGACCGCCGGTGTGGCGGTTCATTTTTCCTATCGACCGCTTGCTTATGCGGTGGAGGACGCCATTGCCGCCGCGCTGCAGGACAGCCGTATTGCCGCCATCTTTGCGGCCCACGGCCTGAGCCACCGGCCGCCGGAGCTGCGCTGATCCTGTCTACCCCAGTGTTTTCACGCTGCCATCCCGCGCCAGCAGCGTGGCACTGGCGCCGCCCGGAAGGCGCGCCAGCGCGGCGGTGATTTCCTCTTCATTCATCAGGCAGAAGGCGGTGGAGGCCGCATCCGCCAGTGCGGCGCTGGCGGCCTCGGTGCTGACGGTGGCCCACTGCGGCCAGCGGTCGAGAGCAGGGTGCAGGATATGCGCCGCGCCGTGCAGCTGAAGGGCGCCGGGGCTGGAGGTGGCGATGGCGCCGCCGGTCAGGCTGCGGGCGGCAAAGACGCCGCGTTCCGGGTCGGCCAGGCCGATACGGAACGGGCCGCCAAGGGCCGCAAACTCCCCGGCATTGACCAGAACCCGCTCCAGCCCCAGGCGGTTAAGTGCTGCGCGGACCATGTCGGTGGCAAAGCCCTGGGCAATGCCATTGAAGGTCAGCGCCTGGCCCGGTGCCAGCCGGATCGCCTGTTCTGTCACGGACAGCTTGTGCCAGCCGGTGAGGCGGGCAGCCCTGCTGATGCCGTCTCCGCGCGCAAGGGCCTGCCACAGCGGCTGCACTGTGGGGTCGAATACGCCTGCCGTTGCAGAGTGCACCTGGGTGCAGAGCCGGGCCAGATACAAAAACGGCGGCGGCGGGTTTTTCAGAACTCCGGTCCGGTTCAGCCGGGACAGGGCAGACGCCGGATCATAAAGGCTGAACAGCTGTTCGGCCTGCCGCAGCTGCGACAGCGCGGCAGCAATTGCCCGGTCTGCCAGGCGCGGCGGCGCGTAGATGGTCAGGCGCGCCTCCGCGCCGAGGGCAAACCCGTACCAGGTAACGGGTGCGGCCCGCGCCGCCGGCGCCGCGGCGCCAAGCGCGGCGGCAGAGATTGCCAGGAACCGGCGGCGGGTCAGTTGTGCGCTCATTCCGCGGCCTCCAGATGCAGTTTCCGGCGCGCCGCCAGGATCAGCGGCACGCAGCGGGCCGGATCGTCGTGGATCGACACGCAGTCGAGGCAGCCGAAGCATTCGTCATACCGGACCGCGCCGGATGGCCCGATCGCGCCATAGGCGCATTTCACCCGGCACAGCTGGCAGGGGCTGCCGCAGGCGGCGCGCCGGGCAATCCAGTTGCGCTGCCGCAGCAGCCCGCCAGCCGCCATGGCCGCGCCCAGCGGGCACAGATAGCGGCAAAAGGGCTTGAACAGCACCAGACCCGCCGCCAGCCAGAAGACCGCATAGGCAGTGAAATACCACTCGCGCAGGAAGTAGGTGGTGATCGCGGTCTTGAAGGGTTCGACCTCGGCCGCGGTGTCCACATGTTCCGGCGCCAGGAAAACCAGCGATACCAGCCCGGCCAGCACCCCGTACTTGAGGTATCTGAGCCGCCCGTCCCAGGCAGGCGGAAGGGCGGTCCGCGGCAGACCCAGCCTGCGGCCAAGATGGTGCGCGAATTCCTGCAGCGCGCCGAACGGGCACAGCCAACCGCAGAACAGGGCCCGCCCCCACAGGAAAAGCCCGAGGATGGCAAAGCCCCAGAGCAGCAGCGAAAACGGGTCATAGGCAAGAAAGGCAAAGCTGCCACCCTCGGCCGCGGCGCGCAAAACGCCCAGCACTGTGACGATGGACAGCTGGCCCTGCCCCCACCAGCCGGCAAACAGGGTGACAGCTGCCAGCACTGCGAGCCGCAGCGGTGTCAGTGTCTTGCGGGCGGCGATCCGGCCTTGGCCCAGCAGCAGCGCGGCGGTCAGCGTGGTCAGCAGCAGCGCCAGCAGGATCAGGTCGGTGCTGCGGCTGCGCAGCGCCTCCAGCCAGGGCGGCACCGGCGCCGGGGCCTCATCACGCAGGAAAAACCGTTCGGGGGTCCGGTGCGTGACAGGAAATTCCACGGTGCCTGTCTCGGGCTGGAACATGCCGTGCGCGCGCACCGCCTGGGCGTGCAGGGTCCACTCCCGCGCCGGGTCAAAGCCGAGGCGGCGGTCGGCCCGCAGGATCATCGCCGTGCCTTCGTGCAAGGGGTTGGGCAGATCCGGCGACAGATCCACCAGCAGGTCGCTGTCCCGCAGCGCCACCGGCAGGCCGTTCTGGGTGGCAAACACCCGGTCCGGCGCGGTGTTGCGGATGAAATCCGGGCTGACCAGCCCGTGGCGGCCGGTCTCGACCAGCAACAGCGGCTCATCATCGGGGGAGATCGACAGGAAATCCTGCAGCTCGTTGTAACCGTCGCGAGAGAGGACCGCCTGCGCAATTGACGGCGGGCCGAGGTCGACAATCCAGAGATCCAGATAGGGCGCCTCAGGGTGCTGCTGCGCCTCCGGATCGTCATCCGCCCACAGGGTGCCGGCAAAGGCCGCATCAACCTCCGCGTTGGAGACGGTGGCGCGGGCGGCCAGTCCCTGATCCGCCAAGGCCGCCCAGTCCAGCGGCTCGCTGTGGTCCGGGTCAGGCCGGGCCGGGGGCGTGGTGATGACGCCGTGCATCTTCTCGCGCGCGACCGCCAGCGCTGCCGCCATCACCGAGTCATGCGCGATCCGTACTGACGCGGTCGCCTTGCTGACCCCGTCGAGATAGACCAGGGATGAGCCGGAACCGGTCTCTCCGTAGGGGGTGCCGACGGTGATCGCCGAAAAGACCGACAGGCCAGGGTACTGCTCGAAGAACCTGTGGAACGGGGCGGGGCCAAGCCCGGAGACAAAAACCGGCTCGTTATGGCTGATCAGCCGGACATCCAGAAATTTGCCGTCCAGATCCATGAGCACCAGCAGGTTGACCGGCGCCCCGGAAAACCCGGGCAGGGGGGCCAGGGGTTCGGTTTCAAAGGCATAGCCTGCCTCCGCGCCGCCGGAGTTCAGCAGCGTGTAGACGCCCTTGCCGTTCACCGGCTCCCCCAGGGAGAACGGCGGCATGATCAGGGCGCTGATCTCCTCACGCGGCAAGGGCGACGCTGACAGCGCGCCAGCCGCGAGCAGCCAGGCCTGAATCAGAAGTATGGATAGGAGCGCGCGCATGTTCGGAAGTTTGCCGGGGGCCGCGCCAGCGTGCCATTGGACCAAAGTCTGAGGCCGCGCAATGACCCTGTCCCTACGACCAAAGGCCAATACCGGGGCCGGGGACGGGGGGCTAGGCTGACGGGATTAGAGCCAGCAAAGGAGGATGAAATGGCCTGGTCTGCCCCGAAACTGAAAGAAATCAACTGCGGCATGGAAATCAACATGTACTCCCCGTCCGAGGACGAGGGCCGCGAATACGAACCCGATCTGTTCTGATCGCGAAACAGGAAAACGGCCATGCGGTTTCTGGTTCTTGGTGCGGCAGCGGGCGGCGGCCTGCCGCAATGGAATTGCGGCTGCCGGAACTGCCGGGACGCGCGTCTCGGCAGGATCGCTTCCGCCACCCAGTCCTCGCTAGCCGTGACACTGGACGGGCAGAACTGGGCGGTTCTGAACACCTCTCCTGACATCCGTGTTCAGCTGCAGAACTGCCCGTCCATGCACCCGCAATCGCTGCGCCACAGCCCACTGCGCGCGGTTCTGCTGACCAATGGCGACATTGACCACATCGCGGGTCTGCTGTCCTTGCGGGAACAGTCGCCCTTCAGCCTGTTCGCCACGGCCGGGCTGCTGGAGTTGCTGGCGGCGAACCCGGTGTTCAACGCGCTTCCGGCGGCTGTCGGCCGCCGTCCGGTGCGGCTGAGTGAGGGTTTCGAGCTGCTTCCGGGGCTGCAGGCAACGGTTTTCCCGGTGCCGGGCAAGGTGCCGCTGTTCATGGAAGACGGGCAGGTGCAGACGGATGTGATGGGGGAACAGACGGTCGGCGTCCGGCTGAGCGACGGTGCGAAAACCGCCTATTACATCCCCGGCTGCTCCGGTGTGTCGGGCGGCCTGCTGGAGATGCTGTCGGATGCCGATCAGATCTTCTTTGACGGAACGCTCTGGCACGACGAGGAGATGATCCAGAGCGGGACGGGCAGCAAGACCGGCCAGCGGATGGGGCATATCTCCATCAGCGGCCCCGAGGGCTCGATCGCCGGTTTGCAGGCCGTGGATGCCGCCAAGACGTTCATTCACATCAACAACACCAACCCCGTCTGGCAGCCCGGCAGCGCCGAGCGCGCGCAGGTGCTGGCCGCCGGGTGGACAATTGCAGAAGATGGAATGGAGATCGCGCTATGAATGCACACACCCGGGACATGTCTGCGAGCGAGCCCCTGGAGGCCCGTCTGCGCGCCATCGGCGCCGCCCGTTACCACGACAAACATCCGTTCCATCACAAGCTGCACGGCGGCGAATGCTCCCCTGACCAGGTCCGCGCCTGGGTAATCAACCGCTGGGCCTACCAGGCGGCGATCCCGATGAAGGATGCGGCCTTTCTGTCCCGTTGCGCCGATCCCGCCATGCGCAGGGCCTGGCGCAGCCGGATCGAGGACCATGACGGCGGCATCAGCGAGGGCGGCGGCATCCGCCGCTGGCTGCGGCTGGCCGAAGCGGTCGGGCTTGACCCGGATTACGTGGCCTCCGGCCGCGGGGTCCTGCCGGCCACCCGGTTCGCTGTCGATGCCTATATCCGCTATGTGCGCGACATGCCGCTGCTGCAAGCGGTGGCCTCGTCGCTGACGGAACTGTTTGCGCCTGCCATCCACGAACAGCGGATCGAAGGCCTGCTGCAGCACTACGACTTTGCCAACACCGCCAGCCTGTCCTATTTCCGCAAACGGCTGACCGAAGCGCCGAAGGATGTGAAATTCGGCCTGGCCTGGGTGCTGGAAAACGCAGACACCCCTGAAAAAGAAGACGCCGCCTGCGCAGCGCTGATCTTCAAGACCGACGTTCTGTGGGCGCAGCTGGATGCGCTTTGGGGCGCCTATGTGGAGCCGGGGCGGATCCCGCCGGGCGCATGGCAGCCGGGGGAGGGATTGGCATGACGCTGGCGCTGGCCCCCTCCGACCGCCCCTTTCTGCCGCGCGGCGTGCGCCTGGCAGCGGACAAGGTGCGGGGCGGCGCGGTGCTGCTGTGCCCGGAAAAGGCCATTGCGCTGGACGCCATAGGCGAGGCGATCCTGTCGCTGGTAGATGGCAGCAGATCGTTCGAGGACATTGTTGCCGGTCTGGCGGCAGCCTACGATGCGCCGGCAGAGCAGATCGCCGGGGATGTGCAGCGCTTTCTGGCTGGCCTGCGGGCGCGGATGTATCTGGCGGTGCGGCCATGACCGTGCCTCCGCCCATCGCGATGCTGGCCGAGCTGACGCACCGCTGCCCGCTGGCCTGCCCCTATTGCTCCAACCCGCAGGACCTGCTGGGCCGCGAGGCGGAGATGGCAACCGGCGAATGGGCGGATACCTTCCGCCAGGCTGCGGAGCTGGGAGTGCTGCAATTGCACCTGTCCGGCGGCGAGCCCGCCGCGCGCCCGGACCTGGCAGAGCTCACCGCGGCAGCGCAGGGCTGCGGCCTGTATACCAATCTGATCACCAGCGGTATCGGCCTGACGCCCAGGCGGCTGGATGCGCTGGAGGCAGCGGGGCTGGACCATATCCAGCTGTCCCTGCAGGGCACCAGCGCGGGGCTTGCCGATTGGATCGGCGGCTACAAGGGCGGGTTTGACCGCAAGATGAAGATCGCGGCGGAGATCAAGGCGCGGGGAATTCCCCTGACGCTGAACGCCGTTATGCACCGGCACAATCTGGACGATCTGGAACGCACCATCGAAATGGCTGTCGAAATGGGCGCCCGGCGGCTCGAAGTGGCCTGCGTGCAGTTCCACGGCTGGGCGTCCCGCAACCGGGCCCAGCTGCTGCCGACGCGCGCGCAGGCAGAGGCCGCTAAACGCATCGTCACAGAGGCAGAGCAGCGGCTGCGCGGTGCGCTGGCCTTCGACTTCGTGCCGCCGGACTATTATGCGGATTATCCCAAGGCCTGCATGGGCGGCTGGGGCACGGCCGGGCTGAACATCGCGCCGGGCGGCACCGTGCTGCCCTGCCACGCGGCCCAGACCATCCCGCACCTGGACTTTGACAACGTCCGCAGCAAACCGCTGGCGGCGATCTGGTACGAGGGCGCGGCATTCAATGCCTATAGGGGCACAGATTGGCTGCCGCAGCCTTGCCGCAGCTGCGACCGCAAGGAAAGTGATTTCGGCGGCTGCCGCTGCCAGGCGCTGGCTCTGGCCGGGGACGCAAGCGCAGCCGACCCCGTGTGCCGCAAGTCGCCCCGGCACCAGGCCGTGCTTGACCTGCTTGAGGCGGGCGGCACCGGCGACGGCGGCGGCTTTGTCTACCGGCGTGCCGTTGGCTGAGGAAACCGGCACCGGCTGCCCGCAAGCGGGAAGCGGCCGACCGGCCGCTGCTGCCGCAAGCTTTTTCGGCTCCCTTTAACCAGTTTATTGCGGCACTGTGGCGGCCGCGCGCAGGATTGGGCATGGACCCGCCCGGTGCGCGCCGGGCTGCGATGTTAACCAGTGAGTCAGGGAGATACACGCGATGGACCGCTATCGTGAGGACCGCGGCAGGGAGAGATTCAGCAGGGAACAGCCGCAGACAGCGCCGCCGCCAAAGCCACCGCGGCAAGGGCCCGCGCAACTACCAGCGCTCCGACGAGCGGGTACAGGAGGACGTCAATGACCGGCTGTCCGACGCTCACTGGCTGGATGCCTCCGACATCGAGGTTTCGGTTGCCGAACGGGAAGTCACCCTCGACGGCTTCGTCGGCTCGCTCGAGGCCAAACGCCGCGCGGAAGATTGCGCAGAAGCGGTTTCTGCGGTCGCGCATGTGCAGAACAATTTGAGAGTGCAACGCCACGGCACACAGGAAGCCGCGGCTGGTTCAGACTGACACTGCGTCTTTGTTCAGCCCCTGTACCCGCCGGTCGCGCACGGCTGCCGGCGGGCTTTTTAGAGGTGTCGCTGACAAGGCACTAGTAATACAGATTATGTTAATAAATCTGGCTAAGCCGGGCTTCAGTCCTGCCAGCTGAGGGCGGCGCAGCCTTTCAAGGCAGCGGCATCATCCAGAATGACGTGCACTGGCGCAGCAATCCGGGCATCCAGCGCAAACGGCTGCTGGAACAGCTCCGCAAACACCTGCCGCGCCGGGGAGGCCAGCAGGCTGCGGGCCACTGCGCCGGCGAAGTACACGCCTCGCGCAGGAAGGAAGGCCAGCACAAGATTGCGTGCCAGAAGCGCCAGCAGTTCCGCGTAAAACGTTTGAAAGGCCCGCGTGCCTGCCGCATCCTCCGTAAACTGCGCCCGCACCGCCGCATGGCCGCGGCCGGAAAACAGATGCTCCACCGTCGGGAATTCTGCCGCGGCATCGCCGGTCCGGCGGCGCAGATGCTCCGCCACGTCCAGCGGCAGGCTGACATGGCCGTATTCCACGTTGAGGCAGTGAATCTGCCCGCCTGCGTGCAGCACAGGCGACAGGTTGAAACCGGTGCCGATGCCCACCACCAGCCGCTGGCCGTGTCCACCCGCACTGTCTGCGGGGGCGATCACCGTATCGAGGCAGTCTGCCCCAAGATGCGGGCAGGCCTGCCCAAGGGCTGCGAGGTCGTTGAGCAGATGCACGCGTGCGCCGCGCAGATGCTGTGACAACTCAGCTGCGTCAAAGTGCCAGTCCCGGTTGGTCAGCCGCGCGGTGCTGCCGGTAACAGGCCCGGCGATGGCAATGGTGACCTCCGCCACGCCGCCAGGGGCGGCGCCCTGCAGATACTGGTCCATAACCTCTGCAAAGCCCCGAAAGGTATCGTTGCGGAAGCTTTGCACCGTGTCCGCCAACAGCACGCCGCCCTGCGCCAGCCCCAGCCGCGTATTGGTGCCGCCAACATCGGCGGCCAGCCGCAACCGGGTCAATTCAGACGCTCGCCGGTTGCGGGCGAGAAATAGGAGACCTTGGACAGGTCAAAGGCCAGGTCCAGCATCTGCCCCGGCTGCGCCCGGGTTTCGGCGTGCAGACGTGCGGTGACCTGCTTGCCGCCAAGGTTGGAGACCACATAGGTATCCGCGCCTGCAGGCTCCACCATGTCGATGAGGCAGGCGGCCTCCTGCACGCCCTCGCCCGCGCGAAAGCCCGCCTCGGCGATGTCTTCTGGGCGCACGCCCAGGATTACGTCCTGCGGCAGGCCGGTGGCGCGGCTATCCTTCAGCACGATCGGGGCGCTGCCGCCGCAGTCCATCTCGATCCTTGTGCCCTCGCCGTTCGGCTGCGCCCGGGCGGGGATCAGGTTCATCGCCGGGCTGCCCATGAAGTCGGCGACAAACAGGTTGGCGGGCTTGTTGTAGATCTCAGCGGGCGTGCCGATCTGCTGCACCACGCCGCCTTTCATCACCACGATCTTGGTTGCGAGCGTCATCGCTTCAATCTGGTCGTGGGTGACATAGACCATGGTGGCGCCGAGGTTGTGGTGCAGTTTCTTGATCTCGGTCCGCATCTCGACCCGTAGCTTGGCATCCAGGTTCGACAGCGGCTCGTCGAACAGGAACAGCTTGGGGTCGCGCACCAGCGCCCGGCCCATTGCCACCCGCTGCCGCTGGCCGCCGGACAGCTGGCCGGGGCGGCGGTCCAGCAGCGCCTCGATCTGCAGCAGCGCCGCGACCTCCTTCAGCTTGCGCTCTTGCGTCGCGGCATCGGCGCCGCGCACCTTCATGCCGAAGGTGATGTTCTTGGCCACCGTCATCGTCGGGTAAAGCGCATAGGACTGGAACACCATGGCGATGTCGCGGTCCTTGGGGCTGACACGGGTCATGTCGCGCCCGCCAATCTCGATCTGCCCGCTGGAGATCGGCTCCAGTCCAGCGATGCAATTGAGCAGCGTGGACTTGCCGCAGCCGGAGGGGCCGACCAGCACCAGGAAGTCGCCTGGCTCGATGCTGACGTTGATGTCCTTCAGGATCTCGGTTGCGCCGTAGTTCTTGCGCAGGTTGGTGATGTCCAGAATAGGTGCCATGGATTTACCCCTTTACGGATCCGGCGGTCAGGCCGCGGATGAAGTATTTGCCGGCAACGGCATAGACCACCAGCGTCGGCAGCGCGGCGATGATCGCGGCGGCCATGTCGACGTTGTATTCCTTCACGCCGGTGGTCGAGTTGACGATATTGTTCAAAGCCACGGTCACCGGCTGGGTGCCCGCCTGGCTGAAGGAGACGCCGAACAGGAAGTCGTTCCAGATCTGGGTGAATTGCCAGATGACGGTGACGACGATGATCGGCAGGCTGAGCGGCAGGAAGATCGACCAGAAGATCCGGAAGAACCCCGCGCCGTCCACCTTGGCCGCCTTCACCAGATCCTGCGGGATGGTGACATAGAAGTTGCGGAAGAACAGCGTGGTGAAGCCGATGCCATAGATCACATGGACAAAGATCAGCCCCGGAATGCTGCCCGCCAGCCCCATCAGTCCCAGCATCCGTGCCATCGGCAGCAGAACCACCTGGAACGGGATGAAGCAGCCGAACAGCATCAGCGAGAAGATCAGGTTGGCGCCGCGGAACCGCCACTGCGCAATCACATAGCCATTGGCCGCGCCCAGCATGGTGGAGATTGCCACCGCCGGCACCGCGATCACCACGGAGTTCCAGAAAAACGGCCGCAGGCCCTCGCATTGGATGCCGGTGCAGGCCTCCGACCAGGCGGTGCGCCAGGCGTCGAATGTCACCTCGCGCGGGAAGGCGATCAGGCTGCCGGTGTGGATTTCCTCCAGGCTTTTCAGCGAGGTGGTGATCATCACGAACAGCGGCATCAGGTAGAACAGGGCAAACAGGCCCAACAGGGTGAACAGCGTCCAGCGCAGGGCAAAGTGGCTCCAGTTGCGGCTGCTGGCTTCGGTGGCGGGGGCAAGCGTCACATCAGTCATGTTTGGCCCTCAGTTCAGAGTAGAGATACGGAACGATGATCGCGAAAACCACGGCCATCATCACCATGGCAGAGCTTGCTGCCTGGCCGATGTCGCCGCGCGAAAACGCCATCGTGTACATGTAGGTGGCGGGCAGATCGGTGGCATAGCCGGGACCGCCGCCGGTCAGTGCAATCACCAGGTCGAAGCTTTTGATCGCCAGATGCGCCAGCACGATGAAGGCAGACAGGAAGATCGGCGCCATCGAGGGGATGATGATCGCGGTATAGATCCGCCACGTCGGGATGCCGTCGACCTGCGCGGCCTTGATGATTTCGCCATCGACCCCGCGCAAGCCCGCAAGAAACAGCGCCATCACAAAGCCGGACGCCTGCCAGACACCGGCAATGACAACTGCATAGATCGCCTTGTCCGGGTTGATCACCCAGTCGAAGGTGAAGCTTTCGAACCCCCAGCCGCGCACCATGGCCTCCAGCCCCAGGCCGGGGTTCATGATCCACTTCCAGGCGGTGCCGGTCACGATCAGCGACAGCGCCATCGGGTAGAGGTAAATGGTGCGCAGGACGCCCTCGGTGCGGATCTTCTGGTCCAGCAGGATTGCCAGCATCAGGCCGAGGAACATCGAAATCAGGATGAACAGGGTGCCGAATACAAACAGGTTCGACATCGCGGTGTCCCAGCGCGGCGCGTTGAACAGGCGTTCGTACTGGATCAGCCCATCGATTTCGTATTTCGGCAGCAGGCGGGAGCGGGTCAGCGATACCCAGGCGGTCCAGGCAATGAAGCCGTAGACAAACACCAGCACCGCGGCGAAGGACGGTGCCAGCACCATCTTCGGAATATGACGTTCAAGCCATTCAGTCATGGTAACGGCCCTTGAATAGGTGGCCCCGCATCCCGGAGGACGCGAGGCCCGGAGGAGGATCAGAGAGAGTTGGCGACAGCGTCGGCCAGCATCTGCACGGCCTCAGCCGAGGACATGTCGGAGTTGAAATGCGCGGTCACCACGTCGGTGATGGCGCCGGCCTGCGCGCCGCGCAGAGCCATGCCATGGGCATAGCTGGGCAGCAGTGAGCCATTGTCCGCGCTGTCGCCCATGTCCTTGGCCGACAGATGCGCGCAGGTGTCAAACGCATCCAGTTTCACGTCCACCCGTGCCGGGATCGAGCCCTTGTTGAGGTTGAACACTTCCTGGAATTTCGGTCCGACGATCAGCTTGGCCAGCAGGTCCTGCCCGGCCTGCTTGTCTTCGCCGTCGACCTCGAACATGGCGAAGCTGTCGACGTTATAAAGGAACCCGTCGCCCGGCACCGAGGCACAGAGAAAATCCTTGCCCGGCTCCTTGCCTGCGGCCAGGAACTCGCCCTTGGCCCAGTCGCCCATGATCTGGAACGCCGCCTCGCCGTTCATCACCATCGAGGTGGCCAGGTTCCAGTCGCGGCCCGGGAAGTTGGCATCCACATAGCCGCGCATCTTGCGCATCTGGTCAAAAACGGCGGCCATCTTGTCCGACTTCAGGGTGTCCATGTCCAGTTCGACAAAAGCCTTGCGGAAGTCTTCCGGCCCAAGGATGCCGAGCGCCACGGCCTCAAACACGGTGGCGTCCTGCCAGGCCTGTCCGCCGTGCGCCAGCGGGGTGATGCCCGCGGCCATCAGCTTGTCGGCGGCGGCGTTGAACTCCTCCCAGGTCTGGGGCATCCCGATGCCGTTGGCCTCCAAGAGCGCGGCATTGGCCCAGATCCAGTCGACCCGGTGCACGTTCACTGGGGCCGCGCACCATTTGCCCTCGCATTTCATATGCTCCGCGATCGAGCCGGGCAGCACGTCCGCCCAGCCCTCTGCCTCCGCGACGGAGGAGATATCGGCCAGCACGCCTTCCTCGTACCATTCCTGGATGGCGGGGCCTTTCAGCTGCACCGCGGTCGGCGCGTTGCCGGAGAGCACCCGGGCGCGCAACGCGGTCATCGCCGCATCGCCGCCGCCGCCGGCCACCGGCATGTCGGTCCAGATGCCGCCGTTGTCGGCAAATTCCTGTTGCAGGACTGCAGCCGACTTGGCCTCGCCGCCGGATGTCCACCAGTGCAGAACTTCGGCCTGCGGTCCGGCCGCTGCCGGTGCCGCACAGGCCAGTGCCACGGCCGATACGGCCGCAAAAGCGGTATATTTCATCGCTCATTCCTCCCTTATGTTCCGGCTGCTCCCCGCAGCCTTCCCCGATCAGCTTGCAAAACCGCGGCACCGCTTTTCAATTGTCCAGCGCCGCCCTGCGCACGCCGGAATGCAGTTTTTCCGCCAAGCTGTTACCTGTTGTTACGCAGCAATTGATTTTGTTGCATGATGTTACAAACAAGCAGCCGGAACAGCCATATCGGCGGTTTCCGGGGAGGAGAGCAACAGATGGCGATTCCGCGGCTTCTGGTGGTGGATGACGATGCCGAGACGCGCATGATGCTGACGCAGTACCTGCGCCAGAACGGCTTTATCGCCCTGCCCTGCGGCAGCGAGGCGGAGATCCGCGACCAGATCGGCGCGGGCCGGATCGACCTGATCCTGCTCGACGTGATGCTGGGCGACGAAAACGGGGTGGAGATCTGCACCCGCCTGCGCGCCGAACAGGATGTGCCGATCATTCTGGTCTCCGCGCTGTCCGCCGACCACCAGCGGATGGCGGGCTATGAATCCGGCGCCGATGACTACATCGCAAAGCCGTTCAACCCCGACCTGTTGCTGGCCCGCGTCCGTGCGGTGCTGCAGCGGGCGCGGCGGTCGTCCTCGCTGATCTACCGGCGCAGCGTTGCCATCTTCCGCTTTGCCGGCTGGACCTATGATGCCAAGCGGGATGAGGTGATTTCACCCGCCGGGGTGCAGGTGGCGCTGTCGCGGCGCGAGACCGGCTTGCTCAAGGTGTTTCTGGCCAACCCGCATATTCCGCTGACGCGCGAGGAGATCGCCGCGGCCCTGGATGTGACAGGCGAGGGCGGCAGCGACGAAGGTTCCGGACGCGCCATTGACGTGCTGGTCGGGCGGCTGCGCTCCAAGATCGAACAAAGCCCCAAGGAGCCGAAGCTGCTGCGCACCGAGCGCGGCACCGGCTATGTCCTGGCGGTGGATGTCGAGACCGGCGGGGACTGAGGCGGGTGGCGCTGCGGCTCAGAACCCGGGGGCTGATCCTGCTGCCGCTGGCCTTTGCCGCCGGGCTGGGCGGCGCTTGGGGCTGGTTCCACTCCACCGCCAGCTGGCAGGCGCATCTGACCCGCGCCGCCATCGCGGGGATCACCCTGGACGGTACACTGCGCCGCGCCGCGCCGCCGCCTGCGGGAGTGTCGGTAACGGCTCTGGGGCCGGATCAGGCCGCGTTTCTGGCGGCAGGCGATTACCTGCGGCTGGAGGGAATCGCCAAACCCGCCTTCTTCACCAATGTCTCGATCCTGGACAGCGGCCCCGATCCCCTGTCGGGGGAGGTTCTGGCGCTGGTCATCGCCTCCCCTGCCCTGCGCTACCCGGTGGCAGAGCTGCCGCCAGCGGGTGCAGCCTCCGCGGCAGAGAAACTGGGGGCTGTCACCCGGCTGCTGGCCACCTATTGCAGCGAGCCGGTGGTATTTGCCCGCGCGGGCTACGGCCCGTGGCAGCGGGTGGACGGCACCGCCGTCTGGGGTTGTTCCGCGGCGCCGCGCGACCTGCGCCTGCCCGCTGTGCTGCTGTCGCTGCTGGCCTTGGCGGTGCTGGCGACACTGGTCATGGACACCTCGGCCCATTTCGACCGTTTCGCCCGGGCCTTGCGCCACCGCCGCCGCCTGGGCGGGCCGGACGCCTATGCAATGCAGGGGCCGGGCGAGCTTCAGGAGATCGTCTCGGCAGTGAACAGCTATCTGGAGACCGAGCGCGAGCAGCTTGCCAGCCGCGCTGCGGTGCTGTCCGGCGTCAGCCACGATCTGGGCACCCCCGCCACCCGGCTGCGGCTGCGGGCAGCGCTGATTCAGGACGCGGAGCTGCGGCAGAAGTTCGAGACCGACCTCGACGCCATGACCGGCATGATCGAAAGCGTGCTGACCTACACCCGCGCCGAGATGAGCGCAGAAACGCCGCGCCGCCTGTCGCTCAGCTCGCTGGTGGAGGCGCTGGCCGCTGATTACCAGGACACCGGAAAGCCGGTGGAACTGCTGCCGCCGGAGCCGCAGGTGGCGGCGGGCGGGCGCTCGGTTTTCACCTCCGCCCCCGGCCGCAGCGCGATGCCCGAGGATCAGCCGATGCTGGTGGTGGCCCGCCCGGTGTCGCTGCAGCGGGCAGTCACCAACCTGATCGACAACGCGCTGAAATACGGCCGCCGCGCTGCCATCACCCTCAGCGCCACCGCCGATCACGCCATCATCACGGTCGAGGACGAAGGCTCCGGCATGACGGCGGCGGAGATCACCGAAGTGATTGCCCCGTTCCGCCGCGGCGACAATACAAAGGCCATCGACGGCTTCGGCCTGGGGCTGACAATTGTCGCCACGGTGGCGGAGCAGCACGGCGGGCGGCTCTACTTCGAGGACGGCCGACGCGGCCTGCGCGCCGTCCTCGAAATTTGCCGTAACTGAACGGGCTGAGGCTCAGCCTAGCAGCGCCTTGACCGCGCGTAGGGTGGCCTCCACCACCTGATCGGCTTCCGCCCGGCTAAGGCAGAAGGGCGGCGCAAAGCCCAGGATATCGCCCTGCGGCATGGCCCGCGCGATCACCTTGTCCTGCTCCAGGAGCTTGGCGGCGATCTGCGGGCCGATTTTCTCCGCGGCATCAAAGAAGGTGCGGCTGTCCTTGTCTTTCACAAATTCGACCGCACAGAGCATCCCCTCGCCGCGCACCTCGCCCACGTTGGAATGGCCCGACAGCGCCTCAGCCATGGTCGCGTTCAGATAGGCACCGGTCTCACCTGCATTGCTGACAAGGTTCAGTTCATCAATCAGCTTGAGGTTCGCCACCCCTGCTGCCGCCCCGATCGGGTGCGCCGAATAGGTCCAGCCGTGGCCGATCGGGCCGTTTTCGTCAGTGCCCTGCTCCAGCACCTTCCAGACCTTCTCCGAGACGATTGACCCGGAAAGCGGCGCATAGGCCGAGGTGAGGCCCTTGGCGATGGTGATGATATCGGCCTCGATCCCGTAGTGATCGGAGCCGAACATGGAGCCGAGCCGCCCGAAGCCGGTGACGACCTCATCCGCGACCAGCAGGATATCGTGTTTCTTCAGCACCGCCTGAATGGCCTGCCAGTAGCCCGCAGGCGGCGGCACGATGCCGCCGGTGCCCAAGACCGGCTCGCCGATGAAGGCGGCGATGGTGTCCGCGCCCTCGCGTTCGATCAGCGCTTCCAGCGCCGCCGCGCAATGGGCGGTAAACTGCTCTTCGGTCTGATCCAGGTCGTCACGGCGGTAGTAATAGGGCGCCTCGGTATGAATGACCTGTTCCACCGGCAGATCGAATTTCTTGTGGAACAGCTCGAGGCCTGTCAGCGAGCCGGTGACGAGGCCCGAGCCGTGATAGCCGCGCCAGCGGGAGATGATCTTCTTCTTTTCGGGCCGCCCCAGAATGTTGTTGTAGTACCAGATCAGCTTGACGTTGGTTTCATTGGCGTCGGAGCCGCCAAGACCGAAATAGACCTTGGACATGTTCGCGGGCGCCCGGTCTAGGATCATTTTCGCTAGCGTGATCGAGGCTTCGGTGCCATGGCCCACGTATGAATGGTAATAGGCCAGCTCCCGCGCCTGATCGGCGATGGCTTCGGCGATTTCCTGGCGGCCATAGCCCGCATTCACGCAGTAAAGCCCGGCAAAGGCATCCAGCAGCCGGTTGCCGTCCCGGTCCTCGATAAACACGCCGGAGGCAGTTTTAATGACTCGGTTGGGGCTTTCACCGCGGGCGTGCTGGGCCAGATGGGTTGAAGGGTGGAAAAAGTTCTCGCGATCCCACTGGTCAAGCTGGTCGTTCTTCAGCATTGGTCATCCTCACAAATAAGGCGGCGCGCCGCCGGTTGAATTTCGGGAGGAGGGTTGCGCGGATCCGGCGCAGGTGTTGCGCGGGATGTGCGGGTATCTCCACCCGACCCACAGCAGCAGCGCGCAATGCCTTTATTGCCAGGGTAAGACAGGCCTATACGGCCTGCCCGGTTATTTCCAGAGTTTGTTTATGCCGCCGAGACCCCAATCACCGCGACGCAGTCGCCGGATTTGATCAGCCCGGGGAAGTGGCGGCTGATCAGCAGCCCATCCCGGCGGGCGCGGTACTCCATTGGCGGTTGCCCGGTGCGGTCCAGCGGCCAGATCCGCGCCAGAAGATCCCCCCTGGCCACCGGCTGTCCCAGGTCAGCCATGATCTCGAACAGCCCGTCGCCCTCGCTGAACAGGTAGCAGTCATCATCCGGCATTGTCAGGCTGACAGTCTCCTCCAGCTGCATCTCGCCCTGCAAAATGCCCGCATGGATCAGCACGTTGCGCAGCCCCTTTTTGGCAATCGCATTGCTGCGCGCGGTGGAGGAGCCGCCGCCGCCCAGCTCGGTGGTGACCAGAACCTTGCCCATCTCCTCGACCGCGGTGTCATACATGCCGGCACTGTCGATCTCCAAGAGCTCCACCGAATACGGCGCGTTGAACGCTTTCATCGCGGCAAAGCAGGCCTCCTGCGTTGCCTTGTCCTCCAGGATATGGGCGGCGGCAAAGGGCACGAAGTCCAGCGTCTTGCCGCCGGAGTGGAAATCCACCGCCAGATCCGCCATCGGCAGCAACGTGCGCTGGAAGTAATCCGCGATCTTCTCGGTCACGGTGCCGTCGGGGCGGCCCGGAAAGGCGCGGTTCATGTTGCCCCTGTCGATGGGCGAGGTGCGGGTGCCTGCGCGGAAGGCCGGGTAGTTGAAGCCCGGCACGATGATCAGCCTGCCCGTGATGTCCTCAGACTTCGTGGTAGCGGCCAGCTCTTGCAGCGCAATCGGACCTTCAAATTCATCGCCGTGGTTGGCCCCTGTCAGAAGCGCCGTCGGCCCCTCTCCGTTCCTGATCACCGTCAGCGGAATCATTACCGAGCCCCAGGCAGAGTCATCCCGGCTGTAGGGCAGTTTCAGGAAGCCGTGATGCACCCCGTCCCGGTTCAGCGGGATGGTGGGAGAGATCGGGTTTTGCTTCATGGCTCAATCCTTCACGAACATCTTGCGCGGCACATCCGAAAGGCAGTCCGGCCCGTCTGCCCCGATGCGGATGCTTTCGGTGATCTCAAAACCCCAATCCTCCATCCACAGGCCGGTCATGAAGTGAAAGGTCATATTTTCCTGCAAGACGGTGGTGTCGCCCGGGCGCAGCGACATGGTGCGCTCGCCCCAGTCCGGCGGGTAGCTGACGCCGATCGGATAGCCGGTGCGGTTGTCCTTCTCGATGCCGTATGTCTTCAGCACCTTGAAAAACGCCTTGGCGATGTCCTCGCAGGTGTTGCCGGCCTTGGCCATTTCGAGGCCCGCCTCCATGCCCTCCAGCACCGCCTTCTCCGCGTCCATGAAGGTCTGCGTCGGCTTGCCCAGGAACACGGTGCGCGACAGCGGGCAGTGGTAGCGGTGGACAACGCCCGCAATCTCGAAGAACGTTCCCTCGCCGGATTTCATCGGCAGGTCGTCCCAGGTCAGATGCGGCGCGGCGGCGTCAGAGCCGGAGGGCAGCAGCGGCACAATCGCCGGGTAATCGCCGCCAAAACCCAGCTCCGCATCATAGCGCAGGCCTGCGTCATAGATGTCCGCCACCAGATCGCACTTGCGTATCCCCGGTTCGATCTTCTCAACAATGCGCCGATGCATCCGTCCGACGATCTGCCCCGCTTGCCGCATATACGCCAGCTCCGCCTCGGACTTTACCGCCCGCTGCCAGTTGACCAGTGCATTGGCATCGGCAAAGCGCGCATTGGGCAGGTGCTTCTGCAAGGAGGCAAAAGCGGCGGCGGTGAGGTAGTAGTTGTCCATCTCGACGCCGATCACGCCGCCGTCCAATCCGCGGTCTTTCAGCTGCGCAGACAGGTAGTCCATCGGATGCCGCTCGGTCGACTGCACGTAGTGGTCCGGGTAGCCGATGATATTCGCGGGATCCATCCAGCAGGTGCGCAGGGCGCCGTTGGCATCCTGGCCGCGGCCGTACCAGACCGGCGCGCCGTCCATGCTGACGATAACGCATTGATGCACGTAGAAGGACCAGCCGTCATAGCCGGTCAGCCAGTTCATGTTTGAGGGGTCTGTGACGATCAGAAGATCGATGCCGCGGCGGGCCATCTCTGCCCGGGTCTTGCCGAGGCGCGCCTGATACTCCGCGCGGGTGAAATACAGCTTGGGGTCTGCCATATGCGTGGGTCCTGATTGATCAGCTGGTAAAGGTGGCGCCTGCCCCCGCCGCATCAGCGCGGGAGCTTGCAAGGGTTGCGATGGCGGTGTCCTGCACGCCGGTGCCGGTGAGGTCGGCAATGATCAGGTCGCTGGCGGACTGGCGGCCTTCGGCCTTGCCAGCAGCAATGTCTCCGAGTTCGGCAAAGCGGCGGTCCCCGGCGATCAGCCCCGCCGCCACGGCGCTGCGCAGCTCGCCCTTGACGGCGCATTGCGCTTGGCTGTCGGGCACATAAAGGTCCGCCTTCGCCAGGCAGGCGGGGTCCAGCTCGCATTTGTGCGCCTGGTCCGATCCCATTGCGATCACCAGCTGCCCCGGCTGCAGCCAGTCGGCCCGGACCACGGGCTCCGCCGCGGGGGTTGTGGTGACGACGATATCCGCCGATGCAACCGCCTGGGCGATATCCGTGCTGGCGGTGACATTCATTCCCAGGTCTTCGCGCAGGCCGGCGGCTGCGGCTTCTGCCTTGGCCGAGTCCCGCGCCCAGATTTCCGCGCTCTTGATGCCGCGCACCAGGGTCATCGCCTTTAGCTGCATCCGCGCCTGCACGCCCGCGCCGATAATGCAGACACGCGCTGCATCCTCCCGCGCCAAATGGCGCGCCGCGACCGCTCCCGCCGCGGCGGTGCGCACATCGGTAAGGTAGCCATTGTCCAGAAGCAGCGCCTCCAGCAGGCCGGTCTTGCTGGAAAACACCACCATCAGTCCGGTGGTGCTGGGCAGGCCGAGCCTGGGGTTGTCGAAGAACCCGGGGCTCATCTTCATGGCAAAGCTTTCGATGCCCGGCACATAGGCGGATTTCACGCAGACCTCGCCGTTATGGTCCGGGACCAGCAGCGTCATGATCGGCGGCATCTCCACCCCGCCCCCGGCGAGCGTGGTGAAGCCCTGTTCGATGCAGTCGACCGCGCCGGTATCAAGCGGCACCAGTGCGCGCAGGTCCGCCTCGGTCAAGATCTTGATATCAGGCATCCGCGCCGCCCCCGCTTTCTGCCGCCATGTCCGCATCCTCGCCATCGATGATGCGCTTGTGCAGGCCCATGCCGATGTTCTGGCCGCTGACCAGCACCGCGCAGCGCCCCGGCTCTTTGATCTTGCCCGCCAGCAGCGCCGCGATGCCGACACTGCCGGAGCCCTCGATGACCTGGCGCTCCTCGAAATAGGCGTGGCGGATGGCGGCGGCGATTTCCGCTTCGGAGACCAGAACCGCATCATCCACCAGCGCCTGCGTCATCTTGAAAGTATAGGCATTGTCGTGCCCGATGCCGCCGCCCAGCGAATCCGCAAGCGTCGGCAGCTCCTCGACCTGCACCGGCCTGCCCGCCTGCAGGCTGGCGTGCATCGCCGCGCCGCGTTCCATGCTAACGCCGATGACGCGGATATCCGGGTTTGCCGCCTTCAGTACCATACCGACGCCTGAAATCAGCCCGCCGCCCGACAGCGGCACCAGCACCGTCTGCAGATCCGGCATCTGCTCCAGGATCTCCAGCGCCACGGTGCCTTGCCCGGCGATGACATCCGGGTGGTCAAACGGCGGCAGCATGGTCATGCCTTCGGCGGCCAGCCGCTCCGCCTCTGCTTGCGCGTCATCCTGGGAGCGGCCAATGATGCGCACCTCGGCGCCGTGGGACCGGATGCCTGCGACCTTGTTCTGCGGCACCAGCTCCGACATGCAGATGACGCAGCGCACGCCGGACTGTGCCGCCGCATAGGCCAGCCCGCGCCCGTGGTTTCCGGTGGAAACGCCCACCACGCCCGCCGCGCGCTGTTCCGGCGTCAGCGACAACACCGCGTTTGCCGCGCCGCGCAGCTTGAAGCTGCCGGTGATCTGGCGGTTCTCCAGCTTCAGCGCCACCTGCCCGCCGCAGAGCCGGCTCAGCGTGGGCGAATCCATCATCGCGGTCTGACGGATGCGCCCCGCAATCCGCGCCCGGGCCCGATAACTGTGCTGAAGCGTGATCGTCTCTGTCATCGGGCTCGTTCTGCAAGGCAGGTGTCAGGAAAGGCCCGCCGCAGCTTGCACCGGAACCCCTGGTTCCGGCCCGGCCGGGCGCCATGATCCAGCCTTGGAAAGACTTGTCCTGCGAGTCAATTTTTTTATTGTCGCGTGACAATCAGAAAGCCAGTGCCGCCGCCGCCTCCGGCGGCTGGCGCAGCATTCCCGCCAGCAGCTCCAGCCCCTGCCGGAACCGGACCGGATCCTGCACGCTGCCCAGCGAGATCCGCACCGCGTTCTGCGGCAGCACCCGCGGCGCCAGGAACGGGGTATCCGGCGCCACCGCGACATTCAGTTGCCGCGCGTAGGCCGCGAAGCCCTCGCTGGTCCAGCCGCCCGGCAGTGCAAGCCACAAGTGCAGCGCCGCCGGGTGGCCCTGCCAGTTCCAGCCCTGCAGCACCTCCGCGGCGATGGCGTGGCGCTCCGCCAGCACGCGGCGCTGCCAGCGGGCCAGCTCCAGCGCGGTGCCGTCCCGCACCCAGCGGCTGGCCAGCTCGCACATCAGCGGCGTAGCCATCCAGCTGAACACCACGATCCGCCCGGTGAGCGCCGGCAGCAGATGCTCCGGTGCTGCCAGATAGCCCGCCCGCAGCCCCGGCAAGGTGCATTTGGTGAAGGTGGTCAGATACACAGTACGCTCCGGCGCCAGCGCTGCAACCGGCACCGGGCGGTCCTCTGCCACCGGGCCGAAGGCGTCGTTTTCGATGATCAGAAGATCATGGCGGCGGGCAACTTCCACCAGCGCCCGGCGCCGCGCCTCAGGCATCATCCCGGCAGTGGCATTGGCCAGGGAAGGAAGCAAAAACAACGCTTTGGGATTGTTGTCGCGGCAAAATTCCTGCAGCGCGTCCGGCAGCATCCCATCGCCATCCATTTCCAGCCCGGCCAGGGTCAGCCCCAGGCTGGCGCAGGCCGAGACCAGCAGGTGATGGGTGATCTTGTCCGCCACCACGGTGTCGCCGGGCCGGGCCAGCGCCGTCAGTGCCGCCGACAGCCCGTGGCTGACCCCGTTGGTCATCAGGATCCGCCCGGCCGGCACCTCCAGCCCGCAGATCCTCAGCCACTCCGCCCCGGCCTGCCGGTGCGCCTCATGGCCCGCGTTGGGCCGGGTGGACAGATAGCAGGAAGGATCCAGCCCTTCCGGCAGCTGCTGCAGCGCCTGCTGGAACCGATCCGCGTGCAGCTGCGCGAACAGCGGCCGCGAGATTGACAGGTCAAAGCCGCCGCCGGTCTCTGATTGCAGCCGGTAGGGCAGGCTGCCGGCCGCCTCCGGCCCGGTCACAAAGCTGCCGCGCCCGACCTGGCCGTCGATCAGCCGCTGCCGCCTCAGGCTGTCATAGGCCTTGCTGACGGTATGCACGCTCAAGCCCAGCTGCTCGGCCATCCGGCGGTGGGTCGGCAGCTGCGCCCCCTTGGCCCAGCGGCCGTCGGAAATCGCCTTGGCAAGCGCCTGCGCCAGGCTGGCATGCAGCGGAGAGGTGAGGGATTCGGGATCGGGATACCACATTGTCATGCGACAATCATAACGGCAGCGGGGGGAGTTTCCCACCCCCTTGCGCCGCCCCTGCTACTGCAGGCCCGGCCGTCTCGCACCCGGCGCACGCCGGATGGCCGCCGCCTGGTCCGGCCAGATAGACGCGCAGTTTAACTAACTTCAAAGCAACTAGCCGGCCGCGCGTTAACCCAATGTTTGCTGCCCTTTCGGGACAATTGCGGCGGAAATCGGGCGGATCTGCCCCAATTGCCCGAATGGGGCCGTGAACATTCCCCATTCCGCCGGCAGCGTTAAGGTCCAGCCGCCCTGTTCCGGCTGCGTCCCTGCTGCCACGAGGAAATGCCAACGTGCCTCACGACACACCATCTGCCGATCCGGCACCGGTCTGCGAACTGCCCTGCGGCGTCAAGCTGCTCCAGGGCCAGTACCAGATCGAGCGGCCGTTGATCAGCGGCGGCTTCGGCATCACCTACCTGGCCCGAGACAGCCTGGAACGGCGGGTGGTGATCAAGGAATGTTTTCCTGCCGGTCTTTGCCGCCGCGATGGCCACGAGGTGGCGCCGGCCGCGCCGGAGCACGCCAAATCCTGCCGCAACGTGCTGCGTGCCTTCCTGCGCGAGGCGCATCTGCTGGCCCGCGCCGAACATCCCGGCATCGTCGGTGTGCATCAGGTCTTCAAGGAAAACCAGACCGCCTATATCGCGATGGAATTCATCGACGGGCTGGACCTGCTGACGATCCGCGAGGAGCAGCCGGAGCGGCTGACCGCGCCGCTGCTGCGTCAGATCCTCGACCAGGCGCTGGAGGCGCTCGGCTGCCTGCATGGGCTGGGCATCCTGCACCGCGACATCTCGCCCGACAACCTGCTCCTGGGCAAGGACGGCACCCTGACCCTGATCGATTTCGGCGCCGCGGCCGGCAGCACCCCGCGGGATGACACCGCGCTCCCGGTGCTGCTCGCGGTCAAAGACGGCTATTCCGCGCATGAGCTGTACAAGCCCGACCTGCCGCAGCGCCCGGCCTGCGATATCTACGCGCTTGGCGCCACCTTCTATTACCTGATCACCGGCGAGGTTCCGCCCGGCAGCCAACAGCGGCTGACCGCGGTGACGGCCGGCAACCCGGACCCCTGCCCGCCACTTCTGGGCGGCCCCTGGGCGGCGGATCCGGCGCTGCTGGCGACCGTAGACCAGGCCATGTCGGTGCTGCCGGCCGAGCGTTTCCAGTCCGCCTGCGCCTGGGCCGGGATGCTGGCGGAATGCGATGCCGCGGACCCGGCGCCCGCCGACGCGGACCAGCCGCAGGCGGCCGCCGCGCTAGCGGACAGCGGCGCGCTGGACCTGGCCATCGCCGATCTGGTCGCCGCCACCAACTCGAGCCTCACCCCCGGCCAGCCGCGCGCCGCCCGCCCGGACCCAGCGCCGGAACCCGCTGCGGACAGGCCCTGCCAGATGGTCAATCTGTTCGGCGAGCCGGTCAGCGATCTGGAGGCTTGGCTGGCAGAGGAGGACGCCCTGGCGCGGCGCAGCAAGAACGCCCCTGCCGCCGGGCAGCCGCCCGCGGCCGCCGCCCCGGGGGAGGCGCCGCCCAAACCCACATTGGCAGGCCGCCTGCGCAGGATTTTCGGGTTCCAGAACGGCAGCCCGGCAACGGTTAAGAACTGAAGGAAACGGTTATGAAGTTCATCAAGGATATCATCGGCGAAAAGCGGGAACGGGTCCGGATGGACACGCCTGCCGCGGAACCGGTGCAGCCGCCGCAGGACCCCTTTGCCTCGCTCACCGGCGGGGCCGAGGCAGCGGCAGGCAGCAGCGGCGCGCCGCTCAGCCTGGACCGCGGCTTCCTGCTGGACCCGGAGCCGGAAGAGGGCACCGCGGAGGAGTTTTTCCTGCCGGAGGATTTCCTGGAGGACAGCCCCGCGGACTCGGACGAAGAGGGCACCGAGGCCGCTGCCGATCTGCAGGACATGGCAGAGGACATCACCGACAGCCTGGACACCGGAGCACCCGAGGAGGACGCTATCGCCGCCTTCTTTGCCCGCGAGCAGGCACAGGCCCCGGCGCCCGCCGCGGCCCCGCAGGCCGCCGCTGCGCCCGGGCAGGAACCGGCGCAGCCCGACACATTGGACGGCTTCGGCGCAGCCGCCGAGGAGCCGGAGCAGGAGGCCTATGCGCCGGAGGACGCTTACGCGGCTGACGAAGACGAGAATGGCGGTTATCTGCCTGAGGATGAAGAAGATTTCCAGGACACCTTCGAAGCGGAGGCCGATTTCGGCCGCCTGCAGCAGCCGGAGGTGGCGGCAGAGCGCCCGGGGAACTACCGGATTTTCCGCCGCAATGCCGTCCGCGGCGCCGGCGAGCCCGAAACCGCTCCCGATGGACCTGCCGAAGCTCCGGAGGCGGCCGCCCCGCAGCCGGACTCGCAGTCTGAACCCCAGCCTGAATACCAGGCGCAGCAGGAATGGCATCCTCAGCCGGACCCGCAGCCGCAGCCGGAAGCCGTGTCCGCGGCGGAGGACGGCCTGAGCGGGTCCACCCGGCCCGCGGCGCAGCCCGCTCCGCAAACGGCCTGGCAACCGGACCCGCAGGCTGCTGCTGAGGCCCCCCAGCCCGCTGCCCCGCAGGCACCGCCCGCCGCGGCTGCGCCGATCGACGTGCCCGCGCCCTCGATGGGCCGCGGCGCCAGCCGCGCAGGCCGCGTCAAGACCCGCCTGCTGGGCTTCAGCCCGGCGCAGGCGCCCGGCAGCGACCCGTTCTCGCGCAGTGCCGAGGGTGCCGCGCCCGGCTACACTCAGTTCCCGGTCGGCTGGCTGGCAGTGGTGCAGGGCCCGGGCCGCGGTGCCGCCTTCACCCTGTTCAGCGGCGTTTCCGTGATCGGCCGCGGCGAAGACCAGACCGTGCGGCTGGACTTCGGGGACAACAGCATCTCGCGCGACAATCACGCCGCCATCGCCTATGACCCGGAGCAGAAGTCCTTTTACATCGGCCACGGCGGCAAGGCGAACCTGGTACGCCGCAACGGCCGCCCGGTGCTCAGCACCGAGGAGCTGGCGGCGGGCGACGTGATCCGCATCGGCGAAACCACACTGCGCTTCGTGCCGCTTTGCGGCGCTGATTTCGGCTGGGACCAGCCGCAGCAACGCGATGGCTCCCATGCTGCATTCAGCTGAGCTCGAATACGACGCCGCGACGGCCATCAGCCAGGGCCGCCGCGACCGTCAGGAGGATGCCGTGGCGGCCGATTTCCTGGCCGGCGCCGGCACCGGCTTTGCGGTGCTGGCCGACGGCATGGGCGGCCATGCGGCGGGCGATGTCGCCGCCAAGATCGTGGTCACCGAGGTGTTCAGCGAGCTGAAGCTGCGCGCGGGCGAGCCGGAGCAACTGGAGCCCGCCATCGGCGAGGTGCTGCATAGCGCCGCCGACGGCGCCAACGCCTGTCTCGGCGAATACGCCAGCCACCAGCCACAGCTGCGGGCCCAGGGCATGGGCGCCACCCTTCTGGCGCCGGTGCTGTTCCGCGACCGGCTCTACTGGATCTCGGTGGGGGACTCGCCGCTCTACCTGTTCCGCGACGGCGCGCTGATCCGTCTCAACGCCGACCACTCGATGGCAGCGGAGCTGGAGAAGCTTGTGGCGCGCGGCCGCATGGACCCGGCCGAGGCCGCCGCCCATCCGGACCGCCACTGCGTGACCTCGGTGCTGACCGGCGCCGACATCCCGCACATTGACTGCCGCAGCGCCCCGGTGCGGCTGCAGCACGGCGATATCGTGCTGGCCGCCAGCGACGGGCTGCTGTTTCTGGCAGAAGAGGAGATTGCCGAAGTGCTGGCCGCCGAATGCTGCAGCCCCAGCGCCCGCATCGGCGCCGCGCTGATGCAGCGGCTGGAAGCGCTGGACGCGCCGGAGCAGGACAACGCCGCCTTCTGCGTGATCAAGCCTTTCGACCCGCAGGCAGCCCCCAATCTGCCCGCCCCGCCGCTCTCCGCCGAGGCCCCGGCGGCCGGGCCGCTGCCGGCGGAAGCGGAACCGCTGCCGGGCAGCCAGCCCGCCGCTCCGGCCCGCCCGCGCACCGGCCGCCGGGTGATCACCTTCCTGGCCACCGCAACCTGGCGCGATACGCCTGGCGGCAGCCGCAGCAAGACGGATGCATCCGCGTGAGCCTTCCCCAGAGAGACATAAGCCCGCTGGCAGGCCAGCTGGAGCGGACCCTCAGCACCGGCCTGCTGCCCTCTGAGGTCAGCGGCTGGGGCAGCCAGCTGCTGCAGCGCCTGCGCCAGCCGGTGCAGGTGGCGGTCGCTGGCGCCCCCGGCGCCGGCAAATCCGCCCTCATCGACATGCTACTGGGCCGGGTGGTCATCGGCCGCAACGGCAGCGGCCTGCTCGTCGACATCTGCCACGGCCCGCAGGAGGCCGTGGTGTTCGAAACCGCTGCCGGCGAGCGCCTGCAGCAGCCGGGCGTGCTCGCCCGCCTGGAGGTGCCGGAAGGCACCCGCCGCGCGCGCCAGATCCTGCCCGACCCGCAGCTGTGCTGGCATAGCTACCGCGAACTGCCGCTGGCCGGGCCGCAGGAGCGCCGCCACGACCTGCTGCAGCAGGCGGCGGCTTCGGCTGACATCATCCTGTGGTGCAGCCAGGACTTCCCTGCTGCCGAGCAGGCGCTCTGGGCGGCGGTGCCCGACAGCACCAAGGACCACAGCTTTCTGGTGCTCACCATGGCCGACCGCCAGGTGATGCGCGGCACCCTGCCCGGCTTGATCGAAACGCTGGAGCCGATCGCCGCGGAGGAGTTCCTGGGCGTCTACCCGGTGGCCGCGATCCAGGGGCTGACCGCCCGCTCCGCAGAGGCGCCGCAGGACGGGCTCTGGCGCTCCAGCGGCGGCAAACAGCTGAGCGGCGACATGCTGCGGCAGGTGGAGCTGGGCCGCGCCTCGGATGTGGATCAGGCGGAGCTGCTGATCCGGCAGTTCGGAGGCTCGCTTCCGGCCGAAGCCGCGCCGCCGGTACCCGCTGCCGCATCCGCATTCGCGCAGCCCGCCAGCCTGGCGGCCGCGCTTGACCAGCTGCAGCAGGGCGCCGAGCAGATGCTGGCGGAAGCCGAGGCCGCCGGCGGCCCCCAGGCCGGCCCGGTGCTGGCCCAGTGCATGGAGCTGATCCGCGGCCTGTCGCAGTCGCTTGGCGCCCTGCCCCCCGGCGCCGCGGCGGATGCCGCCCGCGAGGCGGTGCAGGACGGCGAGGAGATGCTGATGCTGTGCCAGCTGGAGCAGGACGAGGACGCAGCCATCGATGCGGTGACGCTGCTCATACAATTGAAGAAGGAGCTGTCCGGGGATCCGCCCGGATAAGACCCGCCGCCCCCTGCCCGCCTGCGCTGCCCTCCGGTGCCGGCGCGCAGGGCAACAGAAGAAACGCCAAAGCAGGACACAGCAGGTTCCGCCATGAACATGGAAAACCAGATCGAGAGTGCCACCGACATCCGCGCCTCCGCGCGGCCCACCAACCTGAGCGCCGGGCTGGAGCCGCTGGCGGCCTATGCCCGCAAGGCGCGGCGGCTGGACGGCGCGCTCACCGCCCTGCAGGAGGTTGCAGGCGAGCGGGTCCAGCGCAGCCTCGCCCGTCTGCAGGAGGAACTGGCCGCCTTCGAGCCCAGCGTTACCCTGCTGGGGCAGGTCAAATCCGGCAAGACCTCGCTGGTCAACGCGATGGCGGGCTGGGCCGATCTCTTACCGTCCGACGTGAATCCCTGGACCTCGGTTGTCACCTCTCTGCATCTGGAGCCGGGTGACAGCCGCATCGAAAACAAGGCCAGCTTTCAGTTCATGACCGAGGAGGAATGGGACCGGCTGACCACCAAGGGCGGCCGCATAGGCGAAATGGCGGGCCGCGCCGGCGCGGGCAGCGAGCTGCAGAAGATCCGTGCCCAGATCGAGGAGATGCGCGACCGCTCCCGCCAGCGGCTTGGCCGCAAGTTCGAGCTTCTGATGGGCCAGAAGCACGACTACGGCTACTTCGACAAGAACCTGATCGAACGCTACATCTGCCTCGGTGACGACTTCGACGACGAGGATCTGGGCGAGGTCGACGAACAGGGCCGCTTTGCCGACATCACCCGCGCCGCCGATTTGTACCTGAACTGCCACAGTGTACCGCACCGTCTCTGCCTGCGCGACACGCCGGGCGTCAACGACACCTTTATGATGCGCGAGCAGATCACCATCCAGGCGATCCGCGACAGCCGCATCTGCGTGGTGGTGCTGTCGGCGGGCCAGGCGCTGACCTCGGTCGACATGGGGCTGATCCGGATGATCTCCAACCTTAAGTCGCGCGAGGTGGTGATTTTCGTCAACCGCATCGACGAACTGGCCGACCCGGCAAACCAAATCGCGGAGATCGAGGCCAGCATCCGCCAGACCCTGGAGACCCACCATGGGCCGCAGGAGGCCACCATCCTGTTCGGCAGCGCCTACTGGGCCAACAAGGTGCTGACTGGCGGGCTGGAGGATATGGACCCGGCCAGCTCCGCCGCGCTGATCAACTGGGCTGAGGCGTCGGTCAATGCCTCCCACGCCAAGGCCACCGCCCAGAACATGGTGTGGGAGCTGTCGGGGATCCCGGCCCTCAACCGCGCCGTTTCCGAACGCATTGCCGCCGACCTCGGCGCGCCGCTGCTGGAGCGCATCGCTGCCTCCGCCACCACCGCCGCCACCGGCCAGCAGGCCGCCAATGCGGTGCTGGTGCAGGGCGAGGGCAGCGGCGGCGGCGCTAACATGCACGACGTCCGCACCGCCTTCGAGGGGATTTGCCAGACCCATATGGAGGCGCTGGAAGCGGAGCTGAGGCTTGTGCTCGACACCTTCCGCGACCGCGCCGACCGGGCCCATGCCACCTTTACCGACCGGGCCACCCATTCGCTGATCGACCATCTGGAGAAATGGGGCGAGGACTGCCATTGGGAATATGACCCGGCCGGGCTGCGGATGCTCCTGCGCTCTGCCTACTCGGTGATGACCAGCCGCCTGCAGTCCGCCTCCCTGGCCCGCTACGAGGCTGCAGTGCAGGATGTGGCAGAGCTGCTCTATGACGGTTTCGGCCAGGCGGTCGAGGGCATCCAGCTGGCGGTGCCGGAAGTGCCCCAGCCCGCCTCACCGGTGGCCCTGGCGCAGTCCATCGCGCTTGATTTCAACGACAGCTGGTGGGCCTCCTGGTGGCGCCGCACCCGCGGCTACAAGGCCTTTGCCAAACAGTTTCGCAAGCTGATCGCAGGCGAGACAGAGGATTTCATGACCCAGCTCAAGACCGTGCAGACGGCGGACGCACGCGCCGCCATCCTCGCCCGGCTTCAGACCTTTTTCGACGATCAGCGCGACATCCTGCTGGAGATCGCCGACTGCTCCCGCGGCGGCGGCGACATGCAGGCGCTGTTTGCCGGCGATGAGGCCGGCCGCCGCCAGTCACAGACCGCTACTGCCATGGAAACACTCAGGAGTTTCACCGCATGACGTATCAGACTGCCTCGCAGGCCACCGCTCCTGCTGCCGCCCCCTTCGCCCCTGAAGCCGCCCTGCCGCGCAAACCCCGGCTGGCGCTGATGGGCGAATTCAGCGCCGGCAAGAGCACTCTCACCAACCTGCTGGTCGGCCGCCAGCCGCTGCCGACCCGGGTTACCGCCACCCGCCTGCCGCCGGTGTGGATCTCGCACGGGGCGGAGGGCGCCCGCCTTGTCGGCACCGACGGCAGCGAGGCGCCGGTGCCGCTGGAGGATCTGGCCAGCGTGCCGCTGGAAACCACCGCGCTGATCCGCCTGAGCCTGCCCGCCGAGGCGCTGGAGCTGTGCGACCTGATCGACATGCCCGGGATCTCCGATCCCAACATGCCCGCCAGCGTCTGGCAGAACCTGCTGCCGGAGGTCGACAGTGTGATCTGGTGCACCCATGCCACCCAGGCCTGGCGCCAGTCCGAGGCCGCCGCCTGGGAGGAGATCGCGGCCCGCCTCGATGCCCCCAGCACCCTGCTGATCACCCATTTTGACAAGCTCAAGACCCCGCGTGACCGCGACCGGGTGCTGCGCCGGGTGCAGAAGGAAACCGGCGATGCCTTCAACGCCATCTTTCCGCTGTCGCTCAGCCAGGCGCTCTCCGCCGGCGAGGACATGGAGGCCTGGAAGACCAGCGGCGCCGACGGGTTCATCGAATACCTGGTCGACCTGCTGCTGAACTGGTCGCAGCCGGGGCGCGGTAGCACGGCGGCCCGGGACCGGGCTGCGGCGCAGCCGCTGCAGCCCGATCAGGCGCTGCGGGCAGAAGTGCTGGACATCGCTGCCCCCCGCGGCAGCAGCGCCCAGCCGCCGGTGCCCGCCGAGGCCGAAAGCGGCCCGCGGGTGACGCCGCGGCGGGTGTCAGCGGCCTCGCGGCGCAGCCCGCGGCCGGACCGCCTGCCTCCCGAAGCACCGTTTGACAGCGAGTAAGGACGCCATGCCGCCACGACCCGTGCCACAGCCCGTGCAGGCCCGCAGCGGAGGGAGCCGATGACTCTGGCCCGCCAGCTCGACGATCTGCGCCGCCAGGAGCCCGGCTGCCGCCTGGCTGCCTTCGGCGATCTCGGCGCCACTATTGTCCTGCGCAGCAGCAGCGCGTCCGGCCACCCGCAGGAATATCTTGACGATCTCTGTCAGCAGGCCCGGCGCGGGTTCCTGGCGCTGGATGCCGCCGCCCGGGCGGCGGGCACCGCAGCGGCGGCCCCGGCGGACGACGTGCTGGTGCTGGCCCCGGGCGAGGCACGGCTGTTCCTGCGCGCCGCGGGCGGGACCGGCGATGCGGTGCTCTGCGTTTGCGCCGATGCCGATGCCGCCACCCGGCTGGCCTTCCCGGCGCGCCAGCTGCTGGCAGCCCTGGTCGGGGGGGTGTGATGGCGGATCCGGCACATCAGGCCCCGAAGCAGCAGACCGCCGCGGCGAAGCTGCGTCAGGCGCTGGCCCGGCTGACGGAACCGGCAGACGCCGGACCGGCGGCCGGGCAGGAAAGCCTCAGTGCCGCCGTGCTGCGGGAAATCAGCGAAACCGTGCTGCCGCGCCAGCTTACCCTGGTGATCGGGCAGCAGCCTGCCGCAAGCCTCACCCTTGCGCAGCGCAGGCTGGCAGGCCTCAGCCTTGCCGCCGCCGCAGACTCCTCCCCCGCCGCCGAGGATCCGACCGCAGCGGCGCAGCTGTTTGCCGCCCGCCTGCGCCGCCTGGAGGCGGCGGCTGAGGCGCAGGGCCGGGGCTTCTGCTTCCGCCGCCGCCCCTGTGCTGCACCGCAGGGGGCCGGCAGCTGTTCGGCGCGGATGCTGGAGGCCGCACTCTCTGGCGCCGGCCACGGGCCGCTGGACCGCTTCCGTGCCCAGGCCGCCGACCAGGCCGCCGCCTGGCTTTACTGCCCCCGCGGCAGCGGCTCCGCCGAAACCGCCGGTCCTGCGCCGCTGTTGGCCCAGCTGGAGGCGGTGCGCAGCGCGCTCACCGCCCGCGCCGCCCGCCCCGCCTCTGCCCGGGTGCCGGTGCCGAAACCCGACTGCCTGCTGCTGCCGGTCTCGCCGCAGCAGCATATCCTGGCGGCCTCGGACGGCGGCGCGTTGCTGCTTCTGGCGCTGCCGCCCGCCGCGGCCCGGGCCCAGGCCGCCGCCTGGAGCGGCCTCTACGGCTGAGCCCGGGGCGCGCTGCACAAAAAGGAGGCACACGCCCCTGCAGCAGGCGTTTGTACTCGTTTCCGGGTTTGCCAGCCGCAATTTGGCCGCTACAACCCGGGGACAGGCGGCTGCGGCAGCGCAGCCCGCACACAGCCCAATGGACCCCGACGATGACCGCCACAGCTTCCGCCGCGTTCGACATCACCGCCGCCCGCCCCTCGGACCCGGAGGCCACCGCGCTGATCCGCCGCCATCTGGCGCAGATGGCGGCGCAATCGCCCGAGGAAAGCTGCCACGCCATGGACATCAGCGGGCTGGAGGGGCCGGAGGTGAAATTCTTCCTGCTGCGCCGGTCCGGCCGGGCACTGGCCATGGGCGCGCTCAAGGACCTCGGCGACGGCGCCCGCGAGCTGAAGTCGATGCACACCTTGGTCGAGGCCCGCGGCAGCGGCGCCGGCCGCGCCATGCTGGAGTTCCTGCTTGACCTTGCCCGCAGCGAACAGGCCGCCGCGGTCTGCCTGGAAACCGGCTCCACCGATGACTTCTTGCCCTCGCGAAGGCTGTATGAGTCCTTCGGCTTTGCGCCCTGCCCGCCGTTTGCGGATTACGCCGAAGACCCCTGGTCCGTGTTTATGCGCCTGGATCTGCGCGCCGCGGCTTGACCCCCGGCCGGAGCCTGTCATAACTGGCGCCAAGCGGTCCCTTAGCTCAACTGGATAGAGCAGCTGACTTCTAATCAGCAGGTTGAGGGTTCGAGTCCTTCAGGGATCGCCATAGTTTAATTTTACTGCATGAAATCAATAACTTAGACTGTTTTTTGCGCTGTATAATCGGTTTGTATACCTTTCGCACTAGTTGCCGCAGATGCAGGCCGCGCAATGACAGTTCATTGATCGGACTCAGTACAAACTCAAATTGCATCCTCCTAGCCTTCGTAAGAGCAAAGTTTTCCCGACATGTCGCTGCCTAGAGACTGCGGAGCTTAAAGGAGCATCGCTGAGCACCCGCCAATGGTTGCCAGCAGGGACAACCTGCGGACGAAGCGGCCCTTCGCCGCAACCTCAATTTGGAAGGTTGTGAATGTCAGCTTAGCGCCGAGGGTTTGAAACCGCCCGTCTGTTTGTTTTCTGGTGTTCGGTAGGCACGCTCCTAGCAGCGGCCAAGAGCTTACACCTTCCGCTGTTACGCAGCATCGGCACTGAAGATGGTAGTCATTGTTACCCCTCGACGTAACCTTTCGACTTAAGTGCTGCTTCTGTATTCATGCTTCAGCAATAGGCAAGGAGACCGCCCCCAAAAGGATCGTCATTACTTTGCTAGCGACCAGATCTCATCCGCGCACTGATCCATCTTCTCAATAATGTTTGCCATACGCTTAGTATGCCTGCGTTGAGGAACATACAGCTTTCCATGCCGCCCTCTGGCTTCAATTATTATCCCTTCTGCCAGTGCATATCGTAGGAATGCTTCGGCGGAATCTTTGTCCCAATATTCTTCAAGCCCTCTAAGTAGTGCTTCCTCTTTACGACCTCGTCCCTTTTGGAAGAACAGCTTCTTGATGACAGATATAATCGTCTTTTGACCCTTGGTGAGTGGTAACTCACTTATGCGGGCAACGTTCTCAAGATTGTCAACGTGATCAACGGAACATTCAATAAACGCTTCGGGAAGGCGCTCGATGGAACCAATTCCAGAAACCCTCTCAGCAAGTATTCTTTCAAACCTACACTTTTCAAACTCCGCACCCTCCAGAGAAATGTCACCAACGGTGGTTTCCGAAATAAATAAATTCGAAATTGCCTTTTGGGAGAAGTTGAGGGAATCAAAGCTTGCCGAAGTTACATTGAGTGAATTGAAGTCAATGTGATCTTCATCGCTCTCCAACTGGGCGGCCACAACGTCAGCTGCTACTTGAAAATTACCATGATTTTGGCAGAATTTGGCAAATTTATGAGCATCACCCCAATTTGTGACATTCTGCGACAGGAGCCGAGATCCAAAATCACCCACACCCTTCAGCCATTTCTTGTGAGATATCTCCTTGTTTGTGTAGTATATGTGATCTCTTAGGGCCAATCCCTTAAGTCCACTTTTCGCGTATTCGTCCACAAAGACACGATTTGAGTTTCCTGCATCAGTGCGACCAAGATAAGGCAATCGCTGCAACATTATCGAAGACTCGTCTAGCGGGGTAAGTCCGGAGACTTGGAAGAAAGAGTCATTTATTTCGTCTGGGGAGACTTCCTCAGAGCTGTATGGTTTTTCTCTTGTTCTTTCCGCCAGGGACAAAAGGACTTTCTTCAAAACTTCATCATCGATGGAAGGGTGAATTTTGCGCTCCCTTGCGCAAATGGCCTCCAGAAATCTCTCAAAAAAGTCTGCCTCATCATTCGCATTATCAGTGATCGCTGAAATCTCATCGGCTTCGAGCTTCGCAAACAGTTGGCAGATTAATGGTTTGCGCGGCATCCAGTTCGGCAAGGAAACAAGCTTTGTATTCGACTTAAGGTACTCCTCGAGTTCGCTCTCAGAAAACTCTTGCGGGCACGTCAAAAAATCTGCGCTGTCGGAAACTCCAATGCACTTCCGAAGTTCACCATCATCCGAAAAGTAATGTTCTCGTCCTGTTATTAACACTCCGCCACGGGAGCATTTTGATACCAAGTCATAAACACCGACCAAGCTTCGACGCCTCAGCTCCTTCAGACGCTGAACTTCACCGGTCCATGACTGGGATCCTATCTCGTCAAAACCGTCGAGCAAGAATTTCACTTTTCCTGCGGCGGCCAGTTTCACGAGGTTGTCTGCGTATTTACTTAGACCAAGAGACTCCAAGTGAGATCTGATAATTAGATCAAAACTATTCAACCCCCAGCATTCCCGCAAGTTAATTGCCAAAACGGGAAAAAGGTTTCCATTGCAGGTCAGCAGTGAAAAAACCTCTTGCACGCACCTAGACTTTCCAGATCCAAATTCACCTAGGAGAACTAACGTTTCACCTGCCGCCACTCGTTCAGCAATTTCCTCTAACGAGAATTTTTTATTCCCCTCTTCTGAAAAGTATGTTACTTCAGAGAAGAAGGCGTCGTCTTTCTCTCCTGTGTCGGGGTCAACGGCACTGCCAAAATTACTTTGAGAGCGCACATAGTTGTAAGCGCTTCTCCCTACAAATTTCTCAGAGAAATCTGTTACTGACATCACTTCAACTTTGTTTGCTCTCCCGGTATCTTTTAGAGATGTTGTGTCGCCAAGAGTAATGAAATAACACTCGACATACACTCCTGCTGCCATCTGCGCCGGTCGAATGCTGCCGAATTTCGCCAAATCTGTTCGAAGTTTGTGCAGGCTGTTTTCTCGAGATACCTCAATAGCGACCCAATAGTCATCGCGCAATTCAATAATTCCATCGCATTTTACGCCAGCAACATACCGTGGTTCACATTTTCCATCCCAATGGGTTTCCGCAATTTCTCGAACCTGCAATTCAAGATCTGCCCAATCCACGCCCATATCCACCTCAATGATTTTTTTGTTGAATCGATTCTCAGCGCAAGCAACCGCAGCTCGTAGCTATAACTCACCATTTCAATGTTTGATAGAGTGTGCGCAAGGGGCTGCAACTCAAATGTGACTTTGAGTCGCTCATACCCCAGTTGATTGGTGCGATAGCTCCCTCGCCTGGTTGGTTCAGGCTCAACGACAGCGAGAGACTGGCTTGTGTCTGAAATCCTACTGTGGAATGCAACTCTGCCTACACCCGCCTATGTGGTATCGCCTTCAGCCCGAGGACGGCATAGGGGGGGGGGCAAGCTGGCGACTGCGGTCGCGGCATCTCAGCTTAGTACTAAGGGCGGCTATGGGCTCTTAACGGCCAATCCAACAATCTCTAGTGCAGTACTGAAAGGGGGAGAACAGTACAGCATGAGTTGGCAAGGCTTTCCCCAACTGAGGGATGTCAGCCAAGTACTGGGCAGAGATTTCTTAAGCGATACCAGTTATACAGGCCTGTCTGTAACCTATTGAAAGATATAGCACCACTTTCAGGAATTATACAGCATAAGCCTTTGATTTTGCTTGAACTATGGTGTCCTTCAGGGATCGCCATTTTCTCCTTTTGTTGCTGCCAATTAGGCATAACCTTGCACACTTTGGGGGTTTTTGATGCACACCCTGTGTCAAGTGGAAAGTGCCAAGTGAAGTTGAGAGTAGTAAAGGCTCAGATAGAAAACGCTTTCGCTCCTCGACCGGCCCCAGGGGACCAGCAGGCAAATGTCAGCTCATGAGCGTGTTCAGGACGGGTGCAACCTCCTTTAGGAGGTAGATAGGTCCGATAGCCACACCATTCAGCCGGAAAGCTTCAATCCCGTGAGCTGCAAAAGCCGCCAGAATCGTGTTCCGGTGCAGCCCGGTCTCCTTCACTATCACCGTCGGCGGGGTGAACTTGTCATGGAAAGCAGCGATGTCCGCACCGGACATCCGCCACTGGGAGCGCTTTGTCACCGGGTGCAGAACCTCCATCGCAGGCGTATGGCCACCTTCGATCAACGCTTGGAACGCCCCCTTCTCCCGCACTCCGATTGAGCGGGCAAAGGCAGTTGCGTTCACCTCCCCTTCCATGGCCGCCATTTTCTGCTCGCGGGGGCGAAGTAACTCCGACTGATCAACTTCGGCAACGTTGACGACGAGTCCGTGATACCCAAACGCCTCAGCGCGCTTGCCGACCCTCAATCTGCCGTCCCTGATCGCAGCGATAACCTGGCCGACAGAAAGACCCACTCGCTTGTGAACATGCTGGATCGTTTCCCATCCTGGCGTACCAGCTTCTAGCATAATAGCTTTTCGCTCCAGCTCCTTGAGCAGGAACAGCCCATCAGACACCCGCCAGGGAGACTTGATCGTTGCAACTTTCGTCCTGGGCGCCAGAACGCCGTCAGCTTCTAGAGATTTGAGTTCGACTAGCGTCGCGCCCATTGCTTTGCGCATCGCAATCGGCCCGACCAAAGTCGGGATCTCCTCCAGAAGGGGTTTGTATTTCTTTGCGTCGAAGGTCTTGCGAGCATCAGCGCGCGTGTCATCAGGAGGGAACGCTCCAGCCTCAGTCAGGAAACCGTTGAGGACCGACTTGCCGACCCCGGTTTCCCTGCTTGCCGAGGCAAGCGAATGGAAGCGTCGTTCAGGCACGGTTTGACCGAGAACCTCATCTCCCGCCTCGACCGGCCAGATCCTCAACAAATGCCGACGTACAATATCGCGAAACCCATCAAAGTTATCATCGCTGCGATAGAGGCGACCAAGTGCCTCGAGCAGCATCGGCAATGCCTGTTTTGACCCAAAGTACCCCCCATCCCCCGCCTGCAAAATGCGATCGAGCGCACACGTGATTGCCTCAGGCCCTCTCGATGCGGCATCAAAGCCTTTGGCCTTCGCAGCAGGGTCGTCAGCTTCAAGTTCCTGAGCACGGAGGAGTTCCTTGCCAAGCAACGCACAGAAGGTCATGGCGGCAAACAAAGGCTGAGTTGCCAGCCATGTTTTGTCCTCACCTTGCGACAGGCGCCGATCAAGCCAGACGTCATAGGCGGACGGCTCAATCAGATCGCAGTCAAATTTGCCCGCCAGAAGGTCTGGCAGGATTTCAGCCAATCTGGCACCAGCATCATCACGATTTACAGGCCGCGAGCTTTCCCAAAGTGGCATCAGAGGATGGCGGTGCCGCAAGCACACATCAACACGACGGCACAGCCAGTCTCCCGCCATGGCCATGTGCCTCAGCGGAGAGGCTTGTTTTTCTGCCGCCTCGCGCAGGCAATGAGGGCAGCCGCGGATGACGGGGTTGCGTACGGCGCGGGCGACAAAAACTTCCCCGCGAAATTTCATGCGTACACCCCCGATACGCTCACCTGTCCATGACAGCATGGTTGACAGCTGATCGGGCGCCAAACCGGATCAGGTGGCAAGAATGTCAATTGCTTCCTGCTCCTGGTTCAGGATTCGCTTTAAGCTAACGCCAAGATCAAGGGCAAATCCGGTGGCGCCGGTACCATTGATCGCGGCCATGCGCGAAAAGAAGGAGGGAAGTGTCTCACGCTCCGAAGGTTCGACCGCCAGGGGCAACGTTTCTATCAACGGGGTACTCCGTTTCATTCTTGCATAACTTTAGGGCAAGATCGCTTATGCAAGCGCGAGTGTCCAACCCGTGAGGCCCCAGGATAGATTCAGGATGGTATCTACCCCACCGTTGGTTGCGAGTGTGCTTCAAGGTAAGTTCGAGACCATTGGCCCGGCTGTGTGAAAATTTTGAGAAGTTTGTAACCCCAGGATTGGGAACAGACATTCATATCTGCTCCTTCACAGTAGACAGGACAATATCTGTCTTGCCTCAGGTAGGGCCAAGGTCAGGAATGCGCAGGAAGCGCCCATTGCAAACTTGGCCGTTTGACGCAAAAAGCTGAGGTTTTGTGCTGCGGCGCAGCCCGCCGTTTCTGCCGTTCGCTGCGACTGCGAGGTTCTGGAGCCGGTGAACTCACACAGTCGGGACAATTCTGCCGTTCACTGAATGTCGGCCAATGGCGGTTACAGCCGCCATTCCCATGGTGTCCGATGGCGCTGCAGGAAACCGGCCACCGTCTTGAAACCCGTCTCAAATCAGCTTGGTCTCGACTGCTTTTGGGTCAAAACATCACGTTAAGCATAACTATTGAAACGGCCAGAAAAAGGACCGTCATAATACCTCCGCTCTTCAAAAAATCTGTAACCTTGTAGCCGGCCGGCCCCATTATCAGCGCATTGACCTGATGCGTTGGGATGATGAACGAATTCGATGTCGATATAGCTACCGTCAGCGCAAAGAGCGCCGGGCTTGCCCCAGCGGCCACGGCGATCGAGACTGCCAATGGGACGAGGAGCACCGTTGCGCCGACATTTGACATCACCAAGGAGAATACCGTCGAAAGAATGGCCACGCCCACTTGCAGCGACCAGACTGGCCATCCGTCAAGAAGGACAAGAATATGCTGAGCAATCCACTCGGCAGTGCCGGTGTTCTGAACGGCTTGCCCGAGCGGGATGAGGCTGGCCAGCAGAAACACTGTATTCCACCCAACCGCGCGGTAGGCTTCGTCGATGCTCAAAACCCGGCTCAGCAGCATCCCGACCGCGCCGGTCAGGAGACAAAGGGACAGGCGCACATCCGTGAACAGGATGAGTGACAGCGAAATTGCAAAAAACAGCAGCGCCCAACCGACTTTGTGCGGCCTCAGCTCCTCTTGCGGAAAATCGGTGGTCACCACGATGAAGTCCCGGTCGGCCTTGATGCGCATCAGATTGTCCCAGCGGGTATGCGTGACCAGCATGTCGCCGGCCCTGAAAGGCACCAGCCCGATCTGGGTCGGTTCATGTTCTTCCGTTTTTACGTGGCTCAAGGTTTCCTCGCCCCGGTGGATCGCCATGAGGCTCAGGCCATATGTCTTGCGCAGCAGCAGCTGGCGCGGGCTTTTGCCGATCAGCTTGGAATCCGGCGGGATGACCAGCTCGGCGACACCGGCGTTCGTGGCGGCAAATTCCTCGACGAAGACATCCAGTTCAGGGCGGACCGTCAGCCCGTAGCGGTCCGCGAAATCCCGCACCACCTGCCGGTTGCCAATGATGGCCAGCCTGCACGGCGCTGCAATCTCGGCGGTCAAAATCTGAATCATCGACACTTTGCCATGGTAGAAGGTCGAGATGATGTAGAGATTGTTGTCGTTGTTGATGTCGGCCAGAACCTGCCCCACAAGCGCGCTGTCTGCAGGCACATCCACTTCAAAAACATCGGCGTGCAGGCCGTAGACACGCTCAAGGTATTCGGAGGTGCCGCCGCCGGAAACCAATTCGGCCGGTTCCGGCGATCCAGGCAGTACCCAGCGGCCAAGAAGCAAGAAATACAGAATGCCCGTGGCCACCAGCGCAACGCCGATGGGGGTGACAGAGAACAGCCCGAAGGTTTCGATTTTGGCCCCTTCCGGCAGCCCCCGGTTCGCAGTCAGGACCAGATCGTTCAGCAGGATCAGCGGGGAGGATCCGACCATCGTCATTGTGCCGCCTAGGATCGCGCAAAACCCCATTGGCATCAGCAGGCGGTTGGACGCAATGCCCGAGCGCACAGATATCCGGTTGACGACCGGCAGGAACAGCGCCGCCGCGCCAACGTTCTGCAGAAAGCTGGAAATAAAGCCGACCGTTCCCGACACGATCGGAAGCACCCGCGCCTCGGTCGCTCCGCCGTGTTTCAGGATGGCCGCTGCAACCTTGTTCATGATCCCGGTCCGGTCCAGCCCGGCGCCGACAATCATCACGGCAATGATCGATATGACAGCGTTGGAGGCGAAGCCATCGAACAGATGGGTTGCATCCGCCAGATTTTCGAGCCCTGGGAGGTAGCTCAGGATACCAACCAGCACGAGAACAAGCAGTGCCGCCAAGTCAATTCGAATGACTTCAGAGACAAATAGGAAAACCGTAAATCCGAGAAGCCCAAGAACAACTGCCATTTCATCTGTGAATTGTAGAGTTTCCATGTCACGCTCCGCAGCCCTCTATCCCCAAAACAACGCCGGATCGTGCGAGGAGAACTCGCACGGGCTCTCTAAGTGCTAACATATTTTTTTCATTTGTCTGATTTATGCGTAGCTTCTGATGTACGAGGTTGAGTAAACTTCAGACCATGCGTCGCGATGGCCGGAACCAAAAGTTTCTACAAGCAAACATGCCGCGGACGCGAATGACACGGGTTCAATTGAAGTAACTGGTGCAATCGCAAAATCTACGAGCTCTGTTTTCAATACTTCACTTCAAGTTGCGTGTACTGCGGCAATCGGAAGGCCGGGCTCTAGGCCGTCTTCACAAGTCCCAGGTCCGCCAAACGCTTGAACAGCGACTGCAGCGGCCTTATCCGGACCTCTGCTATTTTTAGAATACTGCACTGCGGCTTGTCGTAGGAGACAATTGCCAGTGCTCCCTTCACCGCAGTTTGGGTCTCCCAAACGGACATTGCTGCCGCTCGCTGAGTGTCTCAGGCAAGTGTCCAAACCAACAGTTCCACGTAAGGCAGAAAGCAGTTCAAGTTGGTCCTTGACGAGGCCAACTCTTACTAAGCATACCCGTCAACACCTTATGGAGCAGCCAGAGTTCCGGCGGGCTGCTGTTGCGTGATGCAGCCGATACCCCCGCCATCGAGCGCGATAAAAGTGCTGTCCACGCCCACGATTCTGCGGCCGGGGAACAGCTCTTCCAATTCGGCGCACGCCTGTTCGTCATCTGCTCCTCCAATCATCGGGGTGATCAGCGCATTATTGACGGCGTAGGCATTCACATAGGGCACCGGCATGGGCTCCCCATGGGCAGGATCGGTGTAGGGCAAGCGCGGCATCTCGATCACTTCGAGCTTGCGCCCCTTTGCGTCCGTTGCGTCTTTGAGGCGGCGCAGGTTTTCCTGGCTCAACTCATAGTTCGGGTTCAACGGATCGGTCACTGTCTGGGCCAGCACAACACCGGGGGCGAGGTACTCCACCACGTTGTCTGCATGGCCGTCGGTGCCGGCGTCCTCGACCAGCCCCAGCTCCAACCAGATCACCTTTTCTATGCCGAGATAGTCCCGCAGCAATCCTTCGAGATCGCCCTGCGACACGCCGTTGTACCGATTTGCGTTGCGCATCACTTGCTCGGTGGTGATCAAGGTGCCTTCGCCGTCGACAGTGATGCCGCCGCCTTCGCAAATGAAAGGCGCATGATAGAGCCTGATGCCGAGATGGTCGGCAAGATGTTCAGCAACGCGCATGTCTTTGTCGCAGGCGTATTTTCCGCCCCAGCCGTTAAACTGGAACTGAACCAGTGCGACTTCGCCCTCATCGTTCTTGACGAAGATCCAGCCGCTGTCGCGCAGCCAAGCGTCGTTGATCGGGATTTCCAGGATCTTGGCATTGCCGCAGCCGGCAAGCGCGGCCCGCGCACCGGCCGCGTCGCCGGGGTCGGCGATCACGGTCACCGGCTCAAATTCCGCCACCGCACGGACAACACCGGCATATTCCGCCCGGGACCGCGCCAGGTCACTTCGGTAGTTCAGCTCGGTCGGCCAGCCGATGTAGGTACGGGCGTGGGGTGCAAACCGGGCAGGCATACGGAAACCGTCAGCGTAGGGTGTTTTTACCATGGATCTCTCCTGTGGCGGCGGGGTTGCGGCGGCGCTGGCGCCGCCATTGGGTGATCTGCGGCCGGATCAGAAGCCGGCTTTGATCCGCTCGAATTCCTTCAGCATTTTCGCAGCCATCTCGTTGGGCACGCGGAAACCGAACAGGCTTTCAGCCATGAAGCTTTCGGGATCGGAATAGCCGTAAGCTCTGACAGCCTCCTGATCGGCGATCCCATAGGAACCAGCGTTGGCGTGTGCATAGCCCCAAGCCTCGATCAGGTATTTGCCGCTCTCGGCATCCGACAGCGCGTTCAGGAAGTCATACACGTCCTCATCGCTGCCTTCGCCGTCCTTGAGATGCACATAGCCGCAAGCCCAGCTGGCAACGCCCACCTCAGGGTCACGCACCAGTTTCACCGGAACATTATCGAAGATCAGCGACAGTTCGGTCGCATTCCAGGCCCAGGCGGCGTGGATCTCTCCTGACTTGATGGCCGCATCCAACTGCCCTTGGTCGCTCCAGTAGAAACGCACGTTTTTATGAACAGCCCGCAGGAAGTCCGACGCCTCCTGGAATTTCTCATCCGTCATTTCGCTCCAGTCGTTGACGCCAACAGCCAGCGCCGCAAAGCCGTAGGCATCTTCGACCACGTCCGGCAGTGAAACCTTGCCTGCCAGCGCCGGGTCCGCCAGCATCTTCAGGTCGATATCGCCTTCGACGAGATCTGTCCGGTAGACGAGACCGGTATTTCCCCAATCAAAAGGCACCATCCAGATTTGGCCGTCAGACGACACTTCCGGCAGTTGAGCCAATGTGGGAAGCAGTTCGCCCCAGGCATCCAAGCGCGCGGTGTCAATCGGCTTGATCAGGTCGGCAGCGCGCATCTTGCCGATCAGCCCACTGCAGGGATGGGCCAGATCGGCCTTGAAACCGGAACGCAGCTTGTTGAAGCCCTCGTGGTCATCCGCGAAAAACGAGAAATCGGGGGCGCCTCCATGTTTTTCGACATAGGCGTTAAAGAAGCCTGGATCGTCGTAGCCTGACCAGTCAAACACGGTGATCTGGCCCGCACTGGCGCCAAAGGCGGCCAGCGCTCCCAGGGCCAGCCCGGCCGAAAGGGATTTGATCTTCATGGGTATTCCTCCTCTCAGGACATTCGGTTCATTTCTTGGGAAGGGCGACGGCCGCACCGCCGCGAAAGCCTGACCACACGGCATCACCGATCTCAAAATGGTCGGCCCGTTCGAAATTTGTCACCGAGGCGATCAGCGGATCAGTCCGGCCCTCAAGCTCCAGGTAGTAGTGGATTGTTTCGCCATAGAAGGCCCGGTCGATCACGCGCGCCGGAACGGCCACATCGGCCCCTTCAGGGCGGTCGCTGCCGATATGAACGCGCTCGGGCCGCAGGCCGATCGTGACTGCGGCTCCAATGCCATCCGAAACGCCATGCGCATCGACCGAAAGCTGCCCGAACCGAGGCAATTCCACTTCAAGCTGAGTGCCGCCATTGGCCTTGATGCTGCCATCAAAGAAGTTCATCCCGCCGATGAAATCCGCGACCTGTTTGGTGTTGGGCTTCTGATAGAGCTCGTGCGGTGTGGCCACCTGTGCGAGCTTGCCCTCGAACATCACACCGCAGCGGTCCGAGATCGTCATCGCCTCATGCTGGTCATGGGTTACCATCAGGAAGGTGATCCCAACCGAGCGCTGTAATGCCCGCAGTTCCATCTGCATCTGTTCGCGCAGCTTCTTGTCGAGCGCCGACATCGGCTCGTCCAGCAGCAGGACCTTAGGTTCCAGTACCAGAGCCCGGGCCAGGGCCACCCGCTGGCGCTGGCCGCCGGACAGCTCATGCGCGCCGCGCCGGCCCAGCCCCACCAGGCCGACCTTGGCCAGCATGCCTTCCGCTCTGGCCCGCTTTTCTGACCGGCTCAGACCGGAGCGCGCCAGGCCGAAGATGATGTTCTCCTCGACGTTCAAATGCGGAAAGATGGCGTAGCTCTGAAACACCATATTCGTTGGCCGGTGGTTGGCATCAATCCCGGCCATTGGCAGGCCGCCGATGGAGATGGTGCCTTCCGACGGTTCCTCGAAGCCTGCGATCATTCTGAGCAGCGTGGACTTGCCGCAGCCCGAGGGGCCGAGCAGAGAGAAGAACTCCCCCTCCTTCAGCTGCAGGTTCACGTTCCTGACAGCCCGGAAGCTTCCGAAGGACTTGCTGACATTGGCGATATTGACGGCGATCTTATGGTCCATGCCGGTAGGTCCTACTCGGGTTGCTGTGTGAAACGTTCGCTGCGGCGGCGGAAGCGTTCGGCCACCAGCAGGAACAGAATGGAAATAAGGATAAGGAGCGAGCCGAGCGCGATCACGTTCGGCAGCTTCGCCGGAAAGCGCACCTGACTCCAGATATAGACCGGCAGCGTCGGGCTGTTGCCGGACAGGAAGAAGGCCAGGATGAACTCATCGAAGGAGACCGTAAAGCTGATCAGCAGGCTGGAAATGATCCCCGGCGAGACAACCGGCAGCGTCACCCGCCGCAGTGCGCCCCAGGAAGTTTCGCCGAGGTCAACGGCGGCCTCTTCCAGCGCATCATCGAACTGACCGAAGGCTGATGTCATGATCGACACGCAGAACGGAATGGTCAGCAGCGAATGGGCCAGGATCACGGTGAAAAGCGTGGTGCCGATCCCGATGCCGAGGAACACGATCAGCAGCGAAATGGCGATGATGATTTCGGGCATCACCAGCGGTGCCATGACGATGGTCTGGCTGGTCCGGCGCAGCGGGAAGCGGTGCTTGGTGATCGCGCGTGAGATCAGCGTGCCCAGGCTGGTGGCCACCACCGCCGAAACAACGGCCACGATCAGACTGTTTTTCAAAGCGTCAAACAGGGCCGTCTGTTCAGCCAGGCTCGCGTACCATTTTGTCGTGAAGCCTGTCAGCGGGAAACCGAGTACCTTGGAGTCATTGAAGGAAAACAGCGGCAGCAGCAGGATCGGCAGGTAAAGGAACCCGATATAGAGCACCGCATAGGCGGGCAGCAGCCTGCCAATCCGCGACAGAACGGCAACAACGCGGTTCATTTCAGGCTCCTTTCAATCAGTTTCAGGCCAAGCACCAGCAAGCAGGCGGCACCCGTCACGCAGACCACGGCCGACAGCGCCAGCGCCGCCCCCAGCGGCCAGTTGTTGGCCTTGCCGAACTGGACCTGGATCATGTTGGCGACCATTGCGCCGTCCGACCCGCCAACCAGCGCCGGGGTGACGTAATCGCCAACGGTGGGAATGAAGATGATCATGCTGGCACCGATGATGCCGGGGATCGACAGCGGCAGGGTCACCCGCAGGAAGCTGCGCACCGGCCCCTCCCCCAGATCCTTTGCCGCCTCCAAATAGCTGCGGTCGATCTTTTCCAGTGACACAAAGATCGGCAGGATCGCAAAGGGAGCCCAGGCGTGTGCCAGAGTCACCACCACGGCTTCGGAGTTGTAAAGCAGAGTGTCGATGGGGGTGTCGATGACACCGAGCCACAGCAGCGCGGAATTGACCACCCCGTTCTGTGCAAGAATGAGCTTCCAAGAGAACACCCGCAGCAGGTAGCTTGTCCAGAAGGGGATGGTCACCAGGAACAGCCACATCGCCTTGTTTTTCTTGACATTGAACGCGATGTGGTAGGCCACAGGGAAAGCCAGCAGAACGGTCAGCAGCGTCACCATGGCGGCGATCCGTACCGAGCGGAAGATCAGCGTGCGGTACAATGGGTCTGCAAAGACTTCCCGGTAGTTGGCCCAGGTGAAGTCGCGCGTCACATCCACAAACTCCTGGGTCCAGAAGGAGTAAGCAATCGTCATCCCCACAGGCGCTGCAATCAGCAACAGAACATAGAGCGTCGTCGGCGTGGCCAGCAGCAGACCCAGTCTGGCATTCTTGTCCAAAGTCACCTTGCTTCTCCCTCCGGCCGTCAGCCCGTGCGTCCATCAAAGGTGCTGATCGCGCCATAGAGGTCCGGCCGGCGGTCCCGGAAGACCCCCCAGTAGCGGCGCGTTTCGGCCACCGCATCCAGGTCGAACTCCGCGGTCAGAACCACACCGTCCTCGCGCTCGGCCTCGGCTATTTTCTGGCCAAATTGGTCGGCGATGAAGGAGCCGCCGAAGAAGGCCATGCGCAGTTTATCGTCCTCCGTGGCGACTTCCTCGCCCACCCGGTTGCTGGCAACGACCGGCACCAGGTTGGCACCGGCGTGGCCGCGCATCACGGTCTGCCAATGGGGAATGCAATCGGCATCCGGGCGGGTCGGTTCGGAGCCGATGGCGGTGGGGTAAAGCAGCATTTCCGCACCCTGCAACACCATGCAGCGGGCGGCTTCAGGGAACCACTGGTCCCAGCAGATCGCCGCGCCCACGCGCCCGAAGGCTGTGTCCCAGACCTTGAAGCCGGTATCGCCGGGGCTGAAGAACTGTTTCTCCTGGTAAGCGACGTCATTGGGGATATGCGACTTTCGGTAAATCCCCATGACCGTTCCGTCGGCGTCAATCATTGCCAGCGAATTGAAGTAGCTCTGCCCGGCACGTTCAAAGAAGGATACCGGCAGGACCACCCCCAGCTCCCTGGCTACGGAGGAAAAATGCCGGATTGCCGTGTTTTCCTCCACAGTGCTGGCCAGCGCGAAATGTTTGTGCGCCTGTTCGATGCAGAAATAGGGCGTCTCAAACAGCTCCTGGATCAGGATCACATTGGCACCGCGGCCGGCTGCGTCGCGCACCAGCTCCTCAGCCTTGGCAATATTGTTTTCCTTGTCCCAGGAACAGCTCATCTGGGTGGCAGCGAGGGTTACATTACGCATGGACGGGGGCTCCGGCTTTGGGTTGCTGCTGGGTGATGCAATGGATGTTGCCGCCGCCATCGGCGATCGCGTTGGTCAGAACGCCGACGACAATGCGGTCCGGGAACAGGCTGGACAGGACGTCCAGCGCCTCCTGGTCGTGCTCGGGGAAACCGTATTGCGGGACGATCACGCCGCCGTTCACCAGATAGAAGTTGATGTACGACAGGAAGCGGCGGCTGCCGTCCGGTTTGCGGTCTACAGGCGGCGAGGTCACCTGGAAAATCGTGAGCGGCTGGCCTGCCGCATCAGTCTCCGCTTCCAGAATGGCGCGGTTGTCTAGCAGGTTCTGATAGTCGGAATCCTCCGGATCGGCGCTGACCTGGCATAGGACACCGCCGGGCACAAAAGCCGCAACGACATCGACGTGGCCATTGGTCGAGTCATTCTCCAGCGTGCGGTTCAGCCAAATGACCTTGGACAGGCCCAGTTGCCTGCTCAGCTCTGCTTCGAATTCTTCCGGGGTTGGCCCGCCATTGCGGGTGCGGTGTTCATAGCATTGCCGCGTGACAACGCAGGTGCCTTTGCCATCAATATTGAGCGCACCTCCCTCGTAGACCATGGCGGACGGGTTCCGCTTTGCGCCCGCCAGCTCAATAATACGGGCTGCAACATTGGCATCTTTCTTGTGAGGCCACTCGCCGCCCCAACCATCAAAGGTCCAGTCCACACCAGCAAGCGAGCCATCGTCTCCCAGCACGAAGGTCGGCCCGTTGTCGCGCAGCCAACTGTCATCCAGCGGGCAAGCGACCAGCTCAATATTGGCTTCGTCTTCGAGCTCTCCGAGCCCATCGCAGTTCTCCGGGTCATAGAGCATGGTCAGAGGTTCGAACTGTGCGATGGCCTTGGCGACATCAGCATATTCGCGCCGCACTTGCGGCAGGTTATCGCCAAAGGTGCCTTCAGCGCAGGGCCAGGCCATCCAGGTCCGCTCGTGTGGGACCCATTCGGGCGGCATGCGGTATTGAGTCATGCGAGGTTCACCCCCTGCTTGATGAGATCGTCAGTTGTCTTGCGGATACCGGATTCAAGGATGTCGAACATTTGGTCGATTTGACCGTCCGTGATCACCAACGGCGGCGAGAACACGCACATGTTGATAATCGGGCGCAGGATGAGGCCGTTTTCCTGGCAATGGGCGTCGATCATCGCACCCACGGTCTTGTCGAGTGCGAGTAGATCGTCAGCTGACGCATCTGCTACGCACTCGACACAGCCGAGCAGCCCCTTGCCGCGCGCATCTCCGACAAGCGGGAGGTCAGCGAGAGCTCCGAGCCGTGCTTCGAAATGGGGAGTGACATTTCGCACATGCTCAAGGATGCCCTCGCGTTCGATGATCTCGATGTTCTTGAGCGCAGCGGCTGCGCTGACCGGATGGCCCGAGTAGGTGAAGCCGTTCGAAAAGGTCGCGTCCCGGGACTTGTCACCGGAAACGTCGGCAATCAGCCGGTCCGAGATGATGCAGGCCCCCATCGGCACATAGCCTGAGGTCATGCCCTTGGCGCAGGTGATGATGTCAGGAACGATGTCGAACACCGCTTCCGAGGCGAACCAATGGCCCATTCGGCCGAAACCGGTGACCACTTCGTCGGAGATGTAAAGCACGTCATGCCGGCGGCACACCTCGAGGCAGCGTTTGTGGTAGCCCGCCGGCGGGACAATCACACCGCCGGAACACAGGATCGGCTCAGCAATGAATGCCGCCACCTTATGAGCGCCGATCTGCAGAATGGCGTTCTCCAGATCCGCTACCTTTTCATCCAGAAAGGCCTCGATGCTCTGGCCTTCCGCGCGGACATAAGGGTTCACATTGGGCAGGAAGTGGGTCAGATGCGTTGCCTGGTCCAACCAGCCCTTGTCACGCTCCTTGCCGCTCATCGAAGCCGCCAGATAGGTCGAGCCGTGATAGGCCTTCTGACGCGAGATGACGATTTTCTTTTCCGGCCGTCCCAGAATGTTGTTACGGAACTGAATGAAACGCAGCGCACTGTCCACGGCGGTCGAGCCGCCGGTGGTGAAGAACACGTGGTTCAGATCCCCCGGCGTACGTTTGGCTATTTCATGGGCTAGGCGCGCGGACGTGGAGTTCGCATTGCTGAACGGTGAGAAATAAGCCAGCTCGCGCGCCTGTTCCGCCATCGCCTCGACGATCTCGGTGTTTCCGTAACCGATCTGCACGCACCACATGCCTGCCGGCCCGTCGATAAGGCGCTCGCCCGTTTCCGTTGTGACATAGATGCCTTCACCGCCTTCGGTGAAGGTCCTGTCGTTCTGGCCGATATAGGCCATTCCCTCCCACGGATGAACGAAATGCCCGTTGTCCCAATCGCGGACGGTGTCGAAGTCGGTGTTCAGCAGCGTCATGATCTCACCTGCGTTGTAACATTTATCACAAACTGAACATACATACATTCAAAGTCAAGAAAAGCTTTTGCCTTTGAGCCTTGGCTGTGTGAAGTCATTGGAAACTCAAGGTCATTCACTCAATGCAGAGAGGTTCAAAGGAGACGTGAGCGATACCAGCCAGCATGAGGAAGGGCTGAATGCCAGGGAATTCAGCAAGTCAAAGAATCGGCGCCACCTGCTGGATTCCGCCGCGGAAGCCATCTTCAAACACGGTTTCCGGGGCGCGACCATTGCTGCAATCCAGGAGATTTCAGGCCTGTCGCGGGGCATGATCAACCTGCACTTCAAGACCAAGGAAAACCTTCTGCTGGCGGTCGCCGAAGACTTGTCGAACAGTTACTCCGAACGCTGGAACAAGGTGGCCCTGGACCCGGACTTGCCCGCTGCAGAAAAGTTGAGGAGGATCATCCAGCTGGATCTTTCCCCGGACTTTCTGAACCGGCGTGACGTCGCTGTTTGGTTCGCCTTCCGCTCCGAGGTTTACTCGAACCCGGAATACCGCAAGTCTATCGATTCCAGGGATGCGAGCCTGCGGGATGTAATGATTGAGCTCTGCCAAACGCTTATTGACGAGGGGAATTACCCTGACGCCGACGCAGAACTCGCAACGGACGGTCTGATAGCGCTCCTTGAGGGAACGTGGACTGACTTCCACCTGCATGCAGAAGAATTCGATCGCAGCAAGGCAGAGCGTACCTGTCTGTACATTGCAAAGAGTCTATTCCCAGATCATTTTTGATCTCTTTCAGGTATGATTGCTACGACCGGTTTCCGGTTGCCGAAGTACTGGGTGCTTCTACCACTGCACAAGACGTTGACGGGAATCTGCGTGCTTTGAGCTTCAAGGAAACCCGCCGTCTAAGCGAGAGCGGAAGAGTGAACGTCCGCTGACGGCGGATTACTCAGCTCGTTCGGCAGGCGCAACGAAAGTCGGCTAACCGCCGTCACTTCGGGACGGCTCTAGTGCTGCGTCTGCACAAGTCATGTCCGCTTGGGGCTGAAACCGTCGACTGCGCTTGCGGCACCCCATGGACGCAGCAACGTCAGCTGTAAGCTCGAATGCCAACTTCTCCTGGGCATTGAAGAGCGGTTCAGACCCACCACTGGTCGATGGCTGCGATCTCTTCGTCAGTCCATCCGAAATGATGGGCGAACTCGTGAATAACAACATGCGCGATCAACTGGTTCAGCTCGACATCACCGCGGTCGCGCCATTCCGCCAGGATCGGCTGGCGGAAGAGCCAGACAACATCTGGAGGTGTCGCCATGTCGAGAACCGATTTCTCGGTCATAGGTATTCCCTCGTAGAGCCCCGTCAGTTCATATGGATCTGCAAAACCAAGTTCGTCCAGCATGGCGGGCGCAGGCCATTCGGCAATGCGCAGAATGACGTTATCTGCAGATGGTCTGAAGGCCCTCGGCAGGGAAGCTATAGTGGCGCGAGCGATCTTCTCGAAATGGTCAAGGTCGTGGTGCATGCGTTGTATATGGTTTCTCGGAGCGGTGTAGTGAACCGCCAGGCCGGAGGGAGGCAGTTTATGCGCCTGATGCGATCAGCAGCCTACCGCCAACTACTTGCCTCAGAAGAAAATATCTGCTTTGACCGAGAAACACTGAAAGCACAGGTGAAATATGGCAATAGACCTAGGGTCAGGACCCATTGATTTCAGGCTTTCAGCATGATTCACAGGCCGAAAACCGAGCGGTGACATGTCTAATCTCTTCTGGCCGACCGACGCGCAGATGGCCCGTTTGAAACCCTTTTTCCCGTAATCCCACGGCAAGCCGCGCGTTGATGGCCGGCGCGTCCTGAGTGGAATTATCTTTATCAACCGCAACGGCTTGCGGTGGCGGGATGCGCCCAAAGAGT